>JAITOS010000068.1 GCA_031289815.1 Peptococcaceae bacterium | reverse complement strand
CTTCGCGCTTCAACGGCTCCGCCGCCGGATCTTCTCCCTGCTCTTCATTTTTTTCCAATTCTTCATCCTGTATCAGCGTTTCCGTTTCTCCGTTTTCAGCGGCCTCGTCACCAGTCTCTTCAGCGGCTTCTTCAGCCTCCTCTTGCTCCGCCTCTATCGTCGCCGCGTTTTCCGGCAAGAAAGCGCGCTGCCGCTGACCGGGCAGCTCCGGATATTCTACCCGCGAATGGAAAATGCCGCTTAATACGCGAACAAAAGCGATCGCAATCCGGTCAAGATCCCGGAAGGTGAGATCGCACTGATCCAGCTGCCCGTCGTTGAGTTTATCCTTGATCAGCTTGCGAACCAAGCCTTCGATACGTCCCGGCGTCGGTTGTTTCATGGAACGCACGGCGGCTTCCACGCTGTCCGCCAGAAAGACCAGCGCCGCTTCCTTGCTTTGCGGGCGCGGCCCTTCATACACAAAGGCCTCTTCCGGGATGTCCTCATTTTCCTCTTTCGCCTTGTAATAGAAAAAATTGACCAGACTGTCTCCATGATGTTGTCTGATAATGTCTTGAATGGGCGCCGGCAGACTGTATTCTTTCGCCATTTCCAAGCCGTCCTTGACATGAGAAATAATGATCAGGCTGCTCAGGGTCGGCGCAATCTTATCGTGGGGGTTATCCGAAGAAAATTGGTTTTCAATGAAGAAATACGGCCTCTTCAGTTTCCCTATATCGTGGTATAAAGCGCCTACCCGCACCAGGACGGCGTCCGCTTGTATGGATTCCGCCGCCGCTTCGGCCAGATTGCCCACTAAAATGCTGTGATGATAGGTTCCCGGCGCTTCTATCAGCAGCTTTTTCAACAGCACGTGATTCGGATTGGAGAGTTCCAATAAGCGGACGGCGGAGGTAATATGAAAGCCCGATTCCAGCCAGTGCAGGGTGCCAATATTCAAAACCGATGAAGCTACCCCGTTGATCACGCCCAGTAATAAAGCGACCGCCCAAGTCGTCAGCGGCATCCCTATGACCAGCGCAATGCCGCTGATGGTGATCACGTTCATTCCGGAAACAAATAAGCCGGCGCTGGCCAGATCGGAACGCTGACTCAATTGCGACACGGCGTGAACCCCGGTGACGCCGCCAAATAAAGCGACGATTCCTACCTGTAAGCCAATCGCGTTCGTCAGCATGGGATCCACCAACAGCCCGGAAAACACCGCCAGAATAAAAGCGACTAAAAAAGCGATATCCTCATCCACGAGAATAGCAATCGACGCCGTCGCCCAGGCGACCGGAATCAAAAATCCCGTCAGGGAATTCATCTGCTCACCCAGATTGAGGGAGGCCAGTCCTTTCCCGATAAACAACGCCAGCAGCATCAGCAAACCGATCAATATCATCTTTTGGGTCGATTGATAAATGCCGCGTTTATACTGATAGGCATAGACAATAATCGCGGCCATCCCCACCAGAATAATCAGGCTCAATCCTCCGGCTGTCCGCCAGGAAGAACTGCTCCCCATGATTCCGTATTTTTCCAAAACCCGTAGCGTTAAATCATCGACGATCTCGCCCGGACCAATGATTTTCTGATTGGCTTTATAGTAAACAACCGTCTTACTAACCGCTTCCCTGTTCGCTTGCGCCAATTTTTCCGTAACTTCCCGGTCGATCTGAAGGGTCGGCTGATTGATCTCTTTTTCTGAAAAATTCAATAAAAAGGATTTGTTTTCCGAAGACAATGACGACTGATTAATCTCCGCTCTCAGGCGGTCAATCAATACCGGGATATCCGCCTCCGTCCGCGCGCCGGTATCCACATTCCGTACATTCCCGATGATGGTCACGATCGCCGTCTGTTCCGCATTATTGATATCGGCGGATCTGGATTCGACTAAAGAGGCCAGAACGCTGTCCGGCAGCTCCTCAAATAAATGGTGCTCCCGCAACCTGTCCACCCGGACGTTTACATCCTGATAAGAAATGACCGCTTCCCGCAAGAAGGTGAACGCCTCGCCCAAATCTTTAATCAGGTCGTTCGCCACCATTTCATTGGGCCGGTACACCGGTTGGGTATTTTCTTCCGCTTCTTTTTGATCCTTCAGGTATTTTTCCTCATCCTCGATCTCCATCGCCCAGGGCGCGGTGATCAGCTGCGGACTTGGTTCTCCCAGCTTCAGATTCAATCTGGAAGTAAACAAGCTGGAAGCAATGATACAAGTGAACAACAGAAAATAGGCCGCCACGGCCAAGGCGCGCCACCAGCGAACATCTATCAGCGACAATCTGCGCTTCAATTTTTCTTTGATCGATTCAAAAAACTTCAAAACCCTCGTCCCTTTACGATTCAGACGTCCTTGGAATATTCTTTCTCTTCATACGCCTGAATGATTTTTTGTACCAGCGGATTACGCACCACGTCAGCCGCTGAGAAATATTGAAAATGAATATCCGCAATCCCCTGAAGGATACTTTGGATCTCTTTCAAGCCTGAATAATGACCGCGCGGCAGATCTATCTGGGTGACGTCTCCCGTGACGACCGTTTGCGATCCGAAGCCCAAACGGGTTAAAAACATCTTCATCTGTTCCGGCGTCGTGTTTTGCGCCTCATCCAAAATAATAAAAGAATCGTCCAGGGTTCTTCCCCGCATATAGGCTAACGGCGCAATTTCTATGGTTCCCTTTTCCACATATCTCTGAGCGGTCTCCGGCCCCAGCAAATCATACAGCGCGTCATACAGGGGCCGGAGATAGGGGTCTACCTTCTCCTGAATATCGCCCGGCAGGAAGCCCAGCTTTTCCCCGGCTTCCACCACCGGCCTGGTCAAGACAATCCGGCTCACCGTTTTCGCCTTTAAACTTTGAACCGCCATGACCACCGCCAGATAGGTCTTCCCCGTCCCCGCCGGGCCGATCCCAAAGACCAGCGGATACTTGGCTAACGCCTGCAAATATTCACTCTGACCGCAGGTCTTGGCCTTGATCGGTCTTCCCCTGTAGGTGGTCGCGACCACTTTCATCAAGGCTGCCGCTACCCCGGTTTCCTGCTTTTCTTCCGCCCGACCCAGCAGATAGCGCACCTCCAAAGGGGTCGGCGCGTGTCCCTGACGGACCATCACCAGCAATTCGCTGACCACCGCTTCCGTGCGCTCCACTGCCGCCGCTTCGCCCGTAATGACCAGCTCCTCGCCGCGAACCGTACAACGGCTTCCCAGGCGTTCTTCCATCAAGCGCAAGTGCGCGTCTTCCATACCGAGAAGGTTCATGGCCTCGGTGATATCCTGCAACAAAATCTTTGATTCTTTCTCCAAACTGTTTCCTTCCTCATCCCCGCTGTTCTTCGCCGTCTTTATTTGTTTTGACCGGTACGCGCCTTCGTGTCTGATCCTCCCAGCCGTCAGGCGCCGGCATAGACGGCCAAATCCTCATACGTTTCCACTTCTACCCGGATTGTTTCCGTTCCGGGGACGCCGTCAAGCGCTTTAACCTTCTCCTCCACGACCTTCGCCCCCGCCGGTAATTCCGCGTACACCTCAGCCCGCGCCTGCGTCTCGGCTGCCTGCCGCGCCTCTGTCACGGTACGTTCCCGGTGTACTTGTTGGAGTTCATAATACTCCATATGGATAACTTCGACAGGAAATCGCCAATTCCTCCAGTTCCCCAGCCGATAGCTCCGTTCTTCTTGCCGGGCTTCCGGAAAGGGAGACTCCGGCGTTGTTACCATTATGACTCTTGCGCCAAATTTTATACCCCAGCCTTCAGCCGCCTTGCCGCTCTCTTCCAGCTTATCTTCCTGTAGCGGCACGGTCATTTCAGCGCTATACCAGACCCGTCCGCGGACAAAGCCTTTAGCCTGATTCGTCCAATCCTGAATGATCAGCTGCTGCCCCGCGCGCACGGTTTCCCCTTCGTGAACCAAAGGCGTTCCCTGAATCACCATAATATCCTGAATCAGGCCGCTTTTAGCCGCTACCAGGTTTCCGGCAGCCGAAGGAATCTGCGGCCGCACTTTTTCCACAATATGAATCGTGACCCGCACGCCTTGACGCCGGACGCCAATCCAGGCCGCATCCGGCGTCTCGTCCCTTAATTGGGCGGCAATCTCGTTTAGGTCCGCGTTTTTTTGCCACATCCCGGTCTTCAGCCCCAAGGCCGCCGCGTTTTCCAGAAGGATTGGCGTGGGTACGTTTTTATTGCCGCTCACCGAGATCACTAAAATCATTTGCGATAGCACGATCACGACCGCCGCGATCAGCGCCATCCCCCCCAATAAGCCCTTCCGCCGCCGCCAGCGCGCCAAGATAAAAGGCCAGCCATATTTAGCGATCACCCGGATTCGGGTATGACTCGCGCGCGCCGCCGACCTGATCCGCCGGAAGTCCTCCACGCTCATTTGCGCTTTCAAACCGGTTTCCGAGCGTTGCGTATGAAAGAGAACGAGACCGTGCCGCAAGGCTTCGTTCAGGAACGCCGCCGGGTTCTTTCCCCGTCCCGCGATACAGACCCGACCGCGCCAAAAAGCGCGCATTTTTTCAAGCATGGCCCCTCCCTCCTTCAAACCGCAGGGAAGTCAGCCAGCCGGTAATGTGCAGCTCCGTCGGCAATAACGCGTCTAACACTAAATCTTGCCCCAAAAGATGTAAGGTTCCCTCCATCGTCTCTAGGCTGATCTGTTCCGCGCCAAAGGCTATGATCGCCCGGTAATTTTCAACGATTACCTTTTCCCTGCCAATGATACTGATCCGCGGCCCTTCTCCGGCGACGTCCGGAGGAAATTCCAGCGCTTCTCCGATTCCTTTTTGCACCTTATTAAACAAAGAAACCCCTCCCTTCCATAAGAATTTTATGAAAGGACGCGGGGTTATAGTCCAAGCAGGCGGGAAAATGAAGCGCGCTATACGTCTATCCCCCACGCACGCGTCCTTCGCACGAGGGCGATCATCTTGTCCAGATCTTTCATTCCCTGGGTTTCCGCGCCGCTGCTGACGTCAATCGCGTAAGGATTCAGGGAAAGCGCGCCGTCTATATTGCGGGCATGAATGCCGCCGGCCATAAAATAGGGGGTCTCCACCTTGCCGATCAAATCCCAGTTGAAGGTCTGGCCGCTGCCGCCGGCGCCGTTATCCAACAGCAGATAATCCGCCGGAAGCTGTTCCGCCCTCGGCGCCGACTGAACCGTTTCCACCCGGACGGCTTTGATCACGGGAACGGAACAGCGCTGTTTGAGGGCTTCGATATAGACCGCGTCTTCTTCCCCGTGCAATTGCGCGATCTCAATGACCCCGTTTTGAAACAGAGAAACGATCTCCTGAATAGCCGCGTTCACAAAGACGCCGACGGGAACGACGCCGCTCTTCAACTTTTCGCGAAACCCGGCTGCCGCGGCGGCGGTAATTTGCCGACGGCTGGGCGCAAAGACAAAACCGACGTAATCCGGTTCGGCTTCGTTGGCAAAATCGATATCCCGCGCCCGGAACAAGCCGCAAATCTTAATCCTGGCCATCCGAATCCCCCCGCAGCTGAGCCAGATAGCGCTTTTTGTCCGGCGCGCGCATGATACTTTCGCCGATGAGCGCCGCGTCGGTTTGATTTTCCCGTAACGCGCGAACGTCTTCAGCGGTTTGAATGCCGCTTTCCGCGACAAAGAGAAGATCAGATGGCACCCGCTTTCGCAAGCGCCCGCTGAGGGTCAAATCCACCGTAAAGGTTCGCAAATCCCGATGGTTCACGCCGATGATCCGGGCCCCGGCGTTGACCGCCTGATCAACTTCTTCCGCGCTATGCGTCTCCACCAGCGCCGATAGCCCCAACGCGTGCGCGAGAGCCAGCGCTTCTTGCAAAGCGGCGTCGCCGAGCAAAGCGCAGATGAGCAAGACCGCGGAAGCGCCGAGGAGCTTGGTCTCATAGATCTGATAAGGATCGACGACAAAATCCTTGCGCAAAAGGGGCAGACGGACGCTTTGCGCGATTTCGCGCAGAATATCGTTACTGCCCAAGAAATATTCCGGCTCGGTCAGCACCGAAATGGCGGCGGCTCCCGCTTGCTCATATTCCTGAGCGATTTGCCGGTAAGGAAAATCTTCGGCGATGATCCCCTTGGAGGGCGACGCCTTTTTTACCTCGCAAATAAAGGACAAGCCCGGCGCGGCCAGCGCTTTTTCAAAAGGGAACCCGGTGTCCGGGGACATCTGTAACGCTTGCTGTCTGACAGCCGCCAGGGGAACCGCGCGTTTGGCCTGCTCAACCCGCTGACGGGTACTGGCGGCGATGTTCTCTAAAAAAATCATTGCGGCGCGCCTCCGGAAGCGGCTTGTTCCGTCAGGGGTTCTCGCGACAGACGGATAAAGCGCTCTAATTGAGCCAGTGCCTGACCGCTGTCAAGCGTTTCCCGCGCCAGAGCGATCGCTTGCGGCATGGACAGTTCGGGCCGGGCGATATAGATGGCCGCCGCGGAATTGAAGACGACCGCATCCCGTTTCGGGCCGCTTTCTCCAGACAAGATCGCCCGGGTAATCGCCGCGTTTTCCTGGGGGGAGCCGCCAGCAATATCTTCCTTTTGACAGCGGCGCAGACCGAATTGTTCGGGTTCGATGACATAAGAAGTCAGTTGGCCGTCCCGTACCTCGCACACACTGGTCGGCGCGCTCATGGAGATCTCGTCCAGGCCGTCCTGACCGAAAACGACCAGCGCGCTTTTAACGCCGAGATTAGAGAGCACCCGGGCCATCGGTTCCACAAGCTCTTCCTCATACACTCCCAGCAGCTGCATACTCGCGCCGGCGGGATTGACCAGCGGTCCCAAAATATTGAAGATCGTGCGGATGCCCAGTTCTTTCCGCACCGGCGCGACGTATTTCATTGAGAGGTGATAGTTTTGGGCAAACAGAAAGCACAGATGAATGCTTTTGAGCAGCTCCAGGCTTTTGGCCGGCGGGATGGCGATGTCCACGCCCAGGGCTTCCAACACGTCGGCGGCCCCGGATTTGCTGGAAGCGGCCCGATTGCCGTGCTTGGCGACCGGAATACCGGCGGCGGAAATGACCAGAGACGAGGTGGTGGAAATATTAAAAGAATTGGAGTGGTCGCCGCCAGTGCCGACGATTTCTAGGGCGTCCATGTCGTGCAGCAAGCGAATGCAGTGCTTGCGCATTCCCGCCGCCGAGGCGGTGATTTCCTCGATCGTTTCTCCTTTAGCGGCCATCGCGGCCAGAAAGGCGGCCATTTGGATTTCACTGGCTTTGCCGCCCATAATTTCATCCATGACGGCTTCCGCCATTTCGTAATTCAGCGGTTCCCGTCGGGCCGCTTTAGCAATCGCTTCTTTAATCATGCGTCTGTCCCCCTAAAAAAATTTGCCAGTATTTGACCGCCCGTCGGCGTCAGGATGGATTCCGGGTGAAATTGCACGCCGTACAGGTCGTAATGGACGTGCTTCACCGCCATCACTTCGCCGTCGTCCGTCGCGGCGGTGACGGCAAGGGCGGGAGGAATCGTGTCTGGCCGGGCGGCCAGCGAATGATAGCGTGCTCCCTGAATCCGCTGCGGCAGTCCCTGGAACAGCGGGCAGTCAGTATCCAGGCGAATCATAGACGCTTTGCCGTGCATCAGAACCTTGGCATAGGAAATCGTAGCGCCAAAGGCTTCACAAATGGCCTGATGACCGAGACACACGCCGAGCAGGGGAATTTTCCCCGCGAAACGGGCGACGGTTTCCAGACAAATTCCCGCGTCCTTTGGCCGCCCGGGGCCGGGCGATAAGATGATATGACTTGGCCCCAAGGACGCGATCTCTTCCACGGACAGCGCGTCGTTGCGGATCACGCGGATATCAGGGCGGAGCGCGCCGATCAATTGATACAGATTATAAGAAAAGCTGTCATAATTGTCGATGAGCAAGATCATTCCTGACCGCCTCCTTCCGCCAGTTTCAGGGCCTTGAGCACCGCCTGCATTTTATTGCCGCACTCCGCGAACTCATTTTCCGGAACACTGTCCGCCACGATCCCCGCCCCGGAGCGGATGAACACCTTGTTGTTCTTCTTGAAGGCGATCCGGATAGCGATACAGGCGTCCATATTGCCGGAAAAGGCGATGTAGCCGATCGCGCCGCCATAGATCCCGCGCTTGTTGTTCTCCAGCTCGTTGATGATCTCACAGGCGCGGATCTTGGGCGCTCCCGAGAGCGTGCCGGCCGGGAGCAAGGCGTCGATAGCATCCAAAGCGGTTTTATCCTTTTGCATCGTTCCCTGAACGGTGGAGCCGATATGCATGACGTGGGAAAAGCGTTCGATGGACAGATATTTCTCCACCGTAACCGAGGAAAATTCACTGATCTTGCCGATATCGTTTCGCCCTAAATCTACCAGCATATGGTGTTCCGCCAATTCCTTGGGATCGGCTAAGAGCTCTTTTTCCAAGGCTATGTCTTCCGCCGCTGTATTCCCTCGGGGACGCGTACCAGCCAGGGGAAAGGTGTAGACCTTGCCGTCCAGCACTTTAACGAGCGTTTCCGGGGAAGCGCCGGCAATCTCCACGTCGTCGCTGCTGAAATAGAACATATAGGGGGAGGGATTGACAGAGCGCAGGATACGGTAGGTATCAAAAAGGCTGCCTTCGATATCCGCTTCCAGCCGGTTGGACAGAACCACCTGAAAAATATCGCCTTCCCGGATGTATGCTTTGGCTTTGTCCACCATGCGGCAAAAGGCGTCTTTCTCAAATAGCGGGCGGAAGGGCGAAAGGATTTTAAGCGGCGGCATGACCGCCGGTACGCCGGTTTCGATCAGGCGGGAGAGATATGCCAACTCGCTGACCGCTTTGTGATAATTCTCGGTTAAAGCGTCGGTTTTGATATGGATGATCAACAGGATTTGCTCTTGCAGGTGGTCATAGGCGACGACTTTGTCGAAGAGCATGAGATCGACGTCCTTAAAGCCCTCCTGATCTTCCGCGTCCAAATTCAGGGTGGGTTCGCTGTATTTGATATAATCATAGGAGAAGTAACCGACCAGCCCGCCGGAAAAAGGCGGCAGCTCCGGCAGACAGGGGCTTTGATTTTCTTCCAGCAGCTGCTTGATGTAGCGGCCCGGATCATCCGTTTGGATGTGGAGCTCCGCGCCGTTTTTCATGTGCAGCGTTCCGTTCGTACAAGTGATTTCCAGCTTGGGATCGTAACCCAAAAAAGTGTAACGACCCCGCTGCTGCGGGTCTTCGAGGCTTTCCAGAATGAAACATTGCCGACTTAATTTTTTCAGGATCTTGAATACCTCGACGGGCGTCTTGACGTCCGCGGGCAGGGTTTGGTAAATGGGAACGGTCTTGTAGTTCCCGGCCAAAATTTTCACCTGCTCCAGAGAGGGTTGCGCTTGGGACATCCGTGATCACTCCTTTTCCGCAGGGGCAAAATAAAAATCCGCCCCTGACAATATACTGTCAAGGACGGACGTCATCGTCTGATGAGCAAAATCCGCGGTGCCACCTTGCTTTGAAAGGCTGCGCGCCTCTCACACTTTACGGAATACCAACATATTCCCGGCAACTGACGTATGCCTGTACGTCGCAGAATACTCGGCTTACGCCTTTGACTGCGCCCTCAGCGGTCCATTTAACAAGCTGCGTTTACCGGATTCCCACCATCCCCGGCTCTCTGAGAATGCACGATTTGTTTTTATCTCCGCTTCAACGGTTTGGAAGCATATGCAATTTTAAGCTATTATATGCCGCCGTTTTGGATTTGTCAACTGTCTTCACCATGCAGATGATGTGACAGCAAAATGTGACCTATTGTCTGTAGACTTATTGTATTCAAGATGTAAGAATTTATAATTAAGAGATCTTATTTTACAGTGAGGTGACAGTATGAGCCTGATCCACACTTTTGCGGTCAATGTCAGGAAATATCGCCTAGAGCACAATCTTTCGCAAGAACATCTCGCTGAGTTGGCTGGATTACATCGCACCTATATAAGCTCTGTAGAACGTGAACGAAGGAATATATCCATTGAAAACATTCAACGCATATCGGATGCATTGAAAATCGAGCCGTATCGCCTATTTGTTAAAGATTCAGATGAACATCGTTAAGAGATTAATGGTAATTCTATTTTTCCTGAACAATTTTGTAATGTTGACGCAAAACCACATATGCTACTAAGGAGGGGTTACTATGCCAAATAATAAGAGAAAAAGTAAGGCACATATCAAGCAGCCGGTACTATTACCACCCAATCCTGAACCAAATACTCTCGTCGATAGAGATGAGTGGATTGAACAAGCTGCTAAGGGCTTTATAACTACAAGCTCTGCAAACAGAGGTATATACAAAGTTATCCTAGAAGTATTGTGGCCTAAAGGTCATGGCATTCCTGGTCCTGTTATTGATAGAGAGTCTATCCGCAACGCTGTTGATGCAGCAAAAGGAAAACCGTACTTGGACGTTTTTCGCCGTCTGCGAGAACTACAGGGCGACGAAGGTTTTCTGGGTATCGTCAAACAGGGAAATCAATACCAGCTAATTGACTCAAATATTTATGCCAAGAAGACGCCCCGCACACACCTTTCAAACGATAAATGGAATTTAATTGCTGCTCACTACAAAAATGTCTGCGCCGCTTGCGGAAGCTCTTCCGGCGAAAAGGGATTTCAACAGGATCACAAAGTTCCGCGTGCACGCGGAGGTGCTGATGCTACTTCAAATTGGCAACCTCTTTGCGATTCATGCAACAACATAAAAAGCGTCTCATGTCGGGCTTGTAAAGATGACTGTTCTAAATGCGGTTGGGCTTATCCGGAATTCTATAAACCCGTCAAACTTCCGGGCTCTACGCTCCGTGCGCTTCACAAATATACAGATGAACGAAAGCTTGATGCCAATAAGTTGGTTTCTGAATGGATACTCGAAAAAATTAATACCCAATGATATATCAGAGCAGGCTGCATATTCCCATAAATGCCTGATATGGAAAATATAACACCGTACTCACTCTGTTCGATTTTTACTTTTTACGATATTGATCAAGAGCACTATCATTACTCAGAACCATCTGCGTGATTTTTTCCAAAGCCGCCCCTAGCGCTCGTCCCACGAGCGGCGGAATCGCATTGCCGATTTGTGCGTTTCTAGGAACATCTACACCGCGTGCGGGACCATTGAGCGTGTAACGGCCATGAAAAACAAAATCATCAGGAAAAGACTGTAGTCTTGCCATCTCTCTAAGTGTCACAACCCTTGGATGCTTATAATGGATAAGTTCTTCGGGTGCTGTAGTCAATGTAGAGCAGGGTTTACTTGTATCGAACACAAAGCGTTTGTTAGAATGGCATCCATTTTTGAACAAAAATTCTTTGCTTAGTCTTCCCACCGGTTGTGTTTTATGCGCTTTGTTATATAGTGCAATAGTTTTCTTGCTATGGTTATTAAACCGGTGGCAACTTGGTATTTCTTGCTGAGGTATATTTTTCCTCATTAACTGCTGGTAAGCACTTTGTATAGGCAGATATTTGCATGTCTTATATTGGGGGAATTCTGGGTCTTCCACTTGATTTTCTCCAGCCAGATCGTTAATGGCCTCTCCCACATCGACATATTTGTCAGTCGCAAGATGCAATGCTATCCGTTGTTCCATACCAACATCCTTTAATACATCACGTAACAGATTTGCCGCAGAAAGTTCTCCAGCGAATTCTTTTGATATTGCAAAGAGTATGACTCGTTTTCTTAACTGAGGAACACCATAGTCAGCAGCGTTGATCGTAACTTTACCAACATTATAGCCAAGTTGTTCTATTTCATTGACCGCTTCTTCAGCAACACTCATTGTCATATCGTCAATCGGCCTAGAGACAAATTTCCGTTCAAAGCCGCCAACATTTTCTATAATTCCATAAATTGGTTTAAGCAGATTCATTGCTTGAATCTGCTTAAATACAAGCAAATTACGGGGGTCATTGCCGTTGCGAGCACCTGCTACAGAAAATCCCTGACAAGGGGGACCGCCTGCAACCAGTGTCACATGTCCCTCAAGTTCCTTGAAATGCTTCACGACAACAGAATCCCCTAACACATCCTCAATGGTATGCGCTTCTCTGGTTAGCCAATCAGGCCAGACTTGGAAATGTCTATAGGGGGCATCGTCAGCAACCAGATTGTGATCAAAAGTAGAATAGGCCATAGGATCCTTTTCTACAGCAAAAATTCCTTTCCAATCCGCGAAACCTAATCCCAAGGAGAGTCCGCCGCATCCGGAAAAAAAATCAATATATGTTTTAGCCACAGCAGCGGCCTTCATTGGATCGTTGACGCTGATAGGAAGGGCCTCTTGGTTAACGTCTTCCTCGCGGCTATTCGGCATCATGGTTTTGTTTGCTTTCGCAATGTCTTTCATCATGGTAGCGCCCCCATTATCAATAACTCTTTCGAGTTCTTTCAACTTAGCAATTACTTTGTGACCAGCTGGCGTTACAATATAACCGCTTTTTTTGTTGTTTACCGCCACACAGTTTGCATCTTTAAGATTCTCAATCCAATGGAATACCGTCGTTGCACTTGCGCCATACGCTTCCGCTAATTGTGACTGCGACATCCGGACAACCTGTTTCCCATTCAACTCGACACACGGTTGTTCGGCGAGCCACTGTAAAAAGCGATACTCTTTTGAGGTAAAAAGATTTATTAACTTTTCAGCCATCGGAATATCACCTCTTAATTTTACCATAATAATTTATATCAAATTATTATAAATTACTAGTCTATCATACTATAAAAAATTATAATGTCAAGCACTCGGGAGGAATTTTGAAGGGAAAATATTTATGGCTATAGCGTATGCGCACAAAAGATGGACGCCTTTCGCGCCCATCCTGTCTTTACATCGTATCGTATCTTTTCTTTTTCAGCTACCTCGTTGACCGAAAATATGGTAGAGACAGTAGGACTCGAACCTACGACCTCTCGCATGTGAAGCGAGCGCTCTAACCAGCTGAGCTATGCCTCCGTGAAATACGCGGTGTTTACACCGCCGTTGGTTGCATTATAC
>JAITOS010000022.1 GCA_031289815.1 Peptococcaceae bacterium | reverse complement strand
GAGATCTACCGGCGTGATCGCAAGAAGGCGCTGACCAAACAAAAGACGGAGCCAAAAGCTAAGGCTGTAAAGGTTTCCGAGATCAAGACAGGCGATCATGTGGTCCATGTTCATCATGGCGTCGGTCAGTTCGCCGGGATTGAGCGTTTAGCGGTCAGTGGGATCGAAAAAGATTATTTCGCGATTAAATACGGAGGCAATGATAAGCTGTTTGTGCCCCTCGACCAGCTTCATTTGGTACAAAGGTATTTGGGAACAGGCGGGGTTGCTCCGCCAAAACTAAACAAATTGGGCGGAAGCGATTGGAACAAGTTAAAGAGCAAAGCGCGCAGCGCCGTGAAGGAGATGGCCTTTGACCTGGTGAAGCTCTACGCGCAGAGACAGGAGACGCCGGGATTTGCCTTTAGCTCGGATAATGTCTGGCAGCGGGAATTTGAAGAAAAATTTCCTTATGAAGAAACGCCGGATCAGCTTCAGTGCATCATAGAAGTAAAAAAGGATATGATGAAGCCGCGCCCTATGGATCGCCTGATCTGCGGGGACGTAGGCTATGGAAAAACGGAAGTGGCGTTACGCGCCGCTTTCAAGGCGGTGATGGACAGCAAGCAGGTAGCGGTGTTGGTGCCGACGACGATTCTGGCCCAGCAGCACTACATGACCTTTCTCGACCGCTTTTCCGGCTACCCGGTCAAGGTGGAGATGCTCAGCCGCTTCCGTCAGGCGAAAGAACAAAAAACGATCATCGCCGGTTTGAAGGACGGCAGCATTGATATTGTGATCGGTACCCACCGTTTAATTTCCAATCAGGTGAAGTTTAAGAATCTGGGTCTGATCATCGTGGATGAAGAACAGCGGTTTGGCGTAGCGCAAAAGGAAAAATTAAAAACGCTTAAATCCAGCGTAGACGCCCTGACCTTGACGGCGACGCCGATTCCCCGCACGTTGCATATGTCTCTGGCAGGGGCGCGGGATATGAGCATTATAGAAACTCCGCCGGAGGATCGCTATCCGGTGCAGACCTATGTGGCGGAATACCGCCTGGATTTGGTGCGGGACGCGATCCGGCGGGAAATCCAGCGCGGCGGGCAAGTGTTTTACGTGCATAACCGGGTGGAAGATATCGATCAGCTGCCCTCCTTCCTTCATGAACTGATACCGGAGGCGCGCTGCACCATCGCCCACGGGCAAATGAGCGAGATTGAGCTGGAAAGAGAGATGACCGCTTTTTTGGGGCATGAAGTCGATGTGCTGATCTCCACGACCATCATTGAGACGGGCTTGGACATGCCGAATGTCAATACCCTGATTATCGAAGAATCTGACCGGCTGGGTTTAGCTCAGTTGTATCAGCTGCGGGGAAGGGTGGGCCGGTCGAGCCGGAAAGCGTTCGCCTATTTTCTCTACAAACCGCAAAAAGTGCTGAGCGAGGTGGCGGAAAAAAGATTGACGGCGATTCGGGAATTTACGGAATTCGGGTCCGGCTTCCGGGTCGCGATGCGGGATCTCGAGATCCGGGGAGCCGGCAACCTGGTAGGAGCGCAGCAGCATGGACACCTGGCGGCGGTGGGCTTTGATTTGTATTGCCAGATGTTAAAAGAAGCCGTATTGGAATTGCGGGGAGAGAAAGTGGAGGAATCAATCGAACCGTCGATCGAGCTTCAGGTGGACGCCTTTTTGCCCGATGAATATGTGGGGGATAAACAGACGAAAGTGATGGTTTATCAGCGGATTGTCACCGTGGATAGCGAACAGGCGCTCAGTGACATGACGGATGAATTGATCGACCGCTTTGGGACGATCCCGCGGGAAGTTGAAAACCTGTTGCAGATCATGCGGATCAAATGGCAGGCCAAGTTCTTGTGGATCGAACAGATTCAACAGAACGTCCAGGGGTTCACGCTGCATTTTGCCGGCGACCCCGGCTTATCGGGCGAACAGCTCATTGGTATCGCCGCTCAGGCGCCCTACCCGTTGTCTTTTGGCGTGGCTGGGAACGGAAAACTGGAGAGCAAAATCCGCCTGCGCCTGATGACGCAGGAGCAGCTGCTAAAAGCGGTGAATCAGATACTGGAAATATTTATAACGATCCAAAAAAATAGCCGTCAGGAGAGCCATTCGTAACAATTGCCTGGAAACCGAGGGAAGAAAATGCGTTTGCTTATCCAAGAAACGCTTGTTATAATAGTCTTATTGTGAGAAAGGGTGTGGATAGACAGATGAAAAAAATTCGTATAGGATGGATCGTGGTTAGTGTAGCGCTCATCCTTGCGCTGACCGGCTGTTCTTTGATAGAAAAAGGAGGATGGGTGGCCAAGGTCAATGGCGAAGAAGTAACGTTGACGGACTTTAATACACGCTTGGGGAACGCGCAGCAAGTCTATAAAGCCCAGGGAATGGATTTCAGCACAGAACAAGGGGCGATCTACTTGCCGCGACTGAAGGCGGATATTCTTAACACCATCATTGAGGCCAGATATATCGCTCAGGAAGTAAAACGCTTGGATCTGGACGTCAATGACGCGAAGGCGAAAGAAGAGTTGGATAACATAAAGGCCCAGTTCGGCGGTGATGAGGCCGCCTTTCATGAAGTTCTGAATGGGCAGGGGATTTTAGAAGAGGAATTAATCAATATTACCGTACTCTACGCGGATATCATCAAGGATATCAGTATTGAGGACAGCGACGTCCAAGCCTATTTTGAATTGAACAAAAAACGCTACGATCAGGTGCAGGCGAAGCACATTTTGGTAGATACGGAAGAGACGGCGATCGAGATCATCGCCCGTCTGGATCAGGGCGAAAACTTTGAACAGCTGGCGCAGGAGCTGTCTCTGGATGGCAGCAAAGAGCAAGGCGGCGAGCTGGGGTATTTTCTGATGACGGACATGGTGGCGGAATTTGCGAACGCGGCGTTTTCCCAAGAGGTAGGGACGTATTCCCAGACGCCGGTACAAACACAATATGGCTATCATATTATTTTGGTAGAAGACTATAAGGATGCGAGTCTGGACGAGATCAAAGAAACGGTAGCGGCGGACGCGCGCATGGAAGCGCAGGCAACAAAGTTTGAAGAGTATTTGGCAAATCTGAAGGAGAGCGCGCAGGTCGAATATGCGAAAGGATATGAGCCGGGGGCTTAAACCAAAGGAATACAATACGATGGAATAATGGAAAGACGTCTCGCCGAAAGGCCGGGACGTCTTTTGATTTTGTCTCTGTTTTTTGGGAAAATAATGAATAATAGCTCCCCCGGAGATATATACTATCATTGGAATTCAAAAAAGCTTTTTTCAGGAAGCGGCAAAGGAGGGATGAGCGTCAATGAAAGCAACGGGTATCGTGAGAAGAATCGACGACCTCGGTCGCGTCGTTATTCCGAAAGAAATCCGACGGACCCTTCGCATACGGGAAGGAGATCCGTTAGAAATCTTTGTAGATCGTGAAGGAGAGGTAATCCTTAAAAAATATTCTCCCATCGGAGAATTAGGCGAATTTGCCAAAGAATACGCGGATTCTTTGTTTGAGTCTACGGGACATATCGCCTTGATTGCTGACCGTGACGCCGTTATTGCGGTGGCGGGAGCGTCAAAAAAAGAATATCTGAACAAAGCGGTCGGCGCGGTGGTAGAGCAGGCGATGGAAGGACGAAAGACCATCCATATAGGAAAAGCGGGGGAAAGTCAGGTCTGCAAGATATGCGGCGAAAATGAAGAGGGGGATACCTGTGATCTTTCCGGAGAGGTTATCGCGCCGATCATCGCGGAAGGGGACCCGATTGGGGCGGTCATCTTGATGAGTAAAGATCCCAATGTGAAAATGGGGGAGCTGGAAATCAAGCTCGCGGAAACAGCCGCCGGTTTTCTGGCGAAGCAAATGGAACAGTGATAGAATTTTGCGGCGGGATCGTTTTGGATGAGGGGTTTGTCTCACCATGATGGGAAAATCATAGGGAGCAGGCTCCTTTTTTTTGCTTATCCGCCCGGATATTTGCTACAATAGAACCAGAGAAGAGGGTGATTGTCGTGAAACCATGCATCCAGGTCGTCGGCTTGGGACCGGCGGGGATGGAACAGCTGACCTTGCAGACTTATCGCTTGCTGAAAAAGGCGAAACGGGTATTTATGAGAACCCGGCGGCATCCCTGCGTGCAGGAACTCGTGGCCGAGGGTGTGAACGTCGTGTCCTTTGATTCTCTCTATGACCGGGGCGCAACCTTTGAGGAAGTGTATGCGGAAATTGTCCGGGCGCTCTGTCAGGAGCTGGAGCGCGAGGACGAGGTCGTTTATGCGGTGCCCGGTCATCCTTTAGTCGCCGAAAGAAGCGTGAGACTGCTGCAAGAAACGTTAGCGGGGAAAGCGACGGTTCGGATTCATGCCGCGGTCAGTTTTCTGGATATGGTCTTCAGCCAGATTCCTTTAGACCCGGTGGAAGGGTTGCTGGTGCGGGATCCGGGCGAGCTGCGGACGCTCAGTCCGGCGGGAAAGGAATGGCTGGTGATTCCGCAGATCTATAACCGGATCGTGGCTTCGGAAGTGAAGCTGGATTTAATGCGCCTGTATCCGGATGAATTCGAGGTGGTGTTTGCGCGCGGGTTAGGGACGGATGGGCAATCGATACAGCGCGTTCCCCTCTGCGAACTGGATCATCAGGACGCCGATCATTTATCGGTGCTGATCGTGCCGCCTTGCCCGGAACTGCCTTCTTTAAGCAGGCTGGCCGAAATCATCGGCGTCTTGCGATCGCCGGAGGGCTGTCCCTGGGATCGGGAACAGGACCGGAACAGCCTGAAAAAATGCCTGCTGGAGGAAAGCTATGAGGTTTTAGAGGCGATTGAGCGGCAGGACGCGTATAATTTGTGTGAAGAGTTGGGAGACTTACTGTTACAAGTGGTATTTCACGCTCAGATTGCTTCCGAGCTTCAGGAGTTTGATTTGCGGGACGTGCTGGAGGGCATTATCAAGAAGATGATCCGCCGCCATCCGCATGTGTTTGCGGACGCCAAGGCGGCGGATTCCGCGGAGGTACTGCTGAACTGGGAAGAGATCAAACGCCAGGAAAAGGGATCGACGGACGTTGCCGCCAAGGAACTATTTGCCGGCGCGGCGAGGACTCTGCCGGCGTTGATGCTGGCGGAATGGACACAGAAAAAAGCGGCGCGGGTGGGATTTGACTGGCCGGATAAAGCAGGTCCCTTACATAAGATTCATGAAGAGCTGCATGAATTGGAGGAAGCGCTGCAACAGGAGACGGGCATTCAGGAGGAGTTTGGCGACGTACTGTTTTCTTTGGTAAATTTGGCAAGGTTTCTCCAACTCGATCCGGAGGATACCCTGCGTCAGGCGGTGATGAAATTTCAGAATCGTGTCAGAAAAATGGCGGAACGGATAGAAGAAGACGGCCTGGAAATGGATAAATTGTCCTTAGAAGCGCTGGGAAAGTACTGGGATTGGGTCAAAACTCAAGAAATTTGTGGAAAAATCGTATATCTTTAAGATAAAATAGCAGGAGTTTAGCGGTTTATCGCGAAATACCCTGTTAGGAAGTGTTTTAATCAAAATTAAATAGGAGGGAGCCACTTGAATAAGTCTGAATTAGTAGCTGCAGTTGCGGAAAAAGCCGATGTGTCGAAGAAAGACGCGGAGAAGGCTGTGAACGCCGTGTTCGGTGCGATCGAAGAAGCTCTGGTGAAAAAGGAAAAGGTTCAATTAGTGGGATTCGGAACGTTTGAAGTGAAAAATCGTGCGGAACGTGCCGGACTCAACCCGCAGACGAAAGAAAAGATCATTATCCCTGCATCCAGGATTCCCAGTTTTAAAACAGGTAAGGCACTGAAAGACGCGGTTCAGTAATAGCGACTCGGTAATAATTGTAGCTATGGATTATAAAACAGGTCCGGTTTTCGGGCCTGTTTTTTCCGCTGAAAATGAAATT
>JAITOS010000008.1 GCA_031289815.1 Peptococcaceae bacterium | reverse complement strand
TGACGACCTTGCTGGTTTCCTGCGCGAAAAACGAACCGGAGGTATCCGCGTCCAATTATACGCTGGGCAGAAATCCATTTTCCTCCTATATTTGCGCTTCTGAAAACACCACATTTTATAAATCAGTGGCGCTTTACACGGAACAGAGCGAAGGGGTCTTGGAGGAATACCGGAATCAGGGATTATACGCTAAATCAGAGACTAATCAGGAGCCGCGTTTGCTGTATGCGGATTTTGACCACGGTTTAAATGTGTACTTTAACAGGCTGTACTTTATTGACACCGGTCATCAACTGCTGGAATACGACCTGACGACCGGCTTGACCGCCGTTATCGCCGGGGATAAGAATCAGCAGACGGTCACGGAATGCCTGATCATTGATGATACGCTTTTTTATATTGCCGGGGATCCTGTGAGCGAAGAATGCTTTCTTACAGCTTATGACTTAATCAGCAAAGAAACCGCTGTCATCGCGGAGAATGTTCATTGGGAGCGGTTAAACCATTATCAGGAGCATATCCAGTTTTGGGATCTGGATGGGAATGTCAAAGTGTACCTGCCAGACAGCGGGGAAACGCTGGATTATGGGTCGTTTAATATGGATGAGGTTTTTCAGATATTGGATGATGGAACGGTGGTAGGGCATATAGGACCGATGTTTGTACGCTGCGATCTGGAAGGAAAGAATATCAGTTCATTATTTTCAATGGAGCAGGTGCATAACGTCATCGTCACGCAAAATGATCTGTTCGTTTCGACGCTGGAGGAAACCGGCAGTCAGTTATTTCACTTTTCCTTCTCTGAAAATGAAATGAAAAAAATAGCCAATACGAGTTTTCCGCTGGTGGGTTATACGGATTCGTATATATTCTGTGGAACGGGTACGGGTCAAGGGGATATAGAACGCATAACAATCAGTTCCGGGAAAGCGGATGTTTTGGACGATAACACGCATCGGGGCGCCGTAAGCTATTGATCAGAAAACAGATGATAACCGATGATAACGGTTGATAACGGAAAGAGCTTCGCGCTTGATGTCCAGGGGAGCGCCTAACCGTCCCCTTCCCCATACTTCGCTATTCCGCTTTCAGCAGCCAATCTATCAGATTCACTTGCCGGATACCATCGTAGTCACCCGTTAAGAAGTCGAGCGTCAACAGAAACTTGGGGTAATTGTCGCTGACCTTTAAAAGCGGGGCCAGTTCACGCTCTTGAACCTTCTCGTCCAGAGCTGTCGCGCATACTTGATAATACTCTTTGGCGTGCTGCTTGGTCGCGACGAAATCTATTTCTTTCTCATTTATTTTGCCGATGTTCACTCGGTACCCGCGACGGAGCAATTCCAGGTAAACGATATTCTCAATTTGATGACCGATGTCTGTATGGATGGACGAAAGCAGATGATTTCTCAAACCCGAATCGACGATATAATACTTGCCGAGGGTTTTCAAAAGATTCTTTCCCTTAATATTGTATCGCTCCGCCGGGTAAAACAAAAAGCTGTTCGCCAAGGCTTGGACATATTTGTCCACGGTTTTTTGCGTTATTTTCCTGCCGGAGCGACTGATATAGTCCGTGATATTGGCGATGGAAACAGAACTACCCATGCTTGAACAGAGGAATCTAACGATGTTTTTGAGCAGGGCAACATCGCTGACGCCCTTGCGGGCGACAACATCCTTGACGATGATGGTGTTGTCCAGACCTTCTAAATACTGGTCGGCAAGCGCCATATCGCTTTTCAGCTGAGTAACGACGACAGGAAAACTCCCCATCGTGCGGTAGTTCTCGAACGCCAGCGTTTTATCTTTCAATTCGCCGGCCGCAAAAAATTCCGCGAACGAAAAGGGTAGCATTTTGATTTCCACATAACGTCCGGATAAAAGCGTGGCAAGTTCACCCGACAGCAAATCAGCATTAGAACCCGTGATATAGACGTCCGTATTCTTCTTGATATAGATGCTGTCGATGGCTTTTTCAAAGTCCGGGCAACGTCCGGCCTCATCAATGAAGAGATACGTCATTCGATCCTTTTGCAGTTTCGTCAGGAGGAAATCATGCAGCGTTTTGTACTCGCGCAAATGCTCCATGCCAACGTCTTCAAGATTGATATGGACGATTTGGCTCTCATCCACGCCAGAGGACAGCAGGTGCTCAATATATAAAGCAAACAAAGTCGATTTGCCGCAACGCCGGACGCCCGTCACGACCTTGATGACATCAACCTCGCGGAATCGCTTCAGGTTTTCCAAAAAATGCGGACGCGGGATAAGCTGGCGCATCTCAAAATCACCTCCCTGACAGCATAACAGAAAAATCTTTAAAAATAAAGTTATTGTCCTATCGGAAAAAAACTTTATTTTTAAATGTGTTTGTATCATGATCCAGGTAAAGGATCCGCTGGATTCCTCCAGAACCCAACGGGCTCTTAGCCTTTAAGGTCGCTATACGGCAGCGAAAATGAAGGAAGCGGCAGAGGAAATTTTAACCTGTCAATTCGGACAAGCTTCACCGAATTACAATGAGTTATTGACATGAGCTTTCCCGAAATATAGATACATATGAAGGATAAATAAACATATATGCGGAATATAGGGGAATCGTAAATAAAAAATAGATTTTTTAGCAACTAGGGAGGCTTGGCCGACAGGCACGCCCCATCATGAGGCGGAGTTACAAAAGCGCGGAAAGCACAGCCCTGCAAAAGAGTGTGAGGAGATGAAGAATGCCAAACACGACACGGATCAGCCGCAAGCGCAAGGAACTGTTCGCGCAATACGCGACGGCGGCGGGCAATCTGTACGGCGTTATCAGTATGGACGAACTGGTGGCGGTGTTCAACCGCTACGAAGACGAAAAGACCGATGCGGAGGAACTGCGGCTCGGCTTGGAGCGGTTGCTCAAGACGGATGGCGACGCGTTGGACTATTCGCTGTTTGAGGACTTGGTGACAGGCCCTGACTTCCTGCCCTCGTTAGCAGTTGACCGCCATAACGCCAAAATCGTCCGGCAGGAGCAGTCAGGGAAGCCGCGCTATCTGCCGGATAAGGCGGAGTTTTTGCGTTACGCCGCGGATGATTATCTTGAACCGCAAAAGCCTTATGACGACTTGGCGGCGTATATTCACAAGCACAAGCTCACCCAGCGCGGCGCGGGCATAGGCGACGTGGAGGGCGATTTGCTGGATTTTCGGGAAATGATTCAAAATGAGGATATGAGTGCGGCTTCCGAGCTGGAGTTTTTTCAGGAACGCGGGTATGAGTTGGGCGACGACATAGATGCGCTAAACGCCTTTTTGCGGAAGCTGATGGATGTTCACAATAACACGCGGCTGTTCCAGAACAACGGCTTTACACCGAACGAAGCGTGGAAGGAGTTCGCTCATTTGCGTGAAGCGCCGCCCGGTACGATGCTAAAGCCGCCGTTCGCGGAACCCGAAGAAGAAGTGTTCGCCAAAGTTGGCCGCAACGACCTGTGTCCCTGCGGCAGCGGGCTGAAATACAAGAAATGTCACGGTTCGGACACGTCGCCGCAAAATAAACTCAGCGCTGCCGATACGGAGTATTTTTACCGGCTGTGGTATGGCGTTCTCGCCTATGTGAACCAGAAGTACAACCTCACGCCGAGCGTTCAGCGCGACTTGGAGCGCAACAACTACAAGACGATAGACGCGTCTAAAATTCAACGTCCCCGCGACCGGGTGTGGGAAACGCCGGAGTTGATCGGCGAATATATCGAAACGGGCGGAGCAAAGCTCACCGCCGATGACCGCGTCATTCTCCGCGACTGGGAAAACAACTGCGTCCAGGGCAGATTCGTGCTGATGAAACACTTAAAGGACTACTCCGTGTTTCTGCGATTTGACGAGGAAGAAGAGTGCGCGCTTTATGGTGTTATCGGGCTTATGAACTCCATTGAGCGGCTCTTCCCGCGCGAGCGTCTGCCGCAAATGGTCGAAGCGGTGTTGCTGCCGTTCAAGGGCAAAATAATCCACGACTCGTTAATAGCGAGCTACGATATGTCCTACGGACTGGGCGCAAGAGAAATGTTCGAAGAATCCTATGCGGAGCAGCTCGCCACGGCGGGCATCGTCACGGCGCTTGAGGGATAGCCTGAAATAGGCGTTTACGAGCGCACTCCTTGTTGCCCTCCCATGTTGAACCGCACCTCCGGCGGTTTCTTTTTTTGAAAAAAAGCAAAAATAACGCAACGAAAGGCGGCGGTTTTCCGTCTATAGGAGTGAAGGGTTTCAAAAAAAATACATAAAGGAGGAAGAAAGATGACTGACGGTGAAATAATCTGTCTGTTGAATAACCGCAATGAATCGGCTATTCAAAGGTGTCAGGAAAAATACGGCGCCTACTGCAAAGTGATCGCCGGCAACATTCTGGCAAACACGCAGGATTCGGAGGAATGCCTGAACGACGCGCTCTATAAGGTTTGGAACGCGATACCGCCGGCCAAGCCCAAAAGTTTAAAAGCCTTTCTGGGACGGATCACGCGCAATCAGGCGCTGGACGTCTATGACTACCGCAGCGCGGGTAAACGCGGCGGCGGCCAGGTGCAGCTGGCGCTGGACGAGATCGAGGAATGTATCGGCGCGGCGGACGGAGTGGAGAGCGCCTTTGACAGCCGGGTTTTCGCGACGGTGATGAACAGCTTCCTGGCGGGAGTGCCGGAGCAGCAACGGCTCATTTTCCTCAAGCGCTACTTGCACTTTGACAGTATCGACGACATCGCCGCGGCCTTGGCCGTCAGCGCCAGCAAGGTCAAGAGCGTGCTGTTCCGTCTGCGGCAAAAACTGCGGGACAGACTGATAAAGGAGGGCATACTATCATGAAAAGCTCAGAGTTTTTAAGAGAACTCGGCGGCATAGACGACCGCTATTTTGAGGAAGCCGCTAAAACTGAAAGACGGAGACGTCTACCGCGCCTG
>JAITOS010000002.1 GCA_031289815.1 Peptococcaceae bacterium | reverse complement strand
TCCGCCTGTACGCTGCCGCCGTGCGCCTGAACGATAGACTTCACAATGGCAAGCCCAATGCCGGTTCCGCCCGTACTCCGAGTGCGGGACTGGTCGGTTCGGTAAAAGCGCTCAAATATGAAAGGGAGGTCCTTGGCGGGGATTCCTATGCCGTCGTCTTCCACGATCAGGACGCCGTTGTCAGCGGTATCTCTGGTCGTGACGCGGATGAGGCCGTTTTCCGGCGTATATTTTATCGCGTTGCTGAGAAGATTGGCGGCTACCTGACTGATCCTGTCGCCATCGGCGAAAACCAGCGCGGATTCGCCGTTCACGACGAGGGTGAGATTTTTCTTTTTTAGCTCCAGCGCCAGACTGTCGCTCGCCGCGCGGGCAATAGCCGCCAGGTCAACCAAGCTCCGGTGCAGGGTCAGCGTTTCGCTCTCCGCCTGGGTCAACCGTTCCAGGTCGGCGACCAGCTTGCCGAGGCGGCCAATTTCTTCGTGGCAGCTTTGCAAACGCTCCGGGGTGGGTTGCCAGACGCCCTCGATCATCGCTTCAAGATGGGAGCCGACGGCGGTCAGCGGGGTGCGGAGCTCGTGCGCGACGTCGGCGCTCAGGCGTTTCCGTAAATGCTCCTGTTCGGAGAGCGCGTCCGCGAGTTGGTTGATCGCCGCGACTAAATCATCCAGCTCTTTTGTTTTTGTCCGGCCTTCAAAGCGGATATCGTAATTTCCCTGGGCGATTTGTTTCGCGATATAGGCGGTCTTGCTGATCGGTCGCGCGAGGCGACGCGCCAGAATCCAGCCAGCCGCGAGCGATAGGAGCAGGGATAAACCGCCGATGGCAATCAACACCGTGTTCAGGGTGTCTAAAAATCTAAAATCGCTGTCGTTCAAAAAATAGGGGCCGTAATAGCTGACGGTAACGGAACCTACGGTCTGCCCATTAGCGGTAAGGTCATAGCTTTGCGAGGTGAAAGCGCCGCCCACCTGGGGCCGCTTGCTTTCCATCCGGGCGCTGATTTCGTCCATGATTTGTCGGCACAGGGACATATCGTGGTTTTCCGCGTCCCAGACGCTGGCGCCGTCGCGGTCGTAGACTTGAATGATATAGCCGTCATATAGAGAATACATACCGACGCCGTGAACAAAATCAAGGTTCCAGGACTGCGTCAGCTCGTCGTATTGGCGGCTGAGATTGTCCGCGATGTCCGTCGCCTTCGTTTTTTCCTGCTCCCAAACGTAGGCTTCAAACTGTTGGCCGATCAAGCGGTTGGTCAGGAAGCTGATGAGGGCGACGGTAAACAGCACGATCAGCAGAATGGTCAGGGTGAGCTGGCTGCGAAGGCTGTGCCGCAATTTTATTCGCCCCCAAACTTATAGCCCAAGCCGTGAACTGTAAGGATATACGCCGGATTGCGCGGGTCGTCCTCGATTTTTTGGCGGATGTTTTTGATGTGGCTGTCGATCGCCCGGTCATAGCCCTCAAATTCGTCGCCCAGCGCCAGCGCGATCAGTTCCTCGCGGGTAAAGACTTTGCCGGGGTATTTGATCAGAGCGGACAGTATTTTCAGCTCGCTGGGCGTCAGCGTCACGGTGCGGCCCTTTTTCCGCAAGACGTTTGTCGCAAAATCAACCGTCAAATCGCCGCCGTGAAAAGAGTTGCGCACCGTCAGCGGAATCAGATCGCTTTCCGTCCGGCGCAGTACGGCCTCGGCGCGCGCGTGCAGCTCCTTTAGGCTGAAGGGCTTGGTGAGGTAATCGTCCGCGCCGAGAGCCAGCCCTTCCAGCAAATCTTTTTCTTCCGCCTTGGCGGTCAGCATGATCACGGGGACGCGGGATTTTTTGCGGATGGCTCGGCAGACGTCCTCGCCGGAAACGTCCGGCAGCATGAGATCAAGGAGTACCAGAGCGAGGTTTTCCGTCTCGAAAATCTCCAGGGCCCGCCGCCCATTTTCGGCGGTAAAGACATGGAAGCCGCGGCACTCCATGAAGGAGGCCACGACCTCCAAGATTTTTGGTTCGTCGTCTACGGCCAGTAGGTTTTTACTTTTGGTCGGCATGAGAGCCACTCCTTTTTTCGGGCTTCGCGTACTTGACTGAGGTCAGTCAACAATCGGGTAGCCGGTGCTGCCCACGGCGCTTCTGATCTGCTCCGGCGTCAGCAGCGACGGGTCATAGTCTGCGACCACTTCTTTCCGGCGTTTACTCGCTTTGACTTTTTTGATGCCCGGCAGCTTGCGTACCGCGTCTTGAATGGCGATTTCGCAGTGTCCGCAGGACATTCCTTCCACCTGTAAAACCAGTTTTTCCACGATTTGAACCTCCTTGCTGCCTTAACTGCCTTAGGCGATGATGTCGTAGCCCTGATCCTCAATCTCGGTTTTGATTTTTTCCGGCGGGCTTTGGCCGGGGTCGTGCTCGACGGTGACGGTCTTACCTTTCAAATCCACCGCGACGTTCGTTACGCCGGGAAGCGCGCCCACCGCGCCTGTGACCGCCTTTACGCAATGCTCGCAGGACATCCCGTCCACCTTTAAAATCGTTTGCGCCATTGTCATTTCCTCCGTTTCGTTCGTTTCATTTTTTTCTCATAATAATCTGACGCTTGTCCGCCATCATTTCCGCCTGAAAGCGAAAAATGGTTTTGGCCGCATAGGGATAGTGTAGCGGGACGATTACCGCAAGTCAAAGGGTTTCAGAAATTTATAGACGTCCACCGATTTGCCGTTTACGTCAATCGGGACGGTGGTATAGGCCCAGCCTTCCACCTTTTCCGGATCAACACCCGCCGCGATCAGCGGTTCCGGATTGAGGGCGAAGACGATGTCCTTGTCGTTGGTGCGCAGGTCATCCGCCCACTCAAATAAATTGCCGTCGCCGACGCTGACGTTATGATGATCCAGCGCCGCGTGATAGCCAACCGTGTCGCGGTACAGCTCTACCAGCTTTTCGTAAGAGGCGATCGGTGTGGGAGCGCCGTCATAGGTGATCCGGTCGTCGCCGAGCTTGGTTCCGATCATCACGGTTTGATCGCCGAGGATGGTGAACATCTCCGGCAGTTGCCCGACGTCCAGTCCCGCCTCAAGAAAAGGCTGAAGCGCGTATTCCAGCATGATATCGTGCATCCCGCTGACGCTGTAATCGGGCGCCCAGAGAAAACGGGCGCTGTTATCCGGCGCGGAGAGCGCCCAAGCGCCGGTCGCTTCATCGACGGTGATCTCCGCGGGCAAGGCGTCAAAAACCGCGCTGATCGAAGTGACGGAGGCGTTCCCCACCACATCTAAACTTTTGCCGGCCCCACAGCCGACGGCGACAGCCAGAAGCGCCGCACAGAGGCTGAACAAGGCTGTTTGTTTAAGTGTTTTTTTAATTTTCATCATCATATACCTACCCTTTCCTGGCGTATGGCCTTAAATCTTTTCAGGCGCAGAGCGTTGGTCAGCACGGAGACCGAGCTTAAACTCATGGCGGCGGCGGCGAAAATCGGATTGAGCAGGGGGCCGCCGAAGAGGAAGAGGACGCCCGCGGCAATGGGAATGCCGACGACGTTGTAGCCGAAGGCCCAAAACAGGTTCTGCTTGATGTTGCGGATGGTCCGTTTGCTGAGTTGGAGGGCGGTCGGTACGTCCATCAGATCGCTGCGCATGAGAACGATGTCCGCCGATTCCATCGCCACGTCGGCGCCGGAGCCGATGGCGATGCCGATATCGGCTTGCGCCAGCGCCGGGGCGTCGTTGATACCGTCGCCGACCATAGCGACCTTGCGCCCTTCGGCTTGCAGCTTCTTGACTTCGTCGGACTTATCCTGCGGCAACACTTCGGCGAGAACCCTGTTAATACCGACTAGCTTGGCGATGGCGGCGGCGGTTTTTCGGTTGTCGCCCGTAATCATCGCTACCTCGACGCCCATGCTGTGCAGGCTGGCGATAGCGGCGCGACTGGATGGTTTTACCACGTCGGCCACCGCGACAATGCCGACGAGTTGGCCGTCAAAGGCAATGTACATGGGGGTTTTGCCTTCCAGCGCCAGCCGGTCGCTGGCCTCCTCCAGCGCTGATAAGGAAATGCCTCGCTCGTCCATCAGCTGGCGGTTGCCCGCGAGAATGGCAGTGCCGTTGACGAGGGCTTCGATGCCGCGTCCCGTGATGGCCACGAATTGCTCCGCCTTGACCAGCGTCAGCCCTTTGTCCTCCGCACCGTGGACGATGGCCTGCCCCAGCGGATGTTCGGAGCCTTTTTCGGCGGCGGCGGCGGCTTGCAGCAGAGCATCCGCGTCGATTCCCGCCACCGTCAGTACATCCGTTACCGCCGGTTTGCCTTCCGTAAGGGTGCCGGTTTTGTCGAAGACGATGGTGTTGATTTTATGCGCGGTTTCCAAAGCCTCGCCGCCCTTGATCAAGATTCCGTTTTCCGCCCCTTTGCCGGTGCCGACCATGATGGCGGTGGGCGTCGCCAGTCCCAGGGCGCAGGGGCAGGCGATGACGAGTACCGAGATGAAGATGGTCAAGGCGAACTCAGTATCCGATTTCCCTATAGGGAGCTGGATCTCCGCGTAATTGGCCGCCAGAAACCATGCCAGGCCCGCGACAGCCGCGATGGCGCAGACGATGGGTACGAAGTAGCCGGAAACGATGTCCGCCAGTTGGGCGATGGGGGCTTTAGAGCCCTGGGCGTCCTCTACCAGTTTGATAATTTGCGCCAGCGCCGTGTCGCTGCCGACCTTATCGGCGCGGAACTGAATGACGCCGTTGGTGTTCAAGGTGGCGGCGTACACCGGGTCGCCGGCTTTTTTGTCTACCGGCATACTCTCGCCGGTCAGCATGGCTTCGTCGATGGCCGTCCGGCCTTCCAGCACCGTGCCGTCCACCGGGATTTTCGCGCCGGGTTTGACTACGACGACGTCGCCGGTTTCCACCTCGTCGATGGGAATTTCCTTTTCCGCGCCGTCCTGAAGGACAATCGCCGTTTTGGGCGCGAGGCCCATCAGTTTTTTAATCGCTTCGCCGGTGCGGCCCTTGGAAACGGCTTCAAGCGATTTGCCGAGCAGGATCAGGGTGATAATGACGCCCGCCGTTTCAAAGTAGAGCGATCCCACCGCGCTGAATCTGCCGTGGGCGATCTGCCAGGTATTCCAGGCGCTGTAGAGGACGGCGGCGGTGGTGCCGACGGCGATCAGGGAATCCATGTTGGGGCTGCGCTGGATCAGCGCTTTGAAGCCGATCGTGTAGAATTTGTGTCCCACGCCGATCACCGGGATCACCAGCAAGAGTTGGAGGAGGGCGTAAATGAGGGGGTATTTCATGGGGGCCAGGGCGTTGGGAAAGGGCAGACTCACCCAGGTCTGCATTGGCGCCATAGCGATGTAGAGGAGCGGCAGGGAGAAGACGGCGGCGACGGTAAATTTGGTCCAAAGCGTGCGAATTTCCTTCTGCTTGCGCGCCCGGTCTTCATCGCCGGCGTCGGTTTTAGAAATTTCCAGCGCCTGGTATCCCGCCTTCTCAATGGCCGCTTTGATGGCGGATACGCGCACTTTGGCGGGGTCGTAGGCGATGGTCGCTTTTTCTGTGGCGAAATTGACCGCTACGCTGGCCACGCCGTCTAATTTGCGGATAGCCTTTTCGGATCGTTGGGCGCAGGCGGCGCAGGTCATGCCGCCGATGGGGATGGTGATCCGACTGTACTCGCTCTTTTCCTCCACCTCGTAGCCGATCTTGGTGACGGCGGCTTTAATGGCGGGCAGGGTCAGGCTGGCGGCGTCGTATTCCACAAACAGCTTCTCGCTTGCCAGATTCACGTTTGCTTGCTCGATACCGGCCAGCTTGCGAACCGTCTTTTCGATCCGCTGGGCGCAGGCGGCGCAGGTCATACCTTTAACGCTTAATATTTGACGATCCATGAATAGAGACCTCATTCCCTTGACGTTATCGTTTTTTGCTTGACGCCTTTGTAAGCTTACGCTATTATTATAACTATAATCTTTATAAATACAAGTACGCACTATATTGTACAATACTATCTAAAAAGTAAGTAATGGAGAATACATGATGCATTGTAATCATACCGGTCTACACTGTCCCGTGGACGAAACCCTGCGCCTGATCGGCGGAAAATATAAGGCGCTGATTCTGTGGCATTTAATCAAGCGGACCCTGCGTCACGGCGAACTGCAAAAGCTGATTCCGCAGGCGACCCCCAAAATGCTGACGCAGCAGCTTCGGGAGCTTGAGAGAGACAATCTGCTGACGCGCACGGTATACCCGGTGGTCCCGCCCAAGGTGGAATACGCGCTGACTGATTTTGGCCGGAGCCTTCAACCTATCCTGTTCGCGATGTATGATTGGGGCGCTTCCTATATGAGGGATAATGGCCTGGAGGCGAACTGTTCGATGACGCGCTGACTATTTTTGGTTTTTATCGCGGGTGATAAAGAATATCCCGGCGCCGATCACCACAATGGGCAACAGGCAGTGCCAATGACTTGAAAGCAATTCCATGTGTGGCTTACTCCTTTCCGGGCGCTGTCGTCACTTGCCGCCGCCGCTGGCTTACACCTCCGGTTCAATGACCGTGATAGAGCTGCGGATCATCCCCATCCAGCAGCTATAGGGGAATTTTCCTGTTTTCGTGGGGGTAAATTCGATCACGTTTTCGCCTGTTTTGAAGGGATACTCCAGGCCGTACTCCGGGATCAGCATCCGGTTGTTGCAGCCGGTGACGCTGCCCTGGGGCGCGTCGATCGTCCATTTTACCGGCGTCCCGGCCTGGACGGTGATGGCTGGATAGCGTCCGGACGCCAGAGTGCTGTGAACCAGCTGAACGCCGTTTTCGATGATGATGCCCGGCGTGTTTGCCGAAGTCGGGTTGGCGATGGGACTGGTGTTGGGGTTGGCGGACAGCAGCGGGGACAGGGAAAATCCCGACAGATTCCAGCCTTGTGAAAACATGGAGAGTCCGAGTACCACAATCAATACCGCCCCCACGGTCATCGCTTTGCGGGTGAATTTTTGGCTCAAGACCGAGCTGAGAGCGCCCAGCCCAAACATCAGCGGCACGGTTCCAAGGCTGAACAGCATCATCGCTAAAGCGCCTTTTGCCGGACTGCCGGTGGAAAGTGCGTAAAGCTGCATGGCTTGCAGGGGACCACAGGGCATCAGGCCGTTCAGGAGCCCGATATAGAGGGGGCTTTGGCCGCGGCCCTTTGCCGCTTCTATTTTGCGGGCGAAAATCTTGGGCATAGCGGGATTAAAGCGCCGAAACCAGGGGAAACTGCCCAGCATGTTGATGCCCATGACCACCATAAAAACGCCGGCGATCAGCTGAACGACGCCGCGGAAGCCGCCGGAGGGGCTGATGGCCAAACCGAGCGCGCCGACGAGGCCGCCGATGAGGGTATAAGCGACGACCCGGCCAAGATTGTACAGAAAGCTCGGACGCAGGGAAGTCAGGCTGTCATCGCTTTGCTTGGCCGCCGCTGGCGGGAGGCATTGCGAGAGATTGATGCCGCCGCACATGGCGACGCAATGCAGTGAAGTGATGAGGCCGATCAGAAACAGCATTCCGTAGCCCATGCCGGTCTCGGCCAAGGGGAAAGCGCCCGCCAGATTCGTAAAACCAAATTGCCGAAGCAGCAGATAGAGGGCGACGATCATCATCAGGAAGCCGATGACACGGCTGGCGTTTGCTTCCGGCTGTCGGTCGGAAAGAACTTGGTAATCCAGCTTCTCGATCATCGCGGCGACGTCGTTCAGGGATAGAATGTCCGCGTCATAAGAGATGACGGCGGTTCCTTCCCTGTAGCTCACTGTCGCCTTTTCAATACCGGCGGTGTTGCGGAGTTTTTTTTCGATCTTCTGTTGGCAGTGGGCGCAGGTCATGCCGCCGATGCGCAGCTTTTTGGTCTTTATGCCAGGGTTCATACCCGTCGTCCTCCTCCCGCTTGAATGCTTCAATCTTAGCAGGGCGATATGTAGAAGTTATGAGGGTGAAACGCTCTTGAAAAATTTTAAACTTCACGAATTTCTGAATAGGTTCCCACAATTTTTGAATAGGTTCCCACAGTTCGTATTGAAAGGAAGCGCTTGGAAGTATATAATAGGAGTACAAGGATCCCCCTATCCCCCCAATGATAGCGATCATTAAAACGAATGGCAGGAGGAAAAGGATGAGTATAGACAAAAAACTGACGACAGCAGCGGGCGCGCCGGTGGTTGACAACACGAATTCGCTTACAGCGGGCGAAAGAGGCGGCATGACCCTGCAAAATCCCTGGTTTATCGAGAAGTTAGCTCATTTTGACCGGGAGGTCATTCCGGAGCGGCGAATGCACGCGAAAGGTTCGGGCGCTTACGGTCAGTTTACCGTTACCCAGGATATCAGCGGCTATACCAAGGCGAAGATTTTTGCAAAAATCGGTAAAAAGACCGAGGTGTTTGCGCGTTTCTCCACTGTGGCAGGGGAGCGCGGCGCGGCGGACGCCGAACGTGATATTCGGGGCTTTGCCATAAAATTTTATACCGAGGACGGCAATTGGGACCTGGTGGGAAACAACACCCCGGTATTTTTCTTGCGGGACGGGCTGCGTTTTCCGGATTTGAACCACGCGGTGAAGCGCGATCCCAAGACCAATCTGCGTTCCGCCCAGAATAACTGGGATTTCTGGAGTATGCTGCCGGAAGCGCTTCATCAGGTCACGATTACCATGTCCGACCGCGGCATTCCCCGCTCTTACCGGCATATGCACGGTTTCGGCAGCCATACCTACAGCATGATCAACGCCAAAGGCGAGAGAACCTGGGTGAAATATCATCTGCATACCCAACAGGGTATTCAGAATTTATCGGATAAGGAAGCCGCCGAGCTGGCGGGGAGAGATCGTGAGAGCCATCAGCGCGACCTGTTTGAGGCGATTGAGCGGGGTGAGTTTCCGCGCTGGACGGTGTTCATCCAGATCATGACGGAGGAACAGGCCAGGCAGCATAAAGAAAATCCCTTTGACATCAGTAAGGTATGGAGTCAAAAGACGTTCCCCTTGCATGAGGTGGGAATCTTTGAACTGAATCGCAATCCGGAAAATTATTTTGCCGAGGTGGAGCAAGCGGCCTTCAATCCGGCCCATATCGTGCCGGGATTAGGCTTGTCGCCGGACAAAATGTTGCAGGCGCGGCTGTTTTCTTACGGGGACGCGCAGCGCTACCGCTTGGGGGTTAATCATCACGCTATTCCGGTCAATGCGCCGCGTGTTCCTGTCCACGCGTATCACCGTGACGGGCAAATGCGCGTAGACGGCAATTACGGCGCGACGAAGGGCTATCAGCCCAATAGCGCGGGCGAATGGGCGGAACAGCCGGAATACGCGGAACCGCCGCTGGAGGTCCAGGGCATGATGATGGCCTATGAGCCTAAGGATGATCAGACGGATGATTGTTTCTATCAGGCCGGGGATCTCTATCGCCTGATCACCGAGGACAAACGCCAGATATTGATTGAGAATACGGCGAACAACATGGACGGGGTGAGCGAAAACGTCCGGCTGCGCCATGCCGCGCATTGCTATCTGGCCGATAAAGAGTATGGAACCCGTCTAGCGGGCGCGCTGAAGCTGAAGCTGGACGAGGTCGTCCGACTGGCGGCGCTGAGCCACAAGGACAGAATGAAAGCGACCAGCTGAGACAGGCGCGCTTCTGGCAAAGATAAAATAATCTGACGCGAAATAATCGACGTGAGGATCGGAAGGATGGATCAAGGGCCCAATGAGGTGGCCGAAACGTCCATCAGAGCCGATATGTTTCTTGTGAAGGGATTTCAGGTTCTTTCATGAGAAAACCGTCAGGTTGGAAAAGTGTGCTGGCAATGCTTTTTGGCGATGCGATGGTATTTGGAAAATAATAAATTAGGATGATTTGTTGATGTTTTGCGAGTTATACAGACGTTTGATGAGCAGGGGATGCCATCGTGTTTAATTTGAAATATGAAAATGCATTGGATTTTAAAGACTGGATTTATGTATTTCATCTGGGCATCATTGGCTGCCTGTTGTTTGTTGTCGCTGGCGAAGTGATAACCATTTGGGATCTTTTTGGCCCTCCCAGCGCGCAAACGCTCGGGCCGTGGCGGGAATTTGTGGTCATACCGGCCGTTTGCTATACGCTGGTGGTCACTTTCACGCTCTTGCTCCTGAGAGGGCTGAAAGGACACGTTGCCGCGCAAGCCTATACGATCGTAACAGCGGTCAGTGTCGCCTGTTTTATCATCGTCTACGTTCATTACTACGATTCCGCGGTTTACTCAGCGTTTATCTTCTCGCTTTTTGCTTCGATAATGTTTATTGACAAAAAACCGGTGATCTTTGCTTACGTACTGAATATCGCTCTCTATTTGCTGCTTTGTGTTCTCGTTTTGCCAAACCGTAGCTATCTGTATATGGCGCCCAGCAACCAGGGAGTGATAGAAATCGTTACCAATATCGTTTTGTTCAGCGCCAGTCTGCTGGTGGGCGTGACGATTATCATGGTAGCGTCGGTTTTGGTAGAGAATATCATCAAGCGGGACAATCTGTTGAAGCGTGACTCTTTTACCGGCTTGCTCAATCACACCTCTTTTTATGAGTATATGGAAAAGATGACCCAAAGCAAAACAGCTTCGATGAACGGGCCATCTCTCGTCTTTTGGGATATTGACGATTTCAAAAAGATCAATGATCAGTATGGGCATGACGTCGGCGATGAGGTCATCCTCCTGTTTGCCGAATGCCTGAAATCGCAATTGGCTCACGATGAGTTTGGCTTCCGCTACGGAGGGGAGGAATTTGCCGCGCTCACCTGGCGTAGCCGAGAATCGTCCCTGCGGCTCGCGAACTCCGTATCTAAAAGGTTTTTTGAAAAAACGCAGCACCTGTCGTCAGTAAAGGGCGGGATTACGGCTTGCGCCGGGGTCGGGATCTATGAAGAAGCCGTATTTTCTGATGAAGGGGTATTCTTCTCAGCCGTGGATAAAGCGTTATATGCCGCTAAACAGACGGAAGGGAAGAATACCACATATTTTTGGAGCGCTGAGACGCAAAATACTAAAATACCGGCCCGACGCAGAACGGATTAAGCGGCGTTGGCTTTACGCTATTCAAACAGGGCGGCGACCTGCTTTAATTCTTCGCGGATGGGCAGGCTTTGCGGGCAGTGGCTTTCACACTGTCCGCACGCCGCGCATTGCGAGGCGAGGGCGCTCGTAGCCGTCAGGTTTTGATAGCGGGATTTTCTGGTGGCGGGCGGGCCTTCGTGCATCCAATCGTCATTGTACAGGGCGAAACAGGCGGGGATGTTGATACCGACCGGACAGGGCATACAGTAGCCGCAAGCCGTACAGGGGACTCTGGTTTTTTCCTTGAAGAGCTGTTTGACCCGGTCGATCACCGCCGTCTCCGGTGCGGTGAAGGAGGAGGCCGTCGCTGTTTGGGCAATCCGCACGTTTTCCACGACCTGTTCCATCGCGCCCATGCCGCTCAGGGCCACCGACACCTCCGGGTGATTCCACACCCAGCGCAGCGCCCATTCGACCGGCGTTCTTTGGATGGCGTTCTGCTCCATGACGGTTTGAATCGCGGGCGGCAGATTGGCCAGATGACCGCCGCGAAGCGGTTCCATAATCGCGAGGCCCAGCCCTTTTTCAGCCGCGTAGCGCAGCCCTTCCCGGCCCGCCTGGTAGTTTTCGTCCAGATAATTGTATTGAATTTGGCAGAACGACCAATCGTAATCGTCCACAATTTCCTTAAATAATCCCAATTGGTCATGGAAGGAAAAACCGGCGTAGCGAATCCGTCCGTCGCTCAGGGCCTGATCCAGGAATTCATGAATGCCGGCGGCCTTTAACACCGGCCAGTAATCCTGGTTGAGAGAATGAACCAGATAGAAGTCGATATGGTCGGTTTCCAGGCGTTCCAGCTGTCGGTTCAAATAGGCGTCCATATCGGAGCGCGTTTTGATTAACCAGCTGGGCAGCTTGGTCGCCAGTTTGACGCGGGCGCGATAGCCGTCTTTCAGGGCTTTGGCGACAAAGGGTTCGCTGGCGCCGCCTGATTCCATCCCGGTTCCGTGATAGGGGTAAGCGGTATCGACGTAATTGACCCCGGCGTCAATGGCGTAGCGGAGCATGGGAAGGGCTTTTTTTTCGTCAATCTTCACGGGATTGCCGTCGAGGACGGGCAGACGCATACAGCCGAAGCCCAGGATTGAGACGGATTCGTTGGTCTTGCCATAGTTGCGGTACAGCAAAATAATCCCCACCTTTTTGTAGTTTATTTTGTTTGGAGGAAAGAACGGGCTTGCCGGATAAAAGAACGGATTTGAAGGCAGAGGGAGGATAGATCATCGCCTCTGCCTTCAATGTATCACTCCGCCGTCAGTTAAACAAGGTTTTTTTTGGCATACCTTGATGATTTATGGCTTTGATGAGCAAAGAAAGAATGGGTTTGGTATTCTTCTTGGAGCGGCTCCGGCGGCGGGCGGTTCCGCTTTTCCTCCGATTGCGCCGTCCAGACGCAAAACGGACGGCGCTGCGCTTTCTCCCTAATAGTTGGCGATGCATTCATGGCACTCCGGATTGCATTTTTTGAAGATTCATTGTATATATAATATATTCTAGGTAAAAGAGCCGTTTTAAAAATCCGGGTTCCCGGCGTGACGCAGCAGAGCTGCGGCCAAAGATCAAAATAACAAAACAAAGGAGCGAGGCCATCGTGAGCGAGGACGCGAAGGAGCAGACGGGAATCTTAAAGAGCAATGAACACAGTTCCGTCAGGCGGATCGTCGGGGTGATCAGCGGGAAAGGCGGCGTCGGCAAATCGCTGGTAACGGCGATGCTGGCGGTATTAGCACAGAGAGACGGATATAGCGTGGGAATCATGGACGCGGACATCACCGGCCCCTCGATTCCGCAAATATTCGGACTCAGGAGCAAGGCCCAATACTCGGAATTGGGGGTGTTTCCGGCAAAGACAGAGGAGAGAATCAGCGTGATCTCCAGCCAGCTGCTCATGGAGCAGGCGGATATGCCGGTGGCTTGGCGAGGCCCGTTGATCGCCGATGTGGTCAAACAGTTTTGGACGGATGTGAGCTGGGGCGATATCGCCTATATGTTTATCGATATGCCGCCGGGAACCGGCGATGTGCCGCTTACGGTCTTTCAAGCGTTGCCGCTGGACGGGGTGATCGTGGTGACGACGCCCCAGGAGCTGGTACAGCTCACTGTGCGCAAAGCGTACCGTATGGCCAGGGAAATGGGCATTCCCGTTTTAGGGATCGTGGAAAACATGAGTTATGTAAAATATCCCGGCAGTAATGATACGGAATTTAAAATCTTTGGCGAGGGTCAGAGCGAGCGGCTGGCGGCGGAATGGGAGACGGAGGTTCTGGGCAGGATTCCTCTGGACGCGGCGCTGGCGAGCCTGTGCGACCGGGGCCGGATTGAATTCATGGAAAATACCTGCCTGCGGGAAGGGTACCAGAAGCTCATTCAGCGCTTGAACTGAGGCCGCAGCGGGGGCAGCCTTGCAGGCTTAACGGCAGTTCCAGCCCACAGCTTTCCAGGAGTTCCGCCTGAGTGAGAAGCTCCAGAGAGGGAGCGTCGGCGGCGATTTTACCGTCCTTGACGACCACGGCGCGTTCACAGAGCGCGAGGACCATGTCCAAATCGTGACTGGTGATGATCTTGGTATGCTGAAAGCCTTTCAACAAATCCATGATCCGTCTTCGGGACTGGGGATCCAGCGACGCGGTGGGTTCGTCCAGGACGAGGATATCAGGATCCATAGAGAGGACGGAGGCGATGGCCGCCGTTCTTTTTTCGCCGCCGGATAATTTGTAGGGCGCCCGGTCTCTTAAATGCGGGATGCCCACTCTGGCCAACGCCTGGGTTACGCGCGCCGTTACTTCGGCTTCTTCCAATTTTAAATTGCGCGGGCCGAAAGCGACGTCGTCAAAAACCGTCGTCATGAATAATTGATCGTCCGGATCCTGAAAGACCATGCTCATTCTCTGGCGGATGAGGGGCAGGGTCTTTTTGCTGAGCGGAATATCGCCGATCACGATTTTCCCCTGGCTGGGAAAGATGAGGCCCATCAGCAGCAGCAGCAAGGTCGATTTACCGGCCCCGTTAGCGCCGATAATTCCGACCGATTCTCCGTGCCGGATGTGCAAAGAGAGACCGTTGACGGCTGGATAGCCGTCCGGATAGCGATAGTGTACATCTTGAATTTCCACTTTATGGTGACTCATGCGCTTGCTCCTATCAATAATGAACCTAACAGAGAAGGAATATCCACGAATCTGACCAGGAGAAAAAAGGCGGCCCAAAGGATCAAATAGAGGAGGTCGGCAAGCCTCAGCCGGGGAGGAGCGCCGCTAAAATATTCGCCCGTAAAGCCTCGAAGCGCCATAGCCTGATAGACGCGCTGCGCCCGGTCCAGGGTCCGGAGCAAAAGCTGACCGGCGAGGGAACCCCAAGCGCGGTGATGAACGCCTTTTTGCCGGGGGGCCCGGAGGGAATAGGCTCTGAATAAGCGGTTGGCTTCTTCTCCCAGGACAGAAATATAGCGGTAGGTGAGCAGCAATTGTAAAACGAACAGGCGGGGGATTCTTAGCAGGCGCAAAGCCGCCGCCAAGCGGTGCATACCGGTGGTGGCGATCAGGAGCAGGGTAGCGGCGACGGTCAGACTGCTTTTTATGAAGATGGAGATAAACGTAAGCCAGCCACGGGAGAAGGTGAGACCGGCGAAAACGACGGTTTGGGAATCGAAGAGGGGATTCAGGACGCCGGCCCCGATGATGAAAGGCTGAACGATCAGGATTTTTTTGGCGAGCGGAGCCAAGGGCAATTCGGCCAGACTGAAGACGATGAGGGGATAAAAGCACAAGGGGATCAAACGGATGATTTCGTAGCGGTCAAAAGAGACGACCACGATCAGGTAGAAAAGGGTGAGGAGGAGTTTGACCAGCGGGTGAATCCGGTGGATCAGCGTATCCTGATCGGCGAGATCGTCCATTTGCCGCAGATTATACAGGGAATTGGTAAGATTGGACATAAAGAGTGATCGCTCCTATCATGTGCTTAAACGCTGATTTCGCCGCTTTACGAGATGGATGAACCCTCCGAGCAAAACGGCGAAGACGAGCATGACGGCGCTGCCGATGATTCCGGAAACGCTCGTGCCGCTATTGATGGACGGCCAGACCGCTTCATCTTCGGCTTCAGTTGCCGCTTCCTGAGCGGGCGCCCGGAAATTGTAATCGGGCAGAAAAGCCGTTCGCTCTTGAATGGAAGAGAGGGTTTCATGCAGGCTCTCGCCGGTTTCCAGTTCGGTGGCGCCGGTCGTCTTAAATACGGACCATTCCAAGCCGTCCGGATGGGCGGAAGCAAACCAGGAGAGCGCGCCACCGGTGACGATGATGGCGGCGGCAAAGCCAGCCAGGATTTTTTTGAGCGGGAGAGCGCCCAGCGCTTGACCGGAAGCGGCTCTTTCCAGGATTTCCGGCCGGGATTTCCAGACAAAGATCAGGATAGCGGCAGTGACCAAGCCTTCCACTACGCCGATCGCCAGATGAACCGGCTGCATGAACAAGAGGAAGGTGGCGAACGGCAGTTCCGTTTTGCCGGAAAGAAGCGTTTCCAGCACGACGCAGAAGGCGCTGAGCTGAAGGGCAACGACGACGGAAATCAGGCTGGCGAGAAAGATCTTCTTCGCGGAATAGCCTTTGCCGGTGAAGCCGCGATAGATCAAAGGATAGGCCAGGAAACAGGCGAAAAAGCCCATGTTGAAGACGTTGGCCCCATAAGCCAGCAGCCCGCCGTCGGCAAAGAACAAGGCTTGAATGAGGAGAACGGAAGCGATGCTCAAAAAAGCGGCGTAAGGACCGAGCAGAGCGGCCAGCAGGAGCGCGCCGACGATATGACCGCTGGAGCCGGTGGCGGGAATGCTGAAATTGATCATCTGCGCGGCAAACACAAAAGCGCCGGTCACCCCCATGAGGGGAATCTTTTTTTCGTCCATGTCGTTTTGAATTTTGTGGATGGAATAAACGGCTAAACCGGCGGCCACCGCCAACATGGCTCCGCCCACAGCCGGGGAGATTAACGCGTCGGCCATATGCATGGTAGAAAACCTCTCTTTCCCATGAAAATATTAAAACCATGAAATGCTAAAACCATGAAAGAATAGACCCAACTTCTGTTGAGATTCAAAACCTTCATGGTTCTAATTTTTATTATATCGTTGAGTCAGCGGCGATTGTCGCGCCAGTCGCCAGTATCACGATAATTCTAGCCTGTCACTGAGTCCATTGTACCGAAAATGGCAAGCGAATGCAAGGAAAGGCTTTAAAGAATTTACGAAAGAATTTTATCCAACCGTTGCCGGATCTCCGACAGGAAAGCCTGACTGTTGAGAACCTTCTTTTGGCTGAGAAGGGACAGATCGGCCAGATCTTTGGTCATGACGCCGTCCTCGATCGTTTGGATCGCGGCTTGCTCCAAGGCGTCGGCAAAGCGGGCGAGTTCGGGGATGCCGTCCAGCTCGCCGCGTTTTTTCAAAGCGCCGGTCCAGGCGAAAATCGTGGCCATCGGATTGGTGGAGGTTTCCGTTCCCTTTTGGTATTGGTAGTAGTGGCGGGTGACGGTGCCGTGCGCGGCCTCGAATTCATAATAGCCGTCGGGCGAGACCAGCACGGAGGTCATCATGGCTAAACTGCCGAAAGCGGTGGCGACCATGTCGGACATGACGTCACCGTCATAATTTTTACAAGCCCAGATGAAGCCGCCTTCCGAGCGGATGACGCGGGCAATGGCGTCGTCGATCAGGGTATAGAAATATTGAATGCCGGCGGCTTCAAATTTTTCCTTATAGTCCTGCTCGTAGAGCTGTTGAAAAATCTCTTTAAAGGTTCCGTCGTAGGTCTTGGAGATAGTGTCTTTGGCGGAAAACCAGAGATCCTGCTTCCGATCGAGGGCAAAGTTAAAGCAGGAGCGGGCGAAGCTCTGAATGGAGCGGTCGAGGTTATGCATACTCATGAGCAGCCCCGGCCCCTTGAATTCAAAGATGGTTTGCCGGACTTCCCCGTTTTCCCCGGTAAAGACGAGTTCGGCTTTCCCCGGAGCTTCCACGCGGTATTCGACGTCCTTATAAATATCGCCGTAGGCGTGCCGAGCGATGGTAATCGGTTTTTTCCAGGTGCTGACGAAGGGTTTGACGCTATCGACGATGATGGGCGTCCGGAAGATGGTTCCGTCCAGAATGGAGCGGATTGTGGCGTTGGGGCTTTTCCACATCTCCTTTAGGCTATATTCCTTCATACGCTGGGCGTTGGGGGTGATGGTCGCGCACTTGACAGCTACGCCGTATTTTTTGGTCGCCAAGGCCGCCTCGGTGGTGATCTGATCGTTGGAGGCGTCGCGCTTTTCCAGGCTCAGGTCATAGTACTCGGTGTTGAGGTCAACGTAGGGCTGGATCAGCGTTTCCTTGATCCATTGCCAGAGGATTCGGGTCATCTCGTCGCCGTTCATTTCGACCAGCGGGGTGGTCATCGTGATTTTTGCCGTCATCAGTCGATTGCTCCTTTAAA
>JAITOS010000160.1 GCA_031289815.1 Peptococcaceae bacterium | reverse complement strand
ACTCCGCAAAATCTATTTAACAGGGTGAGGTGGAGCAATGCTTGTGTTGGCTGGCGAGGCGGCAGGGTTGAAGCTGCCTAAGGCGGTCGAAATGGGGGTGTAGAGAAGAGTTTTTAAAGCTGACGGAGATAAGAAAGACGGCGTTCAACGACCTTGGCGGACAAGCCGTTGGGTAGTTGAACAGATTGTGGTAAAATAATCACATCAGTAAAAGGAGGTTCAGCGATGAGCGATAAGGTAAAGGTGAAAATAGCTTTTGATCTTGAAAGATATGAGATGTTGCGGCTAAGTTTAAAACAAAATAGATGGAGCGTCGAGAAGCTCATCAATAAAGAAATAGGCGACTATTACAAACTCTACGATCGGTTCACAAACCGCTCGCCTGAAAAGTTGAGAAGGGATCTCAACAGGGGCCGCGGCAGATATATAAGGAATTTGCGCGAAGGCAAAAGCAGGGCAGATTTAGCTCTGCTCGATGGACGGAAAGGAGAAGGCTGATGCTGACAACCCAAAAAGCGCATATGAGGAAGTCCGGCGCCAAAGGATATGTCTATGTGGAGTTTGACCGTGCGGTCTACGAAAAACTCCTAAAGATCGCCGCTGAGCTAAAGGTTGATGGCGTCGAAGGCTTTCTGAACCGAATAGTGGACGATGATCTGGCAAGTTATAAGCGAGTAAACGAAGATCTTCCCGAAGGATCACTCGCCGCTGAGGTTTTCAGCATATTGATGAAGGCAACTGAGGAAGGCGCGGAACGGTATCGGCAGGAACAAGCTGCTAAAGAAGCGGCAGCGGTGCGGGAAGAACGAAAACGCCAAATGCGCGGTATCTAAACAAATACAAAAAAATCTTGCCAAGCGGTAACTTTTAATGAAAAAACGGGACTGATGGCGCAGGGGCGTGATACGGGCTTGCGGGTTAGTAGATTTTGGAGATTAACAACGTGCTGTTCGAGTACGATCAACCGATACTGGGAGAGTGATGATATGATTGTCAGGGATATGACGAATATCGCCCATACAGAAGAATATCAATCGAACCGCAAGAAGTTTGAAATATTATTTTCACCCGGATATCTTGAGGGAGAAAAGTCTTTTGAACTGTCCGCAGGCTACTCCGCAGCCACAAAAAATTATGCGGGGAAACTTGGCGAATACAACATGTCGGTTAGCGAAACAGTCATGTTTGACCCGTCAGGCGCGGAAGCCTATCGATTTCAAAACATGGATGACGCCGGAGAATTTCTTGACCTGATTCATCACAGCAACGGCCATCTTTATTTGCTTTTTCGCATTGACCTCTACGGATATGGCGTGTATGACCTAACCGAAAAAACCGAGTTTTTTCACGTCCCCAAAGAGCCGGAAACCTTTATCTGGACAGATGTGCATTACAATCCCGGTAACGATATGCTGGTAGTCGGCGGATGTGCTACCACCACAAGAAAATCGACCGCGCACTATGCGAGAAGTACGCCCGGCGGTATTCGCCATGTGGCGCGGTTGCGAGCCTGTACCTGTGGGCGATAGCTGGCGGGGCGATTCCTGAAATGAAGGATTATGCGCTAGGAAAGGCGGGAAAGTGATTTTGGAGCCGAATGAACTGGAAAACAATCGCCGTGAGCGCGTTAGCGCCCCGAACGCGAATATATCAAGGCGATCATTGCCGCCCGCGTAGAGCAAAACTTGACGCAGGAGGAGTTATCCCGTAAAACGGGTATCCGGCAATCCAACATCAGCCGAATTGAAAACGGGAATTGCAGTCCGACAATCGCCACATTACAGCAAATTGCGGACGGCGTGGGAAAAACGCTCCATATTGAGTTCAGATAGACGCTTAACGATTTTCGCACCTTTTTCGCACATAGTCCCGGAACCGTCCGCCCTTTGCCTGTCTTTTGAGTCTTGTTCGTATGAAGAGAGATTCGCTGTCGTAAGCTGGCGGTTAATAGACACAAATAGCCGATAGCCGTTGCGAAAAACGCCCTCTGATGGAATGATCTTCCTACAGAATTATCCTGGTGATAATTTCGCTGCGATCGTGAGGGAGAGCGGGTACCTGATACATGTTCGCGCACGATGGGGTGACGGCATGGCAGGAGCGAGAAAGAGCGCGCGGATAGTAATTTCAGAAAGCGGACACATTTCCATCAAAAAAAAGGTTTATAATGGATGTAAGCCGCAGGTGATTTTACTTTAAGCGGCGGCGGGGAGATTTTCCGGGATAGTGAAGGAGGATGCATGATGGAGCCTATTTTGGTCGTGGATGATGAAGAAAAGATTCGCAGTCTCGTGCGGCTCTATTTGGAACGTGAAGGCTATAGCGTTGAAGAAGCGGAAAATGGCAGAACCGCGCTGGACAAATTTCAAAGAGGAACGTATGCGCTGTTGATCGTCGATCTGATGATGCCGGAAATCGACGGCTGGCGGGTTTGCCGTGAAATCCGGGAAATTTCGACCGTGCCGATTATTATGCTTACCGCGCGCGGCGAGGAATTTGACCGGGTGTTAGGCTTGGAGTTGGGCGCGGATGATTACCTGGTAAAGCCTTTTAGCACGAGAGAGCTGGTGGCGCGAGTGAAAGCGCTGCTGCGCCGGAGTATGCTCAGCTTGGATAGTAAAACGCTGGAGCATGAGCTGAATTACGGGCTGATCAAGATTGATAAAGAAAAGCACCGGGTGATCGTGGATCAGCAAATTGTAGCGTTGACGCCGCGGGAATTCGACTTATTACATTTTTTGGCTAAAAACCCCGGCAGGGTATTTTCGCGGGAACAACTCATGGAGACCGTGTGGGGCTACGATTTTTTTGGCGACGCCCGGACGGTGGATACGCATATCAAGAAATTGCGGGAAAAACTGAGTCATCCGCAAGTGAAGAGCATGTTGGCGACCGTTTGGGGCGTCGGCTATAAATTTGAGCCGGAACATTACAGCGGCAATAGGTAGGGAAATAATTTGGTAACTTTTTTTAAGACCCTGAGAATTTCAAGCAAGTTCTGGCTGGCCATGACGCTGTTAATCTTGATGGTTTTGGGCGGCTTGGGCGTGACGATTACCTGGCTGTTCGGTGATTTTTATCTACAGAGTCAATTGAAAATGCTGCAAGGAGAGGCGGCTGAAATTGCGGCGCAATTAGCGGCGGAGCCTGATTGGAACAGCAGGTACAGCTTGTTGAATACGATGAAGCTCACTTCGGGGGTTCAACTGGTGATTCTGGATCAAAACGGAAATCCAGCGGTGATATCGGGAGACTTCAAGGCGGTACTGCCGCCGGCGCGAACCCGATTGCGTCCCATCGATTTCCTGACCACGCAAAATATCGCGGACGTCATGGCGGGCAAAGCGCTTTTCATCATCAATAAATTACCCGATGACCCGGAAGGGCAGGCGATGCTGCTCTCCCTCGTCCCAATCGGAAAGACGCCGGTTTTGGGAGCGGTCATTATGGGAAAATCACCGGAACCGGTGCAGCAAAGTATTCAGACCTTCAACCGCCTGATTTTTATAGCGTCGCTGGTAGCGATTATTTTAGCGACGATGATCAGCTTGCTTTTGGCGCGGCAGCTGACGCGGCCTTTAGCTTCCTTGCAGAAGGCGGCGCGGCGGCTGGCGGAAGGAAAATTTGAAGTCATTCAGGATATTAAGAGCAAAGATGAATTGGGACAGCTGGCCGAATCGTTCAATACGATGGCGCAAAGTCTGCAAAAGCAGACGGCCTGGCTCCTGGAGCAGCGAAATTTGTTGCAGGGGATTGTGGAGAGTATGAGCGACGGGGTCATCATGCTGAGTCCCCAGGGGGAAATTCGCTATGTGAACGACGCCGCGCGCGCCTTCTGGCAGAATGGGGAAGAGGAACAGCAGGAAAGAAAAAGCGCGATTCTGCAATCGGTAGAAAAGACGTTCGCGCAAAACGACCCTCTGGCCGCCTATATCCTGACCCTGGGAACGCAAATTTTGGAGATCAGCGTGGCGCCGATCCAGGTGGATGTGCCGACAGAGGGCTATGTGGCGGTGTTTCGGGATATCACGGCTTCTTTAAGGGCGGAAAAAGAGCGCCGGGATTTTCAGGCCAGCATTACCCATGAGCTGAGAACGCCGCTGCATTTGATCCAGGGCTATTTGGAGGCTATTCAGGACGGCGTGATTCCCGCGGAGGAGCAAGCGGAGAATATTGATCTGATTCTATCGGAGACCAAACGTTTGGCCCGTTTAGTGCAGGAATTGCAGGACATGAGCCGCTTGGAGCATTATCAAACCCTGAATTGTCAAGCCATCGATATCCGAGCTTTCTTCCAGGAGCTGTCTCAGCGTTTTACCGGTCCGTCGCTGGAATTGGGCATTGAGCTGCGCTTCGTTCCCCTGGAGGGGGTGTGCTGGGCGGATCATGACCGTTTGCTGCAAGTCTTTATTAATTTACTGGATAACGCCTTGCGCTATACGCACCGCGGCGGTCTGATTCAGATTCTGACCGAACAGGCTGACGGCAGGGCTCGCTTTGTGGTGAAGGATAATGGCGAGGGCATTCCCCGCGAGAAATTACCGCAGATTTTCGACAAGTTTTATCGGGTGCAAAAAGCCAGAACCAGAAAAGAGGGGGGAATGGGCCTGGGCTTGGCGATTGTCAAGCAAATCGTGGAAGCGCATGGCGGGACGATAAAAATCGAGAGCGAGCTGGGACAAGGGACGGTCTTTATCCTGGAGTTTCCGGCGGAGAGCGTCAGGGAATAGGGGACGGGTATAAGCGCGTCGGCGCTCGGTAAGATTTTTTAACTCAAATAGGAATATATAGAAGGAAAAGAGAGAATTTGGGAGAATTATACTATCCAGAGGTGATAGTATGTTCTCTTCAACCTTTGGTATGGCGATTGCCGGGTTACAGGCGCATTTGATTCGGATCGAGGTGGACGTCTCCAATGGCTTGCCCGGATTTGAGATCGTGGGGCTGGCGGCGGCTGCTGTCCGGGAGTCCAGAGACAGGGTTCGTTCGGCTTTGCGGAATTCAGGGTTCAATTTTCCCATGCAGAGAATTACCGTCAATTTAGCGCCGGCTGATCTGCGCAAGGAAGGCTCCGGACTCGATTTGCCGATTGCGATCGGCATTTTGCTGGCGACGGGGCAATGTTCTCCGGACAGGGCGAAAGACGGCGTTTTTGTCGGGGAACTCTCGTTAGAGGGCGTTTTGCGTCCGATATCGGGAATATTGGCGATGACGGTGGCGCTTCAGGAAAAAGCGGCGGAAGTCAATCAGATGTTAGGAAGCGCGCAAGCGACTTTTTTTGTGCCGCCGGATAATCTGACGGAAGCTCGGCTGGTGGACGGGGTGAAGAGCGGCAGCGCGCTTACTCTGGCGGAGCTGGTTCAAGGACTTCACGGCGAAGCGGCGCTTCCAGACCTGCTGCCGGAGAGGGCGGCGACGGCGGAGAGCATACCGTCGCCAACCGTCGATTGGCGGGAAATCAGGGGGCAAAACCAGGCGAAAAGAGCCTTGGAGATTGCCGCTGCCGGTGGTCATAATGTGATTTTAGTAGGGCCGCCCGGCGCCGGAAAAACGATTTTGGCGAAGGCTTACGCGGGCGTCCTGCCTTCTCTGAGCAATCAGGAGAGCCTGGAAGTGTCGCAGATATACAGTATGGCCGGTCTGCTGGGTAATCGCGGCGCTCTGATCAAGGAACGGCCTTTTCGCCATCCGCACCATACCGCTACGGTAGCGGGGGTCATGGGCGGCGGGCGGGAAATGCACCCCGGAGAATTAGCCCTGGCCAATCACGGCGTTCTTTTTCTGGATGAGATTCCTGAATTTTCACGGGAGGTATTGGAATCGCTGCGACAGCCGCTAGAGGAAAGGGTGTTTACCTTAACGCGCTTAAAAGGGAGTATCGATTTTCCGGCCAGGGTGAGCGTGATTGCCTCCATGAATCCTTGTCCCTGCGGCTTTTACGGCGACGAGCGGGGAGTGTGTTCCTGCACGCCGAAGCAGGTGCGGGCGTATCGAAACCGGCTGTCCGGGCCTTTGCTGGATCGTTTTGACTTGCAGATCGAGGTTCCACGGCTGTCTTATGGGGAATTGCAGGAAAGCAATGAGGGCAACGACTCCTCCCGCCAGGTTCGGGAACGGGTGACCGCTGCCCGCTTCCGGCAATGGGAACGATTGGGTCAGAATCGCACGAACGCGGAGATGTCCGGCAAAGAAACGAGAGAGGTATGCCGCCTGTCGGTGGCAAGTGAACGGTTGATGCAAAGGATCTTTGAGATTCATGGTCTGAGCGCCAGAGCGCACGACCGCGTATTGAAGGTCGCGAAAACCATCGCCGATTTGAAGCGGAAGGATGAGATAGCGCCGGAGCATTTGGCGGAGGCGCAGCAATTTAAATTATCGGAGGTTTTTGCCTGAGTTAAGCTGCTGTTCGGCCTTCTGGATAGCCAGTCTGACCATATTGCCGCAGTCTCGCGAAGAAACGGCGGCAAACCCTTCCTGCTGCAACGCGTCGCTGAAACCCAATTCCTGAGCCAACTGCTGTTTGAGGTTTTCAGACATCATGCTTTTGCGTTTTCTGGACATTGAGGGACCTCCTTTCGCTTTTTAGGTTTTTGAGCGAAGCTTCTTTAGTGTCTCTCGGTCGGAAAACTTTATGTCGTTTCAGCTGAGGAATCGGCAGGGAATGCAGGAAGGATATTTTAAAACCCATGTGAATGAAAAGACGATTTTCAGAGAATCGCGGTGAAAAGGCGCGCCCTGTGAAATCGCTCTCCGCTTGTGATCTGCAATCACAATTTGACAATATTCCGTCTGGCCGGGAGTCGCCGATTCAGGCGGTTTGCAGATGATTCAAGGGGGGAGATTCTGTGGCGCTTGACTTTGGGTGAAATGCCTTGATATACTGGCGGCAATAGGGGAAGTGGCGGCTGGGAAGCAACGGTTTATTCATGAAATCGCAATCAAGCGGATGGGTTTTAAGTTCAGCAGCACAGAGGAGGAGTCTATTTGCCGCTATTATTTGGAACAGCCGGAGTGCCGTTATCAACAACCGATTCGTCCAGCGAAAGCGGCGTGCGGCGGATTGCCGAGCTGCGGTTAGGAGCGATGGAGCTGGAATTTGTCCACGGCGTGCGCATGGGTGAGGAAAAGGCTTTGCAGATCGGGCGAACGGCGGTGGATGAGGGCATTATTTTAAGCTGTCACGGGCCGTATTGGATCAATTTAAACTCGCGGGAGCCGGAGAAAATTACGGCGAGTAAAGAGAGAATCCTGCACACGGCGAGAATCGGCCATCTCCTGGGGCTGACCGGCGTGGTCTTTCATCCGGCCTTTTATCACGAAGACGAGCCGTGGGTGGTGCTGAGGCGTGTGTTAAAAGAACTGGCGGACGTGCGGGACGCGCTGGACGCGGAGGGGATCGACCTGATACTGCGTCCGGAAACGACCGGCAAGCCTTCTCAGTTTGGCACGGTCGATGAAACGATCATCCTGGCGCAGCAGCTTTCGGGGGTGCTGCCGTGCATTGATTTCAGTCACTTACACGCGCGAGCCAACGGCGGGGTAAATTCTTATGATGAGTTCTGTTATGTTTTGGAACGGCTGGCGGAAGAATTGGGCGATCCGTGGCTCAAGAACGCTCATTTTCACGTTTCCGGCATAGAATACGGACTGAAAGGGGAAAAACGCCATTTGGTCCTCGAATCGTCTGATCTGGCTTACGCCGAATTAATGCGGGCCCTGCACGCCTTTGGGGTGGAGGGGTTAGTCATCTGTGAAAGTCCCAATCTGGAGGAGGACGCCTTGCTGTTGCAGGAGACGTATCGGCTGCTGGGCTGAGGTTTTGCCGTTCGTGCAGGCTGTGTTCATGTAAGCTGGCTGGGGAGATGGAAGATGAAAGACCTGATATTGTTCCGCAAACGGCGCTTGATTTTTTAAGTATTACAAGAACACCTTCCGCAAACATACGGTATGTTTTACAAATTACTCAATACGATTTACTATTAACTCATCATAGGAATTTTTCCCGGCTTTGTGCAGTATACTGCTCCTCGTCGGCGATGGTTTGACCATAGCGAAGGAGTGACGCCATGATTTTTGAAACGATGGGCGACCCCGGCACGCCCAAAAAAGGGTTGCTGCTGCACGCGATGGCGGCGGACGGCTCGCAGTTCCGCGCAATTGGCAGGCGGCTCGAAGCTGAATATTTCCTCCTGCTTCCGACCTTCGACGGACACCACCAGGAGGGGAAAACTGTGTTTACTACGCTGGACGATCAGGTTGACAAAATCCTGCGTGAGCTGTGGCGGCGCGGCATAACGGAGCTTGATTTTATCGCCGGAACCTCCCTCGGTGCCTTGGCGGCGTTTGAACTCTATAAGCGCCAAACCCTCAAAGTCCGTAAATATGTGTTCGACGGCGGCCCGTTCTTTTTGCTGAATCAGGTTCAGAAAAGGTTCCTCCGCTGGCGGTTCTGGATTCCGCTGGCGCTGCTCAAACGGATTCCGGGACTAGCGCGGGTTTCAGCAAAATTATACGGCACGGCGCTCACGGCTATTTTCGTAAAAAACATGACCTTTCTCACTAAGCTGGATATTGATCGTGTGATCAGCGCCATCGGCGACGCGGCGATTCCCGAACCGCTGTACGATGGTTCCGCACGGCTTGTGTTCCTCTACGGCAGCCGGGAGGACGCTTACCGTAGCTTTGAGCGGTTCCGCGGTCTGCCTGGCCTTGAACTGTTGGTGAAGGACGGCTGCCGTCATTGCCAATACGCGATGGAACAGGGCGCGGAATATGCCGTTATGCTACGCTCATAATATGAAGGGGAATACATACCGTCTGCGTCACCGATTCGGTAAGCTGTAAACTAACGTAATTAGTTATAAACTAACATGATTAGTTACAGCCTCACCGGATCAGCAAACAGCGAAACCCAAACCCACAGCGCCCGCCCCCAGCTTCGCGCAACGAAGCCGGAGGCGAGCGTCCTCTTCAAAAGACCCCAAACCCAAGCGAAGGGCGGACGGTTCCGCGCCAAGCGAGGCAGGGAAGCCGAGCGCGTCCCTTTGCGCCAGGAAGGCGCAGCGGGACGAAAAGCGGAACCGTCCGCCCTTCGCGGCCCCTCAGCAACCGAAGGCGACCCCATCCCCCTCCGCGGTTCCCAAAGGCGAGTCCGCCCAGTGTGAAATAATCCCTGCGCGGGCTTTCTATTATCCATAATAATGTTGCGTATTTGCGTACTAAATGATATAATTTGTTGCAAAGGAGGCGCATAATATGTCAGTAACAAATATTAATATTCGGACGGACAGTGAGACGAAAACACGCGCGCAGCAAATATTTTCGACGCTGGGGTTAGATATGACCACAGCGGTCA
>JAITOS010000159.1 GCA_031289815.1 Peptococcaceae bacterium | reverse complement strand
CGGCAAAGTGGCGCAATTGGCGCAAAAGTATGATTATGAATTTATCAACGTCAATGGCGGCTTGGCCGACGCTGACGGGAATTTGCGGAAAGAACTCACATTTGACGGGGGTCATATGTATCCCGCCGGATATGAAATTGTGCTTGGGAATATGAAAAAATACTTATGAGGAGCTGCTGATGACTGGCTCATCGTTAGAGATATTATCTGCACCATCTGTGAACCTTTGTCTCTAAAGGTGATTTAACTTCGGGCCAAGTTGGTTTGAAGTCCGAGACGGGCCATCGAAGTATAGTGGCCTCGGTTGCCGTTTCCCGCCTTTCTCCATAAATCCGCACTCAAAGGCGGCAAGACAGGCGATATTTTGACTATAGCTTTGCACAGAAATACATTTCCTTTTCGCAATTTCGTGTCTTGGTTTATGCGGACATTATATTTTAACTTTTGCCAACTCTGTGGTATGATGTTTTCAGGATGAAGAAGGGCGAAAACCTGAGAATCCTGAATGCGGATGTGGAAATAGGATAAAGCTATAAGGAAAAGATATACATTTAATGTTGAAAAGAAAGAATGGAATGTATGGTGATAAAGATACTGACGGACAGCACCAGTTATTTAAGTGAAGATATCAGGGAAGAATTAGATATCAGGCAAGTCGCGCTGAATATCTCTTTTGGCGATGAAAGTATCAAGGAGATCGATATTGATCATGAAGTTTTTTATAAGATGATGGATGAACGGGAGATTCCCACCTCGTCCCAGCCTTCCGTCGGCGAGCTTTATGAGGAGATTCTCCAGGTGATTGAGCGGGGAGACAGCCTGTGCGGGATATTTCTTTCTTCCGGACTGAGCAGTACCTTAGCAACGACGCAATTGGTGCGCGATATGATCGTCAAAAAATACGAGGACGCCAAAATTGAGTTAATCGATTCCGGATCGACCTGTATGCAGCTGGGCTTTGCCGTGATTCAGGCGGCCAGAGAGGCGAAATGCGGAAAAACATTGGAGCAGGTAAAAGAAACCGTCCTGAAAAATATCAAGAAGAGCCGCTTTTTGTTTATCCCGGAAAATCTCGAATACTTGAAAAAAGGCGGTCGGATCGGCGGGGCCAGCGCCTTGATCGGCAGTTTGTTTAAAATCATTCCCGTATTGACCGTGGAGGATGGCAAGACGTCGGTATACAAGAAGGTCAGGACGAAAAAGAACGCGGTCATGGCGATGGTCGATAAAATGCTACAGGATATTAAAAGCTACGGTTTAGGCGAAGTGGTGGTTCATCATATCAATTGCCTGGATGAAGCGAAGGAATTGGCGGAGCTGATTAAGCAGAAGCTCAAGGTCAGCACGGATATCGTAACGATTGGGCCGGTGGTTGGAATGCACGTAGGGCCGGGGGCTATCGGCATTACCTACTATACGGAAGATGATCTGAGGCCATGAGGAAGACGCGTATCATGGAAATCAACGATTGAAGAGGAGACAATATGAAATACGTGATTGTCTTGGGTGACGGCATGGCCGATTACCCGCTGGCGCAGTTAAATCAGCGGACCCCCTTGCAAGCGGCGAAAAAACCGAATATTGATTTTCTCGCCCGGAATGGGGAAGTCGGCCTCGTCCAGACGATTCCGGAGGGCATTGCGCCGGGCAGTGATGTGGCGAATCTCTCCGTGATGGGCTACAATCCGAAAAAGTACTATACCGGGCGTTCGCCGCTGGAAGCGGTAAGCATGGGGATCGAGCTTTCCGATACGGATGTGGCGCTGAGATGTAATCTTGTGACCCTGTCGGCGGCGGAGAAGGATGAAGAACGAGTTATGATCGATTACAGCTCGGACGAGATCACGACGGAAGAATCCGGGCAGCTGATTGCAGCGCTTCAGCGGCGGCTTGGCAGGGAACCCTTCACCTTTTATGCCGGGATCAGCTATCGCCATTGTCTGCTCTGGGCCAATGGCCCGTTGGGCTTAAACCTGACGCCGCCGCATGATATTTCAGGAAAAAAAATTGGAGAGTATCTTCCTCAAGGTCCCTTCGGGCCGGTATTGAGGGACTTGATGAAGGGAAGCCGGGAGATATTGCGCGATCATCCGGTGAATCAAAAGAGAGTGGCGCGGGGATTGCGGCCGGCGAATTCGATCTGGCTCTGGGGTGAAGGTAAAAAGCCGCTGTTGTCCAGTTTTTATGATAAATATCATGTCCGGGGAACGGTTGTATCGGCGGTCGATCTGATCAAGGGGATCGGCTTATGCGCCGGTTTGAGATCGGTCGAGGTGGAAGGAGCGACGGGGAATATCCATACCAATTTTTTGGGCAAGGCAAAAGCCGTGCTGAGCGAACTGGAGGCGGGGCAGGATTTTGTTTATCTGCATATTGAGGCGCCGGACGAATGCGGCCATCGTGATGAGCTGGAGAATAAGATCCGCTCCATCGAGTTGATTGATGAAATGGTCGTGGCGACGCTCCTCGAAGGGCTGGAAAAATATCAGGATTACCGGCTGCTGCTGCTGCCGGATCACCCGACGCCGTTGGCATTGAGGACCCATACTTCTGATCCGGTGCCGTTCATTTTATACCAGAAGGGACGGCCGCTGGATTCCGGGGTTTCAGGATACGATGAGTTTGAAGCGAAGAAAACAGGGCGGTGCATCTCTGAAGGGCATAAGCTCATGGATTATTTTATGGGATAAGGCATAATGCCGGACTTGCAAGACTATGATGGAAGTATAAAATATGTCTTGTGAGGATGAAAAATGGATCATCAATGTGCTGGCGGTTGCCCGATAAAGAGAGAGATAAGCCCGTCGGGAGGAGTTGAAGAGGAAGGTATTCGCCGCGAACTCCGTTTGCTGACGCAAAAATTAGAACGCTCTTGGAACAACTTTATGAATGCGGACCCTGAATTTATTGATATCGCGGTGATGGAAATCTATCGGGATGAATTGGAGTATACGATCTTACATAGAAAACTGCAATGCGTCACCGGAAAAATAGAAGCGTATGAAGCGGCCGCGATAGAGTTCCGCCCGGTGCGGAGAACCTTTGAATGGAGGCGGTGAACCTGAGAGAATAGCTCCGAAGCGGACAAGCCTGAAAAGAAACGATTAAAAGTTTGCGGGATAATGTACGATATAAACATAGGGGAAGAAATGAAAGAACCCTGCAAATGATTTCGCAAGTTTGCAAGAAAACGGGGAATCCTTTATAGTAGTGTTCGCGCATCAACATCGAATAAAAAATACATTTGAGGAGGAATTTTTAATGACACGAGTTGCAATCAATGGGTTTGGCAGGATTGGACGGCTTTCTTTGCGCGCCGCTTTGGCGGCGAACGCGCCTTTAGAATTCGTGGCGGTAAACGATTTGGGGAGTCCTGATCTGTTGGCTCACTTATTCAAGTATGATTCGGTGCACTCGACCTGGCCGACCGAAGTAGGAATTAACGGTAATGTGCTCACCATTAACGGTCAAAAAATTCAAATTTTGTCGGAAAAAAATCCGGCGGATCTGAAATGGAAAGAACTCGGCGTGGACATCGTCATCGAATCGACGGGCCGCTTTACGAAGCGTGACGCGGCGGCGCAGCATTTAGCCGCCGGGGCGAAAAAAGTGGTGATTTCAGCGCCGGCTACCGACGACGATTTAACCGTGGTCATGGGCGTCAATGAAGAAAAATATGATCCCAAGCAGCACCATATCCTGTCCAACGCTTCCTGCACGACGAATTGTCTGGCGCCGGTAGCGAAAGTGATTCTGGACGAATTTGGCATCGAATACGGACTGATGACGACGACGCATTCCGTCACGAATGATCAGAGAATACTCGATCTGGAGCATAAAGACTGGCGGAGAGCCCGCGCCGCTTATCAATCGATGATTCCGACCACGACCGGCGCGGCGAAGGCGGTGGCACTGGTTATTCCGGAATTAAAGGGCAAGCTGAACGGTCTGGCGGTACGCGTGCCGACGCCTAATGTTTCGGTAGTGGACTTTGTGGCGCTCCTCTCGAAGCCGACGACGAAAGAAGAAGTGAATGAAAAATTCAAGAAAGCGGCGAACGGGAAGCTCAAAGGCTATCTTGAATATACCGAGCTGCCGCTCGTATCGCATGATTTTAACGGCAACCCGGCCAGTTCCATCGTGGACGGCTTGTCCACCATGGTGATGGGCGGCAATCTGGTCAAAATTCTGTCCTGGTACGATAATGAATGGGCCTATTCCAACCGGGTCATCGACCTCGTAACCTACATGGCCGGCAAAGGACTGTAAATCGGAGGAAAGTATATGAGAAGAACAAAGATCGTTTGTACGATTGGTCCGGCAAGCGAAACGAATGAAAAGGTTCAGCAGCTGCTACAGGCCGGTATGGACGTCGCCCGTCTGAATTTCTCTCATGGAACCCATGAGGAACATGGCGCTCGTATTAAAGTACTACGGCAGGAAGCAAACGCTTTAAAAAAACATCTGGGAATCCTCTTGGACACCAAAGGCCCGGAAATTCGTAGCGGTCAGACGCCCGTGGACGGCGTGATCCTCGAAAACGGCGCGGAGTTCACGCTGGATACCAGTGAAGAACTGGGGTCGCCTGCCAGAGTGGGAATCAGTTATGCTGATTTATGGAAGGAAGTCGAACCGGGAGGACATATCCTCATTGACGACGGCTTAATTGATCTGGAAGTGACCGGCGTCGCCGAACAGAAGATTACCACGGTGGTGAAAAACGGCGGTCTTTTGCAATCCAAAAAAGGGATCAATGTACCGGGTGTTAAAATCAACCTTCCGGCGGTAACGGCGAAAGATGAAGCGGATATTCTTTTTGGAATCCGGGAAGGGATTGACTATATCGCCGCCTCCTTTACGCGCAAGGCGGAAGATATTCTGGCGGTTCGGCGGATCGTGGAGAGAGAGAAAGCCGCTATCCAAATCATCGCCAAAATAGAAAATCAGGAGGGCGTAGACAATCTCGAAGCCATCCTGCAAGTCGCGGACGGTCTTATGGTGGCCCGCGGCGATTTAGGAGTGGAAGTGCCGGTGGAAGATGTGCCGGTCTGCCAGAAGAAAATGATTGAACTGTGCAATCTTTATGGAAAACCGGTGATCGTAGCGACGCAGATGCTGGATTCTATGATCCGGCAGCCGCGGCCGACCCGGGCGGAAGCCAGCGACGTCGCCAATGCGATTTTGGACGGTACCGACGCGATTATGCTCTCAGGAGAAACCGCGTCCGGGCAATTCCCGGTTGAAGCCGTACAGATGATGGATAAGATCGCACGCAAAATAGAATCGCAGTTTTGGGAAACAAAGACGGAGCCTTATGCGTATAAAAATATGGCGGAAGCCATTGGCCACGCCAGTTCCGCGATTGCCAAAGATCTGGACGCGGCGGCCGTTATCACGCCGACGCAAAGCGGCTTAACGGCGAGATTGATTTCCAAATACCGGCCGAAGGCTTATATCGTAGCGGCGACGCCTTACGCCAAGACTGCCCGAAGCCTCAGTCTGCAATGGGGCGTTTATTCCGTCGTGGTGGCCGAAATAACGGAAACGGACCAAATGCTGTCCATCTCTGTGGATGCGGCGTTGACTCATGGCTTCGTGAAGACCGGGGACGTCGTGGTCATTACGGCGGGGGTTCCGGTCGGGCAAACGGGAACGACAAATCTCATCAAAGTCCAGATCGTGGGCAAAATGCTCGCCAAAGGAATGGGGATCGGACGAAAATCTTATAGCGGCGTAGCCCGCCATCTGTCAAATTTTCAAAACTATTCCGCCGGCGATATCCTTGTGGCCGACACAACGGACGCGAACGCGGTGCCGATCATGCAAAAAGCGGGCGCCATCGTGGTGCAGGAGGGCGGTTTGACCTCGCACGCGGCGGTTGTCGCCCTGCAATTTGGCATACCGGCGGTGATCGGCGCGCGCAACGCCTTGAATACCATTCAAGACGGCGAGGTGATCACGGTGGACGCTTTATCCGGCGTAATCTATGAAGGCCAGATCAATATTTTGTAGGGAAAGCTGGTCAGGATGAAAATTTAAGGGTGTTCAGCGAAAGCGCACATAAAGCCTGGGCTTCCTCAATCAAGGAGCCCGGTTCTATGTGTGTTCATAAAGGTTTTCTCAACCAGAAGGTTTCGCCTGTTCCAGCGTATTCCTGAATTGCTGGCGGATCAGGTGCAGATATTCCTGGCGAAGGGCTTCTTGCTCAGCCTTTTCCCAGTCCTTCAATGCATGGTCTTTCTGTTTTTGCGTGAGTTCATTAATCCGTTGGACTAACCGGTTCATATTCATGCGTTCCCAACTTTCTTAAATTTATTTAGCGGCGGAGACAGGATCAAAGGATGATTGGCAAAATAATTAGAATAGGATGACGATTCCCTGGGACAAAGGGGTAAAAAAATAGGGTTTATATTTGCGCCCATCAATGTTATAATGAGAAAAATATCGAATGTTGGGAAGAGGGTAAACATGGAAAAGTTCAGACTGATTTTTACGAAGTTTAAAAAATCAGTGAGTACGCTGCAAGGTAAAAAATTGAACCTGGGGTTTATAAATAAGATAAAACAAAAAAACTTAAAACTACATATGCCGTTGGAGAAGCTAGGGCTATTCTTCGAGAAACTCAAAAAACCAGGGAACACGCCGCAATTTGAAAAAATTAAAGGATTTACAATAGAATTCAGAGGCAAGATAAAGCAAAAAAAGCTGAATCCGTCTGTGCCGTTCGGATGGACGGCCAAATTAAAAGGACTTGTACAATTTAAAAGCTGTGCGAAAATAAAAGGGTATGTAAAGATTATAAACGATATAAAGGTAAAAGACTATGTGAAAAATATTCCCTGGAAGTCGCCGCAGGTGGTGATGACCGGAATTATTGCCGTCTTTTTCAGTTTGACCGGGATCTTGTATTTTAATACAACGGCCAATGTGACGGTCGTATCGGTCAATGGGCAGGAGATCGGTCTGACCGACGCATTAGGGCAGGCGGAGAGTATGCTGGAGACCGTACTGCAAGAAAAAGGGCAGTTAGCGGGGCTGACCGCCAAAACGCGTGACAAGGTGGAATTTGAGGAAATCAGGATCAAAAAAGGCGTCCTGCTAGAGAAGAAACGGCTAAGCGAGGACGACTTAGCCAAGGTACTGGATATTTATGTTGACGGAGCGGAAATCAAGCTGGACGACGAGCGCTTGCTGGCTTTGGCTGGTGTTGATGAAGCGGATCGGGTATTGGAAGAATACAAAAATTATTATGTGCATCCCAGCGAGAGCAATGTTGTGGAAACGGTCTATTTTAAAGAAAACGTGCAAGCGGCGGCGGCGGAAGTGCGACCGGAAGAAGTAAAGACGCCGGAGGACGCGCTGCAAATGCTGCTGGACGGCAGAAAAACGGCGGACGTCTACACGGTTCAGGAAGACGACTCCTGGTGGCTGATTGCCAGGAAAAATGACATGAAAACGAAGGAAGTGCTGGAAGCAAATCCGGGGAATACCGAGGATTCACACTTACAGGTCGGACAAAAGATTAATTTAGTGGCCGTCGAGCCGTATATTCTGGTGGTGGTAAAAGGCGTTTACAAGGAGAATGAAACGATCCCGTTTGACGTCGTGTTTACGTCGGATTCTTCTCTGGGGAGCGGCGTCACCGTCGTTCAGCAGGAAGGGCTGGACGGCAATAAATTGGTCACTTATGCCTATGAGCAGGAGAATGGCCAGGATAAGACAAAGACGATTGTAGCGGAAACCGTTACGCAGGCGACCAAGGATCAAATCATTGCCAAAGGGCCGGCGAGGGCGGCAAGCACGGGAACCGTGGCGACGTCCCGTGGATCGGGAAGCGTTTCCGGCTTATCCTGGCCGTTGCAAGGACGTTTTACTTCGTATTATGGCTACCGGGTAGGAGATTTCCATACGGGGATTGATATTGACGGCGATACCGGCGATCCCTTTACTGCCGCTGCCGGAGGCGTGGTAGTCTCCGCCGGATGGAACGGAACCTATGGCTATTCGATTCTGATTGATCACGGCAACGGGGTGGCGACAAGATATGCGCACGCCTCTAAGCTGCTGGTTTCGGCTGGCCAGACGGTGAATAAGGGGGAAACGATTGCTTTAGTGGGATCGACGGGGAATTCTACCGGCTCACATCTTCATTTTGAGATTATCATCAATGGCGAGACCGTGAATCCGTTGAATTATATGCGGTAGGACGAAAGACTCAAAATTGATCCGCGCCGCCAAAAATGACTTGAATTCATGTGTCGCATATAGTATTATGTATACAGGATACATGAAGGAGTGATTTATGATGTTCTTAATCACTTGGATTGAAGGCGAAGACGTCAACTGCTGCTTTATTCATGGACAGGATGAACTTTTAGAATTATCGGGGGATCATATGATGGTCCAGAAGATTGCGATGTAGGAATAACCTGTGGTTAAAGACGGTTGCCGTCAACAGCTTCGTTGGGCAGCCGTTTTTTTACGCGTCGGCGGGATCGCGGCGATGAGCGTCAGACGGAAGGCGGAGAAGGTATGGGGAGAGGAAAATTGATCGTGTTTGAAGCTGGAGACGCCAGCGGGAAAGCCACCCAAGCGGATAAATTATTTCGCCGCTTGCTTGACGGCGGTTATCCGGTGAGAAAGATAGAATTTCCCAACTATGCAAGTCAGGCGTCTTCTCTGATCAAAATGTATTTGCGGGGAGATTTTGGCAAGGATCCGGAGCAGATCAATCCTTACGCCGCTTCCACCTTCTTCACGGTAGATCGCTATGCTTCTTATAAAACGGAATGGGAAGAGTATTATCTGACGGGCGGCATTCTCATCGCCGACCGCTATACGACCTCAAATATGGTTCACCAGGCCGCGAAGATCACGGATCAGGAGCAAAGAACGGCGTATTTGCAGTGGTTGGAAGACTTTGAATTTAATATTTTTGGACTGCCACGCCCGGATATCGTGCTGTTCCTGGATATGCCGCCGGAATTTAGTTGGCGCTTGATGGAAGAGCGAAGGAGAATCGAGAGCCGGAGTGGCGATGTAGTAGATATCCATGAACAAGATCCGGAATATTTGCGGCAATGCTATGAAAGCGCGTTAGAATTGGCGCAGCGATACCATTGGCATAAGATCGGCTGCGTTCGCGCTGAAAACGTCAGGAGCATTGACGAGATCCATGAAGAAATCTATCAGACAGCGGTCACACTGTTAACGTAAGGAAACCGCACGCAAACAAGAGCCGGCGGATTATAGCCAAAGATGATTGCCGGCTCTTGTCACGAGGGAGGAAGAAGGGAGATCGTTTATATCCGGACGACGGGTTTGATGAGATCTCTCGGCTTATCTTTCATGAGCAGCAAGGCGGGCTCAATATTTTCAAAGCCGTCAAACTTATGCGTCAAGAGCAAGCTGACGTCTAACTTTCCATGCGCGATCAGCGAGACGAGTTTTTCCATTTTCATTCTGCCGCCGGGCGTTAAGCCGCCGATGATTTTCTTGTGACCCATACCCAGGCCCCATTCAAGGCGCGGAATTTTGATGTATTCGCCGGAACCCAGATAGTTGATATTGCTGATCGTGCCTCCTGGTTTAGTGATGGTAACGGCTTGGGCAAAGGTATCCAGATCACCGCCCGCGATGATCACTTTGTCCACGCCCTTTTTATTGGTGGCTTCCAGGATCTGTTGGGCAATGTCGCCGTCCTTGTAGTTGATGATATCGGTAGCGCCGTATTTTCTGGCGACGTCGGCGCAGTTAGGGCGTGAGCCTATCGCGAATATACGACCGGCGCCGCGCAGATTGGAACCGGCTACCGCCATCAGTCCGACCGGTCCGATGCCGACAACGGCGACGGTATCGCCAAAAGCGACTTCGGCCATATCTACCCCATGAAAACCGGTGGGAACCATGTCGGAAAGCATGACCGCGTCCTCGGCTTTGACGTTTTTGGGCAGCAAGGCTAAATTAGCGTCCGCTTCGTTTACATGAAAAAATTCACCAAACACGCCGTCTTTAAAGTTAGAAAATTTCCAGCCTGCCAGCATCCCGCCGGAATGCTGACCGAATCCTGCCTGAGATTCAACAGCGCCCCAATCCGGAGTGATGGCGGGAACAATAACTTTATCGCCGGGTTTGAAGTCTTTTACCAGATTGCCCACTTCGACCACTTCGCCTACGGCTTCATGACCAAGAATCAGGTTGATCCTTTCGCCAATAGCGCCTTCCCAAACGGTGTGAATGTCGGAAGTACACGGTGAGAGCGCGATAGGGCGAACGATTGCGTCCAATGGTCCGGCTTTGGGTTTGTCTTTTTCGATCCAACCCACGCTATTGATTTTTAACATTGCGAAACCCTTCATATGGCTAATAACCCCTTTCGTCTCATAAAATATCATAACGGTTCTAAGTAAAATATAACACAGGCGGAAGTCATTGTAAAATATTCAGGGGATTTTAAAGTCCTGCGGCAGAAGGCCCTTGACAACTGTTTTTTATTTCGTTAGACTACAAGAGTGTGTTGCGTATGCGCTCGTAGCTCAGGGGATAGAGTGACGGTTTCCGAGGCCGGAGGTCGCAGGTTCAAATCCTGCCGGGCGCACCATAGAAAAACAAACGGGTTTGTTACCGTTTCAAAGCGATGAATCCTTTGTTTCAAGAGATTTCCAGAGATTACTGAGAAAAGCCCTGTTTTTTTGTAAAAAGGGCTTTTCTCTATGCCTGTCCCGGCAAATACACAAGGCGATGCGCCGGAGAATATGATACAATGAAAAGGTCAGATGTGTTTGCCATCAAGACCGTCTGCTAATGGGGGAATGCATATGTTTACCGTCATATATGGTCGGATATTTCAAATCGTCCTGCGCGTTTTCGCCTATTTCATTCATTGGCGGATTCCGGAACTGCTGACAGGAGAAAACAGCGTGCAAGAACTCCCACGCCTTATCAAAGAGCATGGTGTAGACAGATTGCTCATCGTGACCGATAAAGACATTCTGTCTTTGGGGCTGGTCGATGGCTTGATGGCCGGATTGGAAAAGGAACGGATACGTTACGTAGTATATGACGCCACCGCGCAAAATCCAACCATACAAAACATCGAAGACGCCTACAGCCTGTACCGGCAAAATCAAGGCGCCGGTGTGGTTGCCATTGGCGGAGGATCGCCTATCGATTGTGCGAAAGGGGTCTGCGCCCGGGTTGCCCGCCCGGAGAAGTCCATTGAAGAAATGAAGGGACTGCTAAAAGTCAGGGAGAATACCCCGCCTCTATATGCGGTGCCGACGACGTCCGGGTCGGGCAGTGAAGCGACTTTGGCAACCGTGGTGAGAAATCCCGCGACGAATGAAAAATACGCCATCAATGATCCCTGCCTGATTCCCGGCGTCGTGGTTCTCGATCCCCTGCTGACCCTGAATTTGCCGCCGCGTGTCACCGCCACAACCGGTATGGATGCGCTTACGCACGCTGTGGAAGCCTATATTGGCAGATCGAATACCGCGCACACGCGCCTTTTTGCCCGTGAGGCGGTAAAACTCATATTTGGTAATCTGGAGACAGCCTGTCTGGACGGGCAGAATATCCCGGCGCGGAAAAATATGCAGCAAGCCGCTTTTGAGGCGGGAAAGGCGTTCACACGCGCCTACGTCGGCAATGTTCACGCCATTTCCCATACACTGGGCGGGTTTTACGGGATTCCGCACGGGCTGGCGAACGCCGTCCTGCTGCCGTATGTGCTGGAATATTACGGCGCCGCTATCGACAAGCAGCTGTCCGAGCTGGCGGACGCGGCGGAGATCGGTCAGCCTGACAGTTCCAGAAAGGATAAGGCGCAAGCATTTATCCAAGCGGTTCGGCTGTTGAACGCTTCTACCGGGATTCCTGATAAAATCGAAGGCATACGGGAGGAGGATATCCCCCAAATGATCGAACACGCGCTGGCGGAGGCCAACCCGCTTTATCCCGTACCCCGCATTTTTGGGGAGAAAGACTTCAGAGCCATCTATGAAATGATACAGGCGGAAGGGGAGTTTTCACATGGATCCGATAACGGAGACCGTTAGGGTGCAAAAGGAGTATTTTTTCACCGGCGCCACCAAAGAGCTCGACTTCCGTCTCCGGCAGCTCCGTCATTTAAAACAGGCGATCCGGGAAAATGAAGATAAAATAGGAGCCGCGCTCAAAAAAGATTTAAACAAGTCCCGTTTTGAAGCGTATGAGACGGAGATTGGCATAGTTTTGCAGGAAATCAGCAACGCCGAAAAACATCTTGCCCAATGGATCAGACCGCAAAGGGTCAGAACCCCTTTTTCCAATATGCCCGGACGCAGCTATATCTACGCCGAGCCATACGGGCTGGTTTTGATTATGTCTCCCTGGAATTACCCCTTCCAGCTGACGCTGGCGCCGCTGGTGGGCGCGTTGGCCGCCGGAAACTGCGCCGTGGTGAAACCGTCCAATGAGGCGCCGGCGACGGCGGCCGTGATGGCGAAGCTGCTGGGCGAATGTTTTGAGCCGCGTTATGTAGCGGTCGTAGCGGGGGGGCGAGAGGCGAATCAAAACCTTTTGGCGCAAAAATTTGATTACATATTTTTCACAGGGGGCATGGCGGCGGGCAAAGCGGTGCTGGAGGCCGCCGCGCGTCATCTCACGCCGGTCAGCTTGGAGCTTGGCGGGAAATCTCCCTGTATTGTGGATGAGACGGCTAATTTGGCAAAAGCGGCGCTGCGGATTGCCTGGGGAAAGTGCGTGAACGCCGGACAGACCTGTGTCGCGCCGGATTACCTTTTGGCGCATCGCCGGATTAAAGATGAATTGGTGGAGCGGATACGGCGGCAAATAACCGCTTTTTGGGGCCATGACCCTCAGACCCACCCGGATTACCCTAAAATGGTCAATCAAAAGCATTTCGAGCGCATATGCGGCCTGATACAAAGCGGCGGCAGAATCGTGCAGGGTGGGAAAGCCAATGCGGCAACCAGGCAGATCTCGCTGGCTGTTCTGGAGGATGTAAGCTGGGATATGCCGATCATGCGGGAGGAAATTTTCGGACCGGCGCTGCCGGTTTTAGTTTTCGATGACTTGCGGGAGGTGGTGGAGAAAATCCGCGAACGGCCCAAACCGCTGGCCTTGTATTTATTTACCGCATCCAAAGAGAACGAGCGCTATGTTTTAAACAACGTTTCCTTCGGCGGCGGCTGTGTGAACGAAACCCTCATGCATCTCGCCACCCCCTATCTGCCTTTTGGCGGGGTGGGGGAGAGCGGCATGGGGGGGTATCATGGAAAGTATAGCTTCGACGCCTTTTCGCATCAGAAAAGTATCCTGAAAAAATCGAACCTGTTTGAACCGCGGGTGCGGTACGCGCCGTATCAGGATAAAAATCTGAAAATATTGCGGAAATTCCTGAAATAATTTCCCGATCAGAGCGAAAACTTACTGACCAGGCGCTGCAAATCATCGGCAATCGTTTCCAGTTCTTGCGTCACCGATACCATTTGCCGGAAACCGCGCATGGATTCCTCGCTGGAGGCGGCTACTTCTTCGGCAAAGGAGGCGTTTTCTTTGGCAATTTCATGAATACTGACGGCGGTGGCAAAGATGTCTTCGCCGGAACTGGAGACAAGCTGTAAAGCAGGTTCCACGGTCTTTATTTCTTGCGTGGTGCTTGCCATAGAAGCCGCGATCCTAGAAAATGAGTTGTCTACCGATTGCGCCAGCGGCGTGCTTTCTTGAACTAATTGCCAATTACCCTCCATTGACGCTTCCAGATCCTTTGTCAACTTACGTATTTCCTGTAACAGCTGCCCGATTTCTTGCACGGAAGACTTGGACTGAGTAGCCAGATTGCCGACCTCGTTGGCGACCACGGCAAAGCCTTTTCCGGATTCACCGGCGCGGGCGGCTTCGATCGAGGCGTTTAAAGCCAGCAAATTCGTTTGTTCCGCGATGGTGTTGATGATCGTGATGATGCCTTCTACTTGCGTTGTCTCCCGGGCCAATCGATGGACGGTTTCCATCGTTCGCTGAATATCGTCTGAAATCTGATAGGTTTGGCGCGTCATCCGTTCTAAATCCTTTGTCCCCTCCTGGACGTGGTTGAGAGCATCCTCTGATTTCTCCGATACGCCAGTGAACGCCTTGCGTAATTCGGTCAGGTGCTGAATGATCTGATTCGCTTTGGCCGTGACCGACTCGGTACCGGCGGCTTGCTGTTCCGTCCCCTGGGCTACGCTTTCAAACGTGGTGATGATCTGCGCCAGGTGCCCATTACTTCTCTCTGTGGACTGCCGGAACTGGACGGCCATGTCCTGGATCCGGTCCACCATGCTGCGGATGTCGGAGATCATGAGGTGGATCGCATTCAGCATTTGATTGGTTTTGCGGCTCAGGCCGCCAATTTCGTCGGCGCGCGACTCGTCCAGGCGCAGGGTAAGATCCCCCTCGTTGTTGGCCATCGCGCCTAATACGTCTCCCAGAGTTCGGATAGGCTGTACGATGTTGCGGGCCAGAAGCAAAGCGATCAACAACGCCAATATTTCAGCAATCATAGCGGCCAGCAGCATTCTCAGCTTCAATACGTTTTCCATATGGAGTACCTTTTCGGCTGAATAATCGATCGCCAGAACAGCGACGACTTTACCGGCGGCGTCATAGATCGGGGAAGCCGCTGGCAGAAAGGTTCCATATTCATCGGTGTAAAATTCCGTAGCGTAATCTGCTTGGCCGGCAAAGGCGCTTTTCATCGGTTCGGTAATAAAGGCTTCATCGCCGATTTGGGCGGGAGCTTCCGGATCGCTGTCAATACCAAAGCAAACCGTGCCGTCGGCTTGCTGATAGACGGTATAGAGATAGGTTACTTGGTTTTTTTCACAAACTTCCATCAAGCGCCGACGAATTTCTTTATAGTTTTCAGTGCTTTCATCCCCTGGCCGCAAAGCGCTTAACTGATCAGGGCCGATGTAGGAACTCGCTGTTTGGGCGATGGATTGGATCCGTTCTCCCAGGGATTGCCGCATATCGTTAGTATATAAATTTAAAACGGTTAAGCTCACTAAGGTGACTCCCACCGTGGCCACCAGTAAAAAGAATAAGATTAATCGGGCTCTTAATCGCAGATGTATGCGTTGCAAAACATTCACTCCCCTCAGATTAAGTTATCGAAAACTAATGCGTGATTCAATAGAATTTTGTAGAATAATGTAGAATGATAGGGAAGAGGGTATGCGGTGTGGCGTGAATTTTGCCTTGTATTTAAATATGCAGGGGTAAAAGATCCAAGGGAAAAAGCGAACGCTATAGCTATTTACCCGCCTGGGGAGAAAATATATTACGGTGTCAGCCGATAGCGGCTGTAGAAAGATATGCTGACGTTGGTATATAATAAATACAGAAAAAAGCTGGAAAGTGAAGAAAGATGGACAATAAACAAAATGTAAAGCAAAATTATCTCGGCGATCGGGGTCTGATCGTTTTTTTGGCGTTGTTAAGCGGTTTTGTGCCGTTGTCAACGGATCTGTATCTGCCGGCCTTGCCGCTGATGGCCCGCTATTTTCAAGTGCCGGAATATCAGGTCAATCTCACCTTAATCCTGTTTTTTGTTTTTTACGCCGCGGCGACGCTGATATGGGGACCGTTAAGCGATAAATATGGCCGTCGGCCGGTGTTGATGATCGGTCTGACCGGGTACGCCCTGGCCAGCGCGATGTGTATGTTGGCGGCCAGTAATACGCAGTTAATCATTTTCCGGATCTTGCAGGCGGTGGGCGGCGGAGTAGCCACTACGCTGGCGACCGCCATTGTCAAGGATGTGTTTGACAGCAAAAGACGCGAATCTATTTTAGCTATCGTACAGTCTATGGTAGTGATATCGCCTGCCGTAGCGCCGGTGATCGGCGCTCTTTTGCTTAAATTTACCTCTTGGAGAGGAATCTTCGCCGCTCAGATGATCTTAGGGATAGCGCTCGTCCTCGGTTCCGTCATGTTCCGCGAGACGCTGGCAACAAAAAGCAAGGGCGGCGTCTGGCAGGCGATGGGACGGCTCGGCGTGGTGCTCAAAAATCCCCGTTTCGCCATGCTGCTGATCATTTTTTCGATGATCGGCATTACTTCGCTGGCCTATATATCCTCTTCGTCCTATATCTTTCAGAATACCTTTGGTTTGAGCAGTCAAGTGTACAGTTATTTTTTTGCTTTTAACGCGATCGGTATGCTGGTGGGGCCCCTGTTTTATCTGCGGCTGGCTGCGCGGTTTAAACGCTTCGCCATTATCAACGCCTGTTTTGCCACCCTGATTTTGAGCGGGTTTTTCGTTTGGACGCTGGGCGGCTCAGGGCCGTGGGTATTCGCCATCGTCTTGCTGCCGGCCACCATCGCCAGCGCTTGTATCCGACCGCCGGGTACGTTTCTGATGCTGGAGCAACAGAAGGGGGACACCGGATCCGCCGCCTCGCTGATAGGTTCGGCGGCCACGGTGATGGGCAGCGCCGGGATGATCCTGATCTCTTTGAATCTGAATCATCCGATCAAGGCCGTCGGCGCGCTCAACATGATATTCGGCGCGCTATGCGGCGGCTTGTGGCTGGTGGTAACGAAAGGAAAGCTTTTACGTCAATTGCGGGGAGGCTGATTCAGCTGAAAAATAACGGCGGAGAAGGGACGGATGACGAGGATGAAGGGCTTGGAAAAGGGCCTCATACAGATCTATACCGGCGGCGGCAAAGGAAAAACCACGGCGGTGTTTGGATTGGCGCTCCGGGCTTTAGGGCAGGGGCTGACGGTGTATATCATTCAGTTTATGAAAGGGCGGGGCGATGGCGGTGAAGTCAAGGCGCTGCAACGATGGGCGCCGGACTGCCGGGTGGAAAATTACGGCGAGCCCGCGTTCGTCAGGAAAGGGGAAGCCAAAGCGGAGGATGTGGCGGCAGCGGTGAAGGCTTTGCGTAAAGCGAAGGAAGCCGTGCATTCCGGGCAGTGGGACCTCGTCATTCTGGATGAAGTGATCAACGCCGTCTGGTTTGAACTTCTGGCTGAAGAGGAATTACTGGCGGTGCTGGAAAGCAAACTCGCGCAGGTCGAGGTGGTTTTAACCGGACGCAACGCTTCGGAAGCCCTCAAAAACAAGGCGGATCTGATCACGGAAATGGTTCAGATTAAACATCCGTATGAAAAAGGAATCCAAGCGCGTCAGGGGATTGAATATTGAGGAGAGAAATGCAGGCAACAAAATCTAAAGCAGTTCGATTCTTCTTCAATAGAATTTACGAACGTGGGGATACTAAAAAAACAAATCATTGAGGAGGGTTGTACGATGCGACGGTATAGAAGAGGAAAAAAATTTGCTTTAGGTTTAGCTTTCGTTCTCTTATGGGGAAATTTGGCGCTTATACCGATCACGCCGACTCCGGTTTCAGGCGCGGAACTGGAGACGGAGGCGGTCAGCGCGGTGCTGATGGACGCGGCGTCCGGACGGATTTTCTACGAAAAAGAAGCGCATAAGGAAATGGCTCCGGCCAGCGTGACCAAGGTGATGACTTTATTGCTGGCGGCGGAGGCGATAGAAAGCGGACGGGTGGCGTTGACGGATCAGGTGACGGCCAGTGAAAAAGCGGCTGGCATGGGAGGGTCGCAGATCTATTTGGAGGCGGGGGAAAGTTTTTCGCTGGAAGAGATGTTGATAGCCATTGCGGTTGGCTCAGCTAATGACGCCTGTGTGGCGGTCGCGGAACATATCAGCGGGTCATTGGAGGCCTTTGTGGAAGCAATGAATGCCAGAGCCCAGGAATTGGGATTAGTTAATACGCATTTTATGAATAACAACGGTCTGCCGGCAGAAGGTCACTATACCAGCGCCTATGATTTAGCGGTCATTTCCCGCAAAACGATGGAGTATCCCCTGATTCAAACATTGACGAGCATCAAGGAATATGACCTGCGAGACGGCGAGTTCAAGCTCTGGAATACCAATAAGCTGCTCTGGTGGTACGAAGGCGCGGATGGTTTGAAAACCGGCTGGACGACGGAAGCCGATTATTGTCTGGCTTCGACGGTGATGAGGGACGGATTGCGTTTGATCTGCGTCGTCATGGGGGTACCGCAGGCCAGAGGCCATTTTTCGGAGTCGATGAAGATCTATAACTATGGATTCGCCCAATACGCTTACAAACTGTTGGCGCCGGCCCAGGAAAAGCTGGGGGTGGTTCAGGTCAGGAAAGGCGCGGCGCGGGAAGTGGCGGCGGTGACTGAAATTTCCCTGGGGATAACGACGGAAAAGGGGAAGGATAAGGATTATTGGCTGGAAACCAAACTGGAGCCGGAGGTCGTTGCGCCGGTCAGCCCCGGACAAAAATTGGGAGAGGCCATCCTGTATCAGGGAGACGCTGCCCAGTGGACGGTCAATCTGGTGGCGCAACAGCCGGTGGCGCGTCTGGGGTTTCTGCGGCAGATCAGCCGCACGGTGAATGAGGTCCTGGGGATCGAATAGCGTGAAAGCGCGAAGCGGCGGTATGGCTAGGGGGAATCAGCGTTGACGGCGTCCTGGGCGGGCTCAACCTGGAGCAGTTGCCGGAGGTGATGGAGAGCGGCGCGCTCGATCCGGGATATTTGCACTTGCGAGAGGTGTAAGAGGCCGGCGATTTCACTCTGGGTTTTATCTTCAAAAAAACGCATCAGCAAAACCTTTTTTTCCCGCTCCGGTAACTGATCGAGTACGGATTTTAAAGTGATCTTTTCAAACCAGGCGGGATCCAGGTCTTTCTCCAGGGAGAGTTGATCCAGCACGTAGATGGGGTCTGAATCGTCCTGATAGAGGGTGTCATAGATGGACGTGGGCGTTTGAACGGCTTCCAGAGCGTTGACGATAGCCTCGATATCGACGCCGACGTCCTTGGCGATTTCGCTGATCATCGGGTCCCGCCCTAAATCAGCGGCAAGCTGTTCGCGGCTGCGGTTGATTTTGTAGATGAGTTCTTTATAGGAACGGGGGACTTTTATCGGATGGTCGTCGCGAAGAAAACGCCGTATTTCGCCGATAATCATGGGAACCGCATAGGTGGAAAACTTCACGCCAAAGGTAAAGTCAAATTTATCAATCGCTTTGATCAGGCCGATCGTGCCGATTTGAAAGAGATCCTCCAGTTCATAGCCGCGATGAGAAAAGCGCTGGATCAGGTTGAAAATTAACTTGAGATTGCAGTTGATCAGGCGTTCCCTGGCCGCGGCGTCTCCCGCTTGAGACGCTTTCAACAAGCGCATCATTTCTTCGTCGGAGAGCAGGGGAAAGCGCGGCAGATTCATTTCCGTCAGTCGTTGAATCATGCTCATCCTCCCTTAATGCGAGGAGGGCTGAGGGTTCAGGTATTTGATCATGGTGACGGTCGTGCCTTCGTTGAGTGTAGAGTCTACTTCCAGGCGGTCCATGAAGGATTTCATAAAGACGAAGCCCAGTCCCATTCTCTCAGGGTCAGAGCTGAAGGCCGGTTGCATAGCCTGCTCGATATCTTCTATGCCGCACCCCTGGTCTTGAACGACGATTCTCAGGGTCTGATCGGAAACCTCGACGGCTAAGCGGACGATCCCGTTTTGTTGGTGGCGATACCCATGAACGATGGCGTTGGTGACCGCTTCCGAGGTGACGACTTTCAAGTCTTCAATATCGTTGAGCGATAGATTGGACTGTGCTCCGATAGAAGCGATGACCATGCGGGCCATGCTCAGATTTTCCGCCAGACTGGAAAAGGTTAATTCGATTTGATTGGCCTTCATGACGCGCCTCTCCCTTCTTCATAAGCCAGGGTTTCATCGGTGTAGAATTTTATGATCTGTGACAGGCCGGATAATTCCATGATTTTGAATACTTGAGGCTGGGAATTGGTGATGATGAAGGAGCCGCCCAAGGCGTCGAGTTTCTTATAACGGCCGAGAATGACGCCGAGTCCCGAACTGTCGATGAAGGCGACGTCTTTCAGGTTGAGAATGATCTTCCGGATCCCCCGCCGCTCGATTTCACTGTCGATCGCCTGGCGCAGGGCTTCGGCTGTTTGCATATCCAATTCGCCGTTGAGGCGGATAAACAGAGTTTGGCGGTCGAATTTTTTCGTTATATTCAAGGGCGTTTCCTCCTGTTGCTGTTATGTAGTATACTTCGACGATATCCA
>JAITOS010000153.1 GCA_031289815.1 Peptococcaceae bacterium | reverse complement strand
GGATGAAGCCTGTCCTGACGCCCGCCGACATTCCCCATCTTCGCGTGATCATCGTAACAAAATCGTGGTGGGACACGGTGGACGGTATCGATGTCATTATCGGCGATATTGCGCTCCGTTTTCCTGAAGTAAACGATACGCTCTTCGCGTGGAGCCTGGATGAAAACATATGGCTTCGCCGCATAGCCATAGACCATCAGCTTACGCGCAAAGAAAGAACGAACACCGAACTGCTGGAACGAATCCTCGTGAACAACTTCGGGCAAGCCGAGTTTTTCATCAACAAGGCCATCGGGTGGAGTTTACGGGATTTCAGCAAGACGAACCCTGAATGGGTGCGCGGCTTTATTGAACGTCATCGCCACGAGATGGCCTCATTGAGTCTCAAGGAAGCGAGTAAGTATGTTTAGTATAGCTGTCCGCACACCGGGTCATGCCCGATTCCCCTGGCCTATTGCGGCGCTCTTGGCGTGTTCAAGGCGGCTTCGGGTATGATGATTTCCGTTACGTTGTCGTATGCGGAGATCGTCACGCCGACTAACACCTTGTCAACCGTCAGAGAGAGCGCCTCTTCGGGAATTTCCTCGCCCGTTGAGGCCGCGAGGGAGGCAAAGAGGTTCTTCATGAGAGCGTTCATCATGCTCGTCATGTCCATCTCGTATTTTTTGGGAAGGCCGCTGGACTGATCGACCCATATGGAGATCGGCACGCCGTCTTTGAAGCCGCTGAACAGATCCGCCGCGTTCAGGTCAAGCCCCAGACTACTGAGTTGATCGTCCATACCGCTGGAGGCGAGAACGTCACGCAGGGCGTCGCCATTGATTACGCCGTCGAAGCGCAGGGCTTCGGCGCCGTCTACGGTTTCAGCTCCGGCCTCTTTGAAGCTCGGCGCGCTTCTGGCGTAGAGGTTGAAACTGGATTTGGCGTCGTATTGCTCAAGCGCGGCCAGACTGTCGCTCTCTTGGGCGAACCAGGTTTCCCCGCCGTCCGTCGAGGAGTACAGGAGCAGCTTGTCGCCCTCGGCTGCCGCGTAGGTCAGGGCTTTCTGCGAAACCGCGCCGGATGAAATATCCATGTCGAGCTTCAGGGCGAGGGGGTTGGCAATATATTCGGCGCTGGCGAAGGTGGAGGTGCGGATGGCTTGTCCCATGATCGACATATCCATTTGCAGATCCATGACGTAGGACATACTCTTTACGTCGTTTAGCTTTTTCACCGCGTCCGCGACGGTTACGGCGGATGACGTCGAGCAGGCGGTGAGCGCAAACAGCATGGTCAGCGCCAACGCTCCACAGAATATTTTTTTGATCGTTTTCATCAATGTATCTCCTCCCGATATTTTGCAAAATTTAATTCAATGACGTCCTGATTCTAGCACATATTGGGAATAAACGCAATACTGCCCAAACGGCTGCCGCGAGCGACTGGCGAACGACGGAACGATTGCAAAAATCGGTAATAGCTTTTCTCGAAGGCAGTCCGCCAACGCCCTGTTTTCACCCAAGGTCAGGCGACCACAAAAGACTTTCGCCTGCTTAAAAATAAAGCTCCGAGCAAACGTCAGCCAAAAAGCGATCCACCCATTTTTTATCGCCATCACCGCCATAAATATTGCAGCTCAAAGTACAACGATCGTTATAGGTCGATACCGTCAATTGAAAAAACGGGCTGGGTTTAATGGAGGCTGTCAAATATACATCCTCAATAACGGCGTCTTCAAAGTGTAATGATTCATTGTTTATGATTCCAAGATTCGTGAAAGACACGACAGGCTGTTTCACTACTTTAGCGTAATGCCGCTTTAAAAAAGGAAACGGCAATATATGAACGATTAAATTCCAAAGCATAACGGATTTAAGAATGTTTTTATTTGCTTTATGCCGCTGCATTTGTCCGGAAACCTGCATTAACGTATCCGTAAAGAGCTCCTGCTCCTGTATACCTATATTGCACATGCAATTGGTAGACAGATTACCTATACCATACGTAGCCGCTGGGATATATTTTCTTAAATCCATGGTACTCGGCAGCATGATCTTAGCGGTTCCGGTGGTAAAGCAAAATACTCTGGCAAACGCCGTCATGATCATATCGTTTAGGGTGACGCCTTTTTCTCTGGCAAAAACCTTCATCCGCACGAGATTTTCTTCGGAAATAACGCGCGTTTCCATAAAAGGAGAGTCCGCGCCCTGGGTAAAAGTAACGCCTTGCTGTTCCCTTGCATTTGCCGAGTCATAGGCGTCGTAGCTCGAACGGAGTACGCCTGTTTTTTCCGCGAAGGTCATGCCTGCCAAAAGCGGTCTGATTCCCCGGGCGCGATATTCAGGCAGGGATATTATTTCCTCATGGTTTTTACACTGGGTGTATAAATCACTTAAAAGATACAAATATTCTTTAAACCCGGCGCCGTCACAAATCATGTGGTTAATAATCATACAGGCCGTATCGCCGTCAGGTCTTCGGATAAGATGAATTTTTAACTGAGGTTCCGCCGTAAAATCTATGGTAGAAGCAAACAAACGGATGATTTGCTCGTCCGCGTCAGCTTCCGCTTCCGTCACATGGACGATATCATCCCCCGTAAAATTTTTTCCCAGCCAGCGGGGCCGGAATGACAGGCCGTCAAAGCAACTGTTAATCAGCGGAACGGCGTCAAAGGATAAGGTGACGGCCTTTTTCAATAGACGTTCATCCAGGTGATTGGAAAAATCAATTCGGCAGCGGATGAGCGGCTCGTAAACAGCTTGACATAAATATTGCCATATATCAAAGATCTCCACCCGGTACTTATTCATCATCGCTATCAACCTCCGGCAGCTAAATATAAATAATGCCAATAACCGCGTGCCCCATACGGCGCAAGCGCGCCGCGGAAAACAAAATAAAGCCTTGGTTTCAATCTGCAACTGAAGATTGCAAGTTTAATTGATTTTTCCCTTATCACGCTAAACGATCCATGCCATCGCCTTGCTTTGCCTCACGGCGCGTCCGACGGCGTCCGTCTCAGCCTTTTGGCGCGCCAGCGAAAAGCCAAAACCGCCGCGATGCTCCAACCCAGAGCAAAGATACCGCCGCCCCTCAGATAGCCGCCGAT
>JAITOS010000108.1 GCA_031289815.1 Peptococcaceae bacterium | reverse complement strand
AAGAAAAAACGTCGTTTAACCGCGAAGCGGTATGAGCATTTAAAAAAACCTATTGGCCGCGAAGTGACAGGTATTTTGATCGTGGGAGCGGCTTGCCTGATGATGGTCGCTTTATTTACCGCACAGAGCGGACTCGTAGGGCTGCGCGTCAGTCATTTTCTCCAGGCGCTGGGCGGCGGCGGCAAAGTATTTTTGCCGATCCTGCTGGGAGCGTTTGGCATCGTGTATATGAACCCTGACCGCGTCTATTCAAAGTGGCGCATTCTGGGGGCGCTTCTCCTTTGGTTCGTACTGGTGGGCTGCTTACATATCCAGCGGATCGATGAAGTGAGCTATACCTCGGCGTATCTGTTCGACGAGGGAAAAATCGGACATGGCGGCGGCTTGACAGGAGCGGTTATCGCTGTAGTTTTGTTGTCTTTAGTGGGGAAGACGGGCAGTTATGTCGTTTTGATCATCGGGGCGCTGATCGGCGCGCTGCTGATGGTTAACCGGTCGCTGGTCGCTGGTTTCCGTGAAGTCAAATACGCGGGCGCGCAGGCGCGGTCATGGTTGGGCGAGCAGTGGCGGGATTCTCTGTCTTTAGTCAAAAATAAAGGGGAGAATGAGAAAAAAACAAAAAAAGAAAAATATCTGAAAATAGAGGAAGATACCGTGATATCGCCGCCGGTGGTCAGCTTGAATTTGCCGGAGGAGGTGTTGGTCATCAAAACTTTTGCCGATGATCAGGAGGAGGAAGAAGACCTCTCTTTGCCTGCCCCCCCGGAGACTGAAAACGTCCCCGTTTCAGCGGCGGTGGCCGTATCGCTTCCCGGAACGGTTTCAGGAACCCCGCTATCGCGTCAGGCAGAAAGACAAAAGAGTGAGGCTTACCAGTTGCCGAAGCTCTCTTTGCTACAAAAATCACTAAAAGTAAAAAATGCGAGAATCAATAAAGATTTGGCGGATAACGTGAAAATATTGGAGGATACGCTGGAGAATTTCGGCGTCCGGGTGAAGGTGACGCATGTAACCCAAGGTCCCGCCATAACGCGCTATGAGGCGCAGCCCGCGCCGGGGGTCAAGGTGAGTAAGATCGTCAATCTGAGCGACGATATTGCCCTGAATTTAGCGGCCTCCAGCGTGCGTATCGAAGCGCCGGTACCCGGAAAATCCGTCGTCGGCATAGAAGTTCCCAATCGGGAAATCGCCGTCGTGCCTTTGCGGGAAGTGATCGAATGCCAGGAATTTCAAACGGCGGCGAGTAAATTAAGTCTGGCTCTGGGTAAAGATATTACCGGCGCTCCAATTATCGCCGATTTAATCAAGATGCCGCATTTGTTGATTGCTGGAGCGACCGGCGCCGGCAAATCCGTCTGTATAAACACCATGATCCACAGCATACTATTTAAAGCCAGACCGGAGGAGGTGAAAATCCTCCTTGTCGATCCTAAAATGGTGGAATTAACGAACTATAACGGGGTGCCGCACCTGATATCCCCGGTGGTGACTGACCCCAAAAAGGCGGCTTCATCTTTAAAATGGGTCGTCACCGAAATGGAAACGAGATACGAGCTCTTTGCCGCCGCGGGGGTGCGGGATATTGTCCGCTATAATTTCCTGATCACGCAGGAGGCGGGCAGTGAGCGCGCGCCGCTGCCTTATGTGGTTGTCATTATTGATGAGCTGGCGGACTTAATGATGGTCGCTCCCAGCGAGGTCGAAGACTCGATTTGCCGCTTGGCGCAGATGGCGCGCGCTTCCGGCATTCATCTGATTGTAGCGACGCAGCGGCCCTCGGTAGACGTCATCACCGGACTCATTAAAGCGAACATTCCCTCGCGGATCGCCTTTGCCGTCTCTTCCCAAACGGATTCGCGCACGATTTTAGATTCCAACGGCGCGGAAAAGCTGTTTGGTCGCGGCGATATGCTGTTTTACCCGATGGGCGCCAGTAAACCGATCAGAGTGCAAGGGTGTTACCTCACCGATAAAGAAGTGGAAAATGTCATCGAGTTTTTAAAAGCTCAGGCGAAACCGGAGTATTTGGAACTGTCTTTAACGGAGCTCGAAGAAGCAAAAACAGAGAACGACGCGGATGAGTATTTCTATCAGGCGGGGATGATCTTTATTGAAACCGGAAACGCTTCCGTTTCCTTGCTGCAACGGCGTCTCCGTATAGGGTATACGCGGGCGGCCCGCATCATGGATCAGCTGGAGAGCAAAGGCGTGGTTGGCGGCTTTGAAGGCTCCAAGCCGAGAAATGTTTTGATGAGTGTGAGTCAATTTGAACAAAAATACGGAATGACGGACAATAAATCCTAAATATTTTCTCTCAGCGGATGCGTTAAGAAGGATTATTGTATAAAATATAGAAAGGATAACTGTTTGATTAAAAAAAATAATAGAATAGATAAGAAATACGCGAATAAAGGCTGAGACAACCGTTCGTTAGAACGATTATTTTTCATAAAATATGAGCAAGAAAGGAGGATAAGGACATGGCCGGCGAAGGAGAATTATTAAAAAGAGCGCGTGAAAACAAGGGCTGGAGTTTAGAACAAGTAGAAAAGACGACGAGAATCAGAGTACGCTATCTGAAAGCGCTGGAAGAGGAAGACTATGCGATCCTCCCCGGTTCCGCCTATGTCAAGGGGTTTTTGCGTACTTATGCGAAACATCTGGGTATCCATTTAGATGATATCATGGACTTAACCAAACGATCTTTGGAAGAAACGGTCAAGCCGCTGCCAGCGCCGAAACCGCTGAAGCCGATCCGGACCAAACCCTTTTGGCTAAGACCTGCCGTCTCTGCCGGTATGGCTTGCTTGGCGCTTCTTTTAGTGATCGGTATCGCGCACTTCAGTCAATCAAGGGATAAAATAGCGGACAACGACCTGCCGGGGACGCTTGTACCCGGCGTCACGGAAAGCAATGAAGAGGCGCAGTCAAATCCGCAAATACCGGGTCAGGGAGAGGAGGACTCTGCCAATCACGTCAGTTCGCTGAATACGACCATCGCAACCAATGAGGAATTCATGATACAGATTATCTGCAATGAAGACTGCTGGCTACATGTCGAAGCCGACGGGCAGCAAGTCATTTACGGAAGTCTGCTGGCTGGGACCATAAAAGAGTTTCAGGCGAAAAACCTCGTCACTTTTGTGACCATCGGCAACGCCGGCGGGATATCCGTGACCTTAAACGGCGTGATGCAGGCTGGTTTTGGGAGACCGGGGCAAGTGGTGAACAATATCGTTTTTACCAAGGATATGTTGAATCGGTAAGGAGAGGATTTCGTGGCTAAAGACGTTTCCTTTGACATCGCCTCCAATATTGACAAACAAGAAGTAACCAATGCGGTGAACCAGGCGCAAAAAGAGATGACGAATCGTTTCGATTTCAAAAACAGTAAATCCAGCATCGTTCTGGATGAAGAAAAGATCACCCTGGTTTCGGACGACGAGTTTAAGTTGCGTAACGTGGTGGAAATTCTCGAAAGCAAGTTTGTAAAACGGCAGATTTCTCTGCGCTTTCTGGAGTATGGAAAAGTTCAGGCGGCGGCGGGAGATACCGTGCGCCAGGAAGTGAAGTTTTTGCAAGGGATCTCTCAGGAAAAGGCAAAACAGCTGAATAAAGCCATTAAGGACAGCAAGATAAAAGTCAGCAGTTCCATTCAGGGAGACAGCGTTCGCGTTGTCGGCAAGAATAAGGATGATTTGCAGGCGGTCATAGCGCTGCTGCGCCAAGAGGATTTTGGGATTGAACTGCAATTCATCAATTACCGCTGAGCAAGACATCACCATCGTCTGGATTTTATGACAAAGGTCCGAATTCCTCCGTAAGCAGATCATGGATTTCCGCCAGCGGCAGAATCGCCAATTCTTTGAGATAGCTTTCTTCCGCCGCGTCCCAGCGAAGGTACTGGGCGATGGAAAAAGCAGCGTCGTCGTCATAAAATTTCGAGAAAGAGAATATCGTTTCTTTTTCCGATAAGGTTTCTTCGTATTTTAACAGATAATATTCAGTCAGGTCATGTTTGCTTTGAAAAAAAACAGCGTGAGCGGGGATGACGTCCATGACGATGGCGTCTTCATATTCCTGGCCGGTAAAACTCAGCGTAAACGCCTGCAGGATCAGGAGCTGTTGCTCTTCCTTCGGAAGGTCAAAGGAGGAAGCGGACTTCAAAGAATGCCCCCAAGAAAAAGTTCTTTCCAGAACTTTTTTTTCTTCCATGTCGTCGGCCAGCCGCTCTAAGATCCTGAGTACCGGATCGGGAACGGTATAAGCATTGCAATTTTCAGAACGGCAATGATACACTGGAACGGCAAGAATCTTGCCAAGGCCGATGGCAAGATCCACAGGCAGGGTTCGGGTTGTCAAATAACCGGTATCGCCACAGCCGCAAACGTCTATGGGTTGTAAAGAATGATCCATCAAAAGTACGCCCTCCATCTAAAAGTAATAGGGTGAGTCTTTACCGAAAATAATCCGGAGATAGCCAAGAACCAGCTGAATGAGGTGAACGATTGAAAAATAAGATTGCGGTCATAACTCTGGGGTGTTCAAAAAATCAGGTAGACAGCGAAGTGATGTGCGGCTTGCTGGAACAGCGCTATGAAATCACGGAGGATCCGGCGGAAGCCGACGTAATCCTGGTGAATACCTGCACCTTCATTGAGGAAGCTAAAAAAGAATCGATTGAAAGCATTCTGGAAATGGTCGACTACAAAGAAAAAGGAACGTGCAAAAAACTGATTGTCGCCGGTTGTATGGCGCAGCGCTACAGCAAAGAACTGAGAGAAGAAATCCCGGAAATTGACGAGATTATCGGCACCGGCGACGTCCCGAACATTATCCATATCCTCGACCAGCCGGGGTCTCATTCCTTATCCTCCCCGCAAGCCTCAGCCTATATTTTTGACGAAAAACTCCCCAGAAAACAATTGACGCCCCGCCATTTTGCCTATGTTAAAATTGCCGAAGGCTGTAATCACGGCTGTACTTTTTGCGTCATCCCCCAAGTTCGCGGCGGCTTTCGCAGCCGGACAGAAGCCTCCATCGTGAACGAAGCGGAAAAGTTAGTGGAGCAGGGCGTTCGGGAAATTATGCTGATCGCCCAGGATACGACCTGTTACGGCGTAGACCTTCACGGCGAACAACGCTTACCGCAGCTGATCCGTAAACTCGCCGCCATCAGCGAGCTGAAGTGGATTCGCTTGCTGTACTGTTATCCTGACTTTTTCAGCGGTCAGTTGATTGAAGCGATCAAGAATGAACCGAAAGTGTGCCAATATGTCGATATCCCGTTGCAGCACGCAGACGAGCGCGTCCTAAAAGCGATGAACCGGCGGGGGACGGCGGCAAAAGCGCGCGCGTTGCTGGCGGAGCTTCGGGCGGCAATGCCGGAAATAACGATCAGGACGACGTTTATCACCGGCTTTCCGGGGGAAACGGAAAAAGAGTTTCAGACCTTGCTGGCCTTTGTTAAAGAGGTCGAATTTGATCATTTAGGGGTATTCGCTTATTCTCAGGAAGAAAGCACCCCGGCGGGGCAGAGAAAGGATCAGCTTCCTCAGGAAATACGCGAAAACAGAAAAGAACAGTTAATGCAGCTGCAACAGGAGATCGTCCTCCGCCGCCAGCAGCGGAAACTGGGAAAAACGCTGGAAGTGATCCTGGATGAAAAATTGCCGGACGGGCGTTGGCTGGGGCGTGGCAGAGGGGACGCGCCGGAAATTGACGGTCAAGTATATGTTACCACAAAATCGAGAATTGTAGAACCGGGAGAAATCGTGGCGGTTTTAATAAAAGAAGCGGATTGCTATGATCTCTTGGGCGACATTGTAGGCTGAATTTTAAGCATGGATAAATGTACCACGCCGTTATATGAGACGAACATGATATAATGTTTAAAGACCGATGTTGTATATAAATTCACATTGAAGTTTATGGACGTCACGGAGGGCTGATGGATGACAAAACAGCGGATCATTGTGATTGGTTTAACCGGTATCTTCGTGTTTGGCTTGTTAATCGGCGGACAATTCATTTATAAGAAAAATTGGGTGGAAGGGGATTATATCCGGCAAAGCCAGTCGATTGCCGGGGTGGAGGCCGCTCAACTCGTCACGGTGAACGGCGCCAAGGCGTTGCAGGTCAGCTTGCACGATATCAGCGACTTACGCGGCGTTTGCCTGCAACTGGAAAATTTGACCGGCGATTTGCCGATCCAATTGCTGGACCATCGGAACGACTATTTGAACCAAACCTTGCAGGATATGCAATTTGCTCTTCAGGAGGGAATCGCTCAGGGAAATTTTACGGAGATGGCGGCGGCCATATACCAGATGGGGGCGGACGCCAACGTAGCCGTCGGGCTGACGATGGATCAGCAATCGCTCTATTTAACGCTTGAGCGGGATGAGGCGCAGCTGTTGGAAGTGATCTCCAGAAATGAGGCCGGTAAATATCTTTTAAGTCAAGGAGGGGTACGCCCGTGATGATGTTGGATATGGCGATCGGGATCGGAATTGGCATCTTCGTCTATCTTTTAGCGGCGGGATATAATGTCTTGCCGGTTGCTTTTTTCGCCGGAGTTGCCTGGCTGATGTGGACCGTTGTGCTCAAAAGACAGGGCGGGTTATCTTCGGGATATGGCGTCAGGATTGCCAATACCCCGATTGAATTTAGCGCCATTGGCGGACAGAAGACGGCGAAAAAAGAATTACAGGAAGCGCTGGATTTTTTAATACACAGCGAGCGTTTAAAAGTTTTAGGGATTCGTCCCTTAAAGGGAATTCTACTCTCCGGGCCGCCCGGAACCGGAAAAACGTTATTGGCGAAAGCGGCGGCGGGCTATACGAATTCCGCTTTTCTGTCCGTTTCGGGCAGTGAGTTTGTGGAAATGTACGTCGGCGTAGGCGCGGAAAGGGTCCGTTCCCTGTTCCGACGGGCGCGGGATCTGGCTAAAAGGGAAAAAAAGAACAGCGCCATTATATTCATCGACGAATTGGATATTTTAGGCGCGAAACGGGGAACGCACGAATCTCATCATGAATATGATCAAACGTTAAATCAGTTGTTGGTGGAAATGGACGGCCTGAAAACAGCGGCAGGGCCGAACATATTAGTGATCGGGGCGACCAACAGAGAGGACGCCTTAGATCCGGCGTTGAAACGTCCGGGACGCTTCGACCGCTTGGTCGTCGTGGATTTGCCTGATAAAGAGGATCGTTTGTCTATCCTCAATATTCATACGCAACAAAAACCTTTGGCGGCAGACGCCGATTTGAGTAAAATCGCCCAGGAAACCTTTGGCTTTTCCGGAGCGCACCTGGAAAGCGTGGCCAATGAAGCGGCTGTCTTTGCCTTGCGCGAGCAGAGCCAGGAGATCACGCAGCGCCATCTTTCCGAAGCGGTGGAAAAGGTATTACTGGGAGAAAAACTTGACCGTAAACCGGTCGCGGCGGAAATGTGGCGGGTTTCCGTACATGAAAGCGGTCACGCTTTATTAGCGGAGACGGTTCATCCTCAGTCCGTCGCGCAAATATCGGTGCGTTCACGCGGACGTGCTCTGGGATACGTGCGCCATTATCCGGAGGACGACGTCTATTTGTATACGCAAAAGATGTTAGAGGAACAGATCATGATTGCCTTGGCCGGCGCTTTAGCGGAGGAATTAATTTTGGACACCAGAAGTACCGGCGCGGCGGGGGATTACGAGCTGGCGCTGAATACCGTGGAAAAAATGCTGCTCTCCGGTATGTCGCCTCTGGGCGTGGTAGACGTGACGCGCCTGAGTCCGGAACAGCGCCAGGAGACTACGCAGAAAATCCTCGCCGTTTTGGAAGAACGGACGAAAGAATTGCTGAGTAAAAATAAAGATTCCCTGCTCAAGATTGCTGGGCTTTTAGAGCAAGAGGAAGTGTTAAACGGAGAGGATTTGCGCTTGAAT
>JAITOS010000093.1 GCA_031289815.1 Peptococcaceae bacterium | reverse complement strand
GCCTTGGCGAGATTGCTTAAATTTTCTTCCACCGGCGCGTCCAGATGAACGCTCCCCTTGGCCGCCGGTCCCACGACGATCTTATCCATATACATATCCGGGGCGTGCAACAGTCCGCCCTTGCGGGCGATAGCCATCACCGCGATAGCGCCGCTTAACCCCTTGGCGACGATATTGGTTCCTTCCAGCGGATCCACCGCCACATCGAGCTGGGGCCCGTCATTATTGCCCAAATGCTCGCCGATATACAGCATCGGCGCTTCATCCATCTCGCCTTCGCCGATCACGACCGTCCCATTCATATGAATCATATCAAACATCGCTCTCATGGCTTCCACCGCCGCGTCGTCCGCCGCTTCTTTATTGCCCCGTCCCACCCAGCGGGCCGCCGCTAAAGCCGCCGCTTCCGTTACCCGGACGAACTCCATCGATAACTGTCTCTCCATTCCTTCTCCTCCTTCCAGCATGAAGCTGGCTCCCCAATCTGTCATCTATATCTGTTTTTGTTCCCCTTGCTTCTCCAGTGATTTCCAGTCAGCTAAAAACTGTGCGATTCCTCGCTCCGTTAAGGGATGTTTTCCCAATTGTTTCAAGACCGGATAGGGAACCGTAGCGTAATCCGCGCCGATTTTAGCCGCTTCCGTCACGTGCACCGGATGGCGGATACTCGCCGCAATCACCTTCGTTTCCAGCTTATGAACGGCAAAGATCTCGCAGATATCCTCCAGTAAGAGCAAGCCGTTCTCGCCGATATCATCCAGCCTGCCCAAAAACGGGCTGACAAAGGCCGCTCCCGCCCTGGCCGCCAACAGCGCCTGGGCGGCGGTAAAAATCAAGGTGGCATTGGTCTTGATCCCTATCCCGGACAAGGTTTTCATCGCCCGCAGTCCCTCGTCCATCAGCGGAATCTTGATCACAATATCCGGGCTGAGCTCCGCCAGAAGCTTCGCCTCTCTGATCATACTTTCATGGTCGATCGCTATCACTTCCGCGCTGATAGGCCCTTGCACCACAGCGGCAATCCGGCGGAGCAACGGTATAAAATCCTGTCCTTCCTTGGCGACCAGCGTCGGATTGGTCGTTACCCCAGCGATAACCCCCATGTTCCAGGCCTGAGTAATCTCGTCCAGATTCGCCGAATCGAGAAAAAAGCGCATACCTCCACCTCCTACGAAGCTTTACCGTTACAACCGAAGACCCGTATCTTTTGGCGGATGACCTCCACAGCGGCGTCACGCGCCGGTCCCAAGACATTGCGCGGATCAATTTCCTGAAGATTCCCTTCCAGTATCTTTCTGGCCGTCTTCACAAACGCTTCTCTGATATTCGTATCAATATTGACCTTGCACACCCCTAAGGATATCGCCTCCTGAATCGCCTCATCCGGCACCCCGGAAGAACCATGCAGCACGATCGGCGTATCGATCCTCTGGCGGATCTTCTTGAGCCGTTCAAAGTCGAGCTTAGGCACGCCTTTATATTGTCCGTGAGCGGTGCCGATCGCTATGGCCAGCGCGTCAACCCCCGTTTCCTTCACAAAATGCTCCGCTTCCGCGGGATCGGTAAACAGAGCGTCGCGCTCATCCACTGAGACGTCGTCTTCCGTCCCGCCGATCTTCCCTAACTCCGCCTCCACGGAAATCCCCAATAAACGCACCGCTTCGATCACTTTTTTCGTCAGAGCGATATTCTCTTCCAGCGAAAACTTGGAACCGTCGATCATGACGGAAGAAAAACCGTAGCGCGCGCATTGCATTACCTGGGCAAAGCTCGAACCGTGATCCAAATGCAGCGCCACCGGCACGTTCACCTGATCCGCGGCAATCTTGGTCAGTGTCGCAATGTATTCCACCCCGGCATACTTAATCGCGCCCTGACTGGCTTGAATGATGACTGGCGACTTTTCGGCCGCCGCCGCGGTTACAATCGCCTGGACGATCTCCATGTTGTTACAATTAAAGGCCCCTACCGCATATCTCCCCTGCTGCGCTTTCTTCAATAACTCCGTCATTGGCACTAAACTCATATTCTCATCCTCCTCTATATTTTTTCGCCGCACGGGCGACTCCTTCGCGCTTCCCCTGTTACATTATATCATTTCTTCTAGCCAATAAATACCATCCTGCCTTGCAGCGGACAACGATTATTTTTAGCGTCTGATTTTTATGCGCTGACGTCTCCCTGAAACCTATTTCGGCGTCCGCACGGATTCTCCTTCCAACGTAAATATCGTCACTTTACGCGCTTTCCCTTAGCCCTTCATTTAGAGGCCGATTTCTTTCTCTTTAGCGACCGGTTTCTTCCCCTTCCGCGTCTGAACGCTCCGGTTCAGCGGGATAGAATTCCTCCCGCAGCCGCCGCTCTCCGATCCGGCGGCCATCCTCCCAATATTTGCGGGGAAGGCGCGGATTAGCCAACGTCCGGCGCAGCGGCACCTCCACCTCATCTCCCACCTGACAGGTTCCGACACCGACGTCTAACACCGTCAGCTGCATCCCGATCTTACCGGCGACCCTGATCGCTCTTCCCTTCAGCGTCACCTTTTCCCGCCCTAAAAAAACGCCGCAGCAGGCCGCGATATTTTTCAGCACCACCTTACACAGATCGAAAAATCCCTGGGGCGTCATATGCGGCTCCACCCCGAAGCCATCGGCGTAACCGGCAAAAATCACCGCCAATTCCGTATCCCTCCGCGTCTTATAGAGGCTTTGATAGCCGACGCAGGTTCCTTTCGGCGCTTGGCGTACATATTGTATCCTGCTTTTCGCCCGCCACGGATCCTTCAACGGCAAAAATGGGCGAAAAGCCGGTTGCGGGTAATGCCCAATCAAAAGGGTGCCAATCCGCACAAAATCGTGATGCCACGCAGGGTAATCCAGGAACGCCGCGCTATTGCACACGTGCCGCCAAGCCGGTTCAATCCCCAAGGCGGCGAATTGCGCCACTCCCTGACAAAATTTTTCGTACTGCTTTCTGGTGTACCGCTCGTCCCGCTGGGCCGCTCGGGAAAAATGCGTATAGATGCCCGACGCCTGCACCCAGGCCGCTTCAGTCAAAGCCCGCGCGGTCGGCGCGATATCCTCCGGCCATAACCCCGTCCGTCCCATGCCTGATTCGAGCTTCAGATGCACGAACGCCTCCCGTCCGCTGACCGCGCTGATCTTTTCCAGCTCCGTGATCGCCGCCGCCGCCGCGATCGTCAGGCTCAACCCCGCCCGCACCGCCGCCGGCCACTCCTGAGGATCCGATGGTCCCAGAACCAGGATAAGCCCCTGAATCCCGTTCTCACGCAGCACGATTCCCTCCGCCACGGAAGTCACCGCAAAGGCTTCACACCCGGCTTGTTCCAGGGCGCGCGCGACTTCCGGCGCGCCCAGCCCGTAAGCGTCCGCTTTGACGACCGCCATGCAGCGGCTCCCCGGACTCAGCCTGCTGACCACTTGCCCATAATTAAATTTAACCGCGTCCAGATCCACTTCAATCCACAGTCCGCTCAATGAATTCACCCTCCACGACGGCCTCTTCGGCGCAAACGCCCCAGCACGCCCTTCATCAGTCCCGAATAGGCGTGTTCCATCACGTACCAAAGATAACGGAACAGCGGGCGATAAACCTTATCCCATTCCCCGACAAATTCCGTATATTCGCCATTAAATCCTTTTTTAAAACGATATAAGCCATACAGCGGATTATCTTCCTCAAGCCGCCCCGGCACCCCGCGGAAATCATAGAGCGTGCAGCCTAAAGACTTCGCCCAGCGAATCATCTCCCACTGGATCAGATAGTTGGGCATGACGTTGCGGTGCGCGTTCGACGACGCCCCATAGATATACCACGCCTTATCGCCGATAACAAAGGCCAGCGTCCCGGCAACGATCTCGCCCTCATATTCGCCGATAAACAATTCAGCCAGCCCTGCCGGAACCAATATATCATATAAATCTTCAAAGTAGGAATAGGCGCGCACCAAAAACCGGTCCCGCTCGGTCGTTTCTTTCAGAACCTGATAAAACGCCGGCAAATCGTCCCGCGTTCCCCGGCGAATCTGTACGCCCTTCTTCTGCGCTAAACGAATATTATAACGCGTTTTTTGGTGCATATTCCCCAGCAACAGGTCTTCCTCCGGGCTGATATCCAGGCGAAAAACATACTTCGGCTGAACCCCTTCAAAGCCCTTGCCCGTTTCCAGCGGACAAAAGCCCTGACCTCTCAGGTATTGCACCAGTTCCGGCTCCGGCGACGGAATATCCGGATCAATTTTCAGTAAAACGGCCCGACGCTTTTTCGCCAGCTCCTGAATCTCGCTTAATAATCGCTGAAAAATCTCCCCATTGCGCCAGTCCAGCACCGGCCCCCGCGGCGCATAAAAAATCACCGCGCTGAACAGCGGCAGCTTGCGTTCCAGAATGGAGACGCAGGCGACGATCTGTCCCGCTTCTTCAATGATCAGCCGCCAGGGACGCCAGCCCGTCCGGCTTTTTATTTCTCCCCATTCCCACGTTTGCAGGACGTGTCCTTTGCTATGTCCGGCGATAAAGGCGTTAAACCGCTCCTTTTCGCCGCTATCGATCCATCTGGCCGTACAACTCACGCCAGTTCACCTCTTTGCTAAGATTCTTACCCGCCGCCGACTGCTTTAGTCGTCAAACCGCTTCGCCGCTCCGCTCCAGCGCCGCTTTAACGAAGCCTCGGAATAAGGGATGCGGGCAGTTAGGACGCGATTTGAATTCCGGATGGAATTGCGACGCCACGAACCAGGGATGATCCGGATATTCGATGATCTCCGCCAGCCTTCGATCCGGAGACCTGCCCGAAAAATGCAGACCCGCCCCTCTCAAGTCATTGTGAAACTGATTATTGACCTCATAGCGATGACGGTGACGTTCATAAATCACCTCGGTCTGATAGGCCGCGAAAACCTTGCTGCCCTCTTCCAATTTTATCGGCGAAATCCCCAGCCGCATCGTGCCGCCTTTATCCTCAATATCCTTCTGTTCCGGCAGAATATCGATCACCGGGTACGGCGTATCCTCGTCAAATTCGGTGCTATTGGCCGCCGCCAGTCCGCAGACATTGCGAGCAAATTCAATCACCGCGCACTGCATACCCAAACAAATTCCTAAAAAGGGAATCTTGTTTTCCCGCGCATAGCGTATCGCCTGTATTTTCCCTTCGATCCCGCGAACGCCAAAGCCTCCGGGGATTAAAATCCCGTCAGCGCCCCGCAAATATTCCTCAGCGCCGCCGTTTTCCAATTCCTCGGAGTTCACCCAGCGGATATTTACCTTGGTCTCCTGCTCGGTTCCCGCGTGCCGCAGAGCTTCGGCCACGCTCAAATAGGCGTCCTGCAATTCCACATATTTTCCGACTAAAGCGATTTCCGTCTCCCGAACCGGCGATTTTATCCTTTCCACCATACGCCGCCATTCCGCCATATCCGCCGGCGGCGCTTCCAGGCTCAGGAGTTTCAGTACAATATCGTCCATTCCCTGCTGCTGTAAAAATAAAGGCACTTCATAAATGGTGGGCGCCGTCACGGCTTCAATAATCGCTTCCCTTTCTATGTCACAGAGCAGGGCCATTTTCTCTTTCATATCATTGGATAGCGGCTTCTCCGTCCGGCACACCAAAACACTCGGCTGGATCCCAATCCCCTTTAATTCTTTCACCGAATGCTGGGTCGGTTTGGATTTTAATTCTCCGGAAGCCACCAGGTAAGGGATCAGCGTCACATGAATATAGATCACATTTTCACGACCGATATCGCCGCGTAATTGCCGAATCGCCTCCAAAAACGGCAATGATTCGATATCCCCGACCGTTCCCCCGATCTCCGTAATCACAATATCCGGATTCGTCTCCCGCGCCACCCGGTAAATGCGTTCCTTAATCTCATTGGTGATATGAGGAATCACCTGAACCGTCCCGCCCAGATAGTCACCCTTGCGTTCTTTGCTGATCACCGACCAATAGATTTTCCCCGTCGTGACGTTGCTGTTTTTCGATAAGGGAATGTCGATAAAACGTTCGTAATGCCCCAGATCCAGATCCGTCTCCGCGCCGTCGTCGGTCACAAACACTTCCCCATGCTGATAGGGGCTCATCGTTCCCGGATCAAAATTGATATACGGGTCAAATTTTTGGATGGCGATTTTTAAGCCTCTGTTTTTCAGCAACCGTCCCAGCGAAGCCGCTGTAATTCCTTTTCCCAAAGACGAGACCACGCCGCCGGTAACAAAAATAAATTTTGCCATAACAATTCCTTTCCCTCTAAAAACTAAAATAATTTCCGCATCGCTACCATCATTTCCATATCGACCCTTAAACCGCAAAAAAGCTAGTCCGCAGTCCGCACTAGCTTTTTCTGTTCGTCCGCTCTTTGCTCCATCATCCGGACGATCAGGCGTTGGCGTCAGCCCGTCCAGCCGGGATCATCCGGAGATTCTCTTTCCTCATCTAAAGATTCTTCTCCATCCGAGCTTTCGTCATCCGCCTCTATGTCTTCGTCCTCTGATGCAAAAAACGCTTTATTGGCATCGTTTTTGTTTTCTTTATCATCGCGCGCCGACGCTTGATCCGGCGCGTCGTCCGCCGACAAACGACGGGAGCTTGGCGGCGGCGGCGCCCATGATTTCAGACCCCACTCTCCCCGTCCGGCATAGGAAAAACGCGCGTCAAGATTGATCTGCGTTAAAACCGCCGCCAACTGCTCCGCCTCTGTCGGCCGATCTAAACGCTTCAATGCCTGTTCGATCAGGTCTTTATAATGCATTGCCTGCCCGTTCTCTTGCAGAATCTCCACGACTAATTCTATTTCAGAAGGTTTCGGCGTCAAATCCGACTGGGTCAAGAATCATACCCCTTTTCTCGCGCCCTGACAACAATAACGATTTTTACGTTTTGATTGTCAATACTATTCGACCCGGCGCTAATTCTTTCCTGCTATTTTAAAAAATATAGTTGCAATCTTGCCGGAAAAAGCTCACATCTTTTCCGGCGCTGCTACGCCCAGCAGGGCCAGCACATTCGCCAGCACCTGTCTCGTCGCTTGAATCAGTCCCAGTCTGGCTCGCCGCAGCTCTCCGTCTTCCACCAACACCCGGTGGCTGTTGTAAAACGTATGGAAAAGCGCCGCTAAATCCAACACATACCGCGCCAAACGGTGCGGCTCCAATAAACCGGCGGCCACGGCAATTTCTCCGGGTAAATCCGCCATCTTTTTCAGCAAATGACGTTCTTCCTCGCTGTGAAGCCGCTTGAAATCCGCCAATGCCAGCGGCGCTTCCTCCTGATATTCCTTGGCCGCTTGCCGTAAAATACTGCACAAGCGGGCGTGCGCATACTGTACATAATACACCGGATTATCCGCCGACTGTGATTTAGCCAAATCCAAGTCAAAGTCTACCGTCGAATCCGGATCGCGGAGAATGAAGAAAAATCTGGCCGCGTCCCGGCCCACCTCATCCATCAATTCCCGCAGCGTGACATAGCGCCCGGAACGCTTCGACATCTTCACGATCTCCCCGTCCTCGATCAGGCGGACAAATTGCATCAGGACGATTTGCAGCTTTTCCGGCGCATGGCCTAACAGCCGCATCGCTCCTTGCATCCGGGCCACATGACCATGATGATCCGCGCCCCAAATGTTGACGACGCGCTGGAAGCCACGTTCAAACTTATTCTGATGGTAAGCGATATCCGCCGCAAAATAGGTCGGCGTCCCATTGCCGCGGACGACCACCTCATCCTTTTCATCTCCCGCCGCGGACTTTAACCATAAGGCGCCCTCTTTATCATAGATCTCACCCATTTTCTCCAGCTCTTCCACCACCCGGCGCACCGCCCCGGAGTCATGAAGCGACTGTTCGCTGAACCAGACGTCGTAGACGACGCCGAATTCCTCCAGCGTATCCTTCATCATCTTAATCTTTTCCGTCAGGGCGTAGCGCACCAAAAATTCTTGGCGCAGCTCCGTATCCATCGTGAGGTATTTATCGCCGACCTCAGCGACCAGCCCTTCGACCGTGTCGAGCAAATCCTCCCCGTGATAACCCGCCTCCGGGAACACCGCCTCCACGCCCAGGCGTTGAAGGTAACGCGCTTCCAGGGACAAGGCGAAATTAGCGATTTGATTACCGGCGTCATTGATATAAAATTCACGGCTCACCTCATAACCGGCCATCGTCAGCAAGGAGGCTAAGCTGTCTCCCAGCGCCGCGCCGCGCGCATTCCCCATATGCAGCAGTCCCGTCGGGTTGGCGCTGACAAATTCCACTTGCACTTTTTCACCCTGGCCTATATTCACGCGCCCGTAATCCCGCCCCTGCTTCAGGACTTCGGGAATGACGCCGTCCAGCCACTGCGGATCCAGCCGAAAATTCAGAAACCCCGGCCCGGCGATTTCCGCCGAGGTAATTCCCACTCCGGCGCTATCCATATATTGAATGAGCAGCGCGGCAATATCCCTGGGAGGACGTTTCGCTTGCTTGGTCAGCACCATCGCCAGATTGGTGGCCAGATCCCCGTGCTGTTTTTCGCGCGGTTCTTCCAGCACATAGGCGGGTATATTTTCAAAGTTCAGCTCCCCGGCTTTTTTCGCCTGTTCCGCCGCCAGGGCTAAGCCTTGATAAATACGATTTTTCAGGTCTTCATAGAGACTCATTGAAGCAGAGTCCTCCTTCATCACCGATATTTTAACCGCTTATTCGTTTTCTGATACAGAGGAAAACCTGGTACAGAAGAAAATAAGAGTACCTCTATGCTTTAGACTAATATGTACTCCCGCAACTGTCAAGTGATCCGGCAAGGCGATTCGTCCTCTTTTTCTGAAATCCAAATGAACCGTTTTTATTTGCAGGTGTTTAGGCCGCGATAGCTCGCGGGGGAGCTTTGTCAGGTGGTGCGGTGTCATTCTTCTGTCTCTGGGGTCCACGGAAGGGGGACAGGTGCGCGAGCTTTTGCTCCGCGAAGGGGGACGGGGACGCTTACTCTGTAACCGTCAAACCCGCAGTCACCCTAACCCCGCCAAGCCGCCTTACAGCGATCGGGCAAAGCGCTACTCCAAGGCAAAAGCTCATCCAAAGCATCAGACGTTAAGTTCGGTAACGTC
>JAITOS010000053.1 GCA_031289815.1 Peptococcaceae bacterium | reverse complement strand
GGTTACAGCGCCTTGTTTACAGAAGATAATCAACGCTATATAAATGCGGATATCAGAGATCATGGAAAAGTGGGTCGTTTTCATGAAGAAAGTGTTAAAGTAATCAATAGCGCTAAGCTCTCCGACGAGCTTGTTGGAAGCAGGGCTGGGGCCGGTCTGACGTATGACGAAACTTCAAAGTACAGGGATATTGTCGTTTATTATACGGAATTGCTGATCGAAATGAAAGACGAATTCACGAACGAGAAACTTGATATTTTGGACAGCGGTTATGCCTATAGACTCTTCATCATGGTCAAAGAGAATGGAGATTGGAAAATACTCAGGGTATCCTCTCCGGATGTGAGAGGAATTGTTGAGGCCGGAGAAGGGTTTGGCACCCAATACGAGCAGCTAAAGGGAGAAGCGCAGAGCGCTAAATGACGAATTTTAGCGCAAGCCATTTTACAATTTGCCGCAGATAAGCGCGCAGGCAATCTAGAAGCGGAGTATAGCTCAGAGGGCACCGATACCTTTAGTGGCGCTAGATGCCATCTTCCGTTTTTGTCCTTTCTTCCTCCCGCTCGCTCGCGGTTTCCTGATCCAACACTGCGTGTCGCCGCAGAATACTTTCGCAGTATGCGCGCAGCATGGGAATATCCTCCGTTATCGTGTTCCACAGTTGCTTCAGACTAAAATCACCGTAGTTATGCGCGACGATGTTACGCATCCCGCGAATTTGCTTCCACGGTATGGCGTTGTTTGCCGCCTTGAAATCATCTGACAGATGAGCGGACAGCTCGCCGATTTGAAAAACACACATCGCGGTCGCGTTTTTGTATGGCGAACATGATTGCAATGCCTCGATATTGTCTCCAAAATGCGCTACCGCCTCATCTATTTCATCGCAATATTGGATGATATGGCAGAGCAGGTCAACATTCTTTCTCATATACGACTACTTCTTCCTTGGCGATTTTGCTGAGAAAATCATCGCTTACCGAATCTGTTGGCACGAGGTCAACGTTTTTCAGCGTGGCTTCCCGGATTTCGTCCCACATTCCGCCAAGCTTCATGTATCCCCGCAAATCACCGTTGTCGGCTATCCGTAAATCAATATCGCTGCCTGACGCGGCGTCCCCTCTGGCATAAGAACCGAAGAGCGTGAGCCGCCCAACACCGTATTCTCTGGCAATTGGTGCGATCAAAGAAGATATTTCATTGATGGTGTAAATATGATCCGTCATTTTGATTGTCGCCTCTTTCACTCACTCTGCTTACAGTATATCCAAAATTTGGCGGCAAGTCAACGGAAACGCGCGTAAGATATGAAACCATTTCATGACCAGAGGCTAAAATCAACAGGAGAAGCCTTTCAGAAGCGGATTCTAAAGGCTTTTTTTGGTATTTAGCGCCGGAAAGGCCGAAAGTCAGGCGCCAACGGCTGAAGATATCGCCGTCAAAATAGCCGAAAAGGATATACGGTTTTTTTTAAAAGTGTTATCATAAGGAAAAAGAACAAGACGCGGATCGTTGCCTACGATCATGAGCGGTTGGGTGAAATATCGCGGGATGAGGGGCGTAAACAGGAAAATGGAAAATAGGCGGTACCATGCCTTTAACGGGCATTTGCGGCGGATTTTCAGTGAAAAGGTCTTTAAAGTCGCCTTGGACGCGGGGTTTACCTGTCCGAACCGGGACGGCGTTCTGGGAAGCGAAGGCTGTATCTATTGCAGCGGGCGCGGATCTGGGGATTTTGCCGGCAGAGCGGAATTATCCATCCACGAGCAGTTTGTTCAGGGCCGGGAGATGATGAACAGGAAGTGGCCGCAAGCGAAATATATCGCCTATTTTCAGGCCTTTACCAATACCTATGGCTCCGTGGAGACCTTGCGGAAGGTCTATGAAGAGGCGCTGTCCGAACCGGGAGTGGTCGGTTTGGCGATCGCTACGCGTCCGGATTGTTTGCCGGACGACGTCGTCCGCTATCTGGCGGAGTTGAATCGCCGGACGTATCTCTGGGTAGAATTAGGGTTGCAGACGATACATAAACGGACGCTGGACTGGATAGGACGGGGACACGACTACCGGCAGTTTTTGCAGGGGGCGCGGGCGCTCCAAAAACATCGTATCCGGGTGTGCGCTCATCTGATTTTGGGACTGCCGGGAGAATCCAGAGAGGATATGCTGGCGAGCGCACAAGCGGTGGCGCGGCTGCCGGCGCAGGGGATCAAATTGCATTTACTGCACGTTTTGCGGGGGACGCGTTTGGCGGCGGCCTTCCAGCGGCAGGAGATACCGCTCCTCGGTAGGGAGCAATATGTCGCTTTGGTGGCGGATATCCTGGAAATTCTGCCGGCGGACATGGTGATTCAGCGTTTGACGGGGGACGGCCCGCCCGCGGATCTGATCGCGCCGGCCTGGAGCCGTAAGAAGTGGGAGATATTAAACGCGATCGACGCGGAATTAGAGCGGCGTAATTCGTGGCAGGGTATACGAAGCTGCGCCGCAATGGACGATAAAGATTGAGAAAGCGTAAGGAAGCAGGGGGCGGAGATATTGGAACAAGCGCGCTATCAGGAAATTGCGATTGATATTGCTCACGCGATCGTCTTGGGTGAATATCGGGAAGGAGAAAAAATTCGCGGCCGCTCCACGTTAGCGGGGCGCTTTAACGTCTCGCCGGAAACCGTCCGGCGGGCGATCGCTATTTTACAGAACGTCGGGGTGGTCGAGGCCGCGCAAGGGATCGGGATTCGGGTGAATTCGCGGACGTTGGCGGAAAAATTCTTGCGCTCCTTTGATCAAAAAGGGGAAATGCAGGTGATTCAGAAGGAATTGAAAGATTTCTATGAACAGCGTAAAATCATTGACCAGAAGATCGAAGCGCATCTGAATAAAGTGATGAGCTATGCGGAGCGGCTCGTGTCGCGCTGGCTGGACGTCGGTGAATTGGTGATCGAGGAAGGCGCCAGCGTGATTGATAAAACCATCAGAGAGTTAAAAATCAGGGAGAATACCGGGGTAACGGTCGTGGCTGTTGTACGGGACGGCTGTGAACATTTTTCGCCGTCGGCCAGATTTATATTGAAAGCCGGCGATACGCTGCTGGTCGTCGGTTCCGCCGAGGGGCAGAGCGCTTTGCAGGAGATGTTAAATTAAATGAGGAAGGGTGGGATGGCGCTTGTACCCGGGAGTTGATATGATTGAGATAGAGAGATTCGAGCGGGCCTGTCAGCGCCACCCGGCGATCACGAAGCGCTTATTTACCGGGGAAGAGCAGGAAGAACTCCGGGGGAAGCCCATGCAAAGCTGGGCGGGGCGGTTCGCGGGCAAGGAAGCCGTGCTGAAAGCGCTGGGACAGGGAATAGGAACGCTGTCCTGGCATGATATTGTGATTCGGGCGGATCAAAAGGGGGAACCTCAGGTTTATTTGAGCGTGAAAGCGCAAGCGGCGGCGTCAGACCGGGGCGGCAGCCGGGTGAGAATCAGCATTGCTCATCAGCGGACGCAAGCGCTGGCGATGGCCATCTTGCTGTAAATACTGGGGGTAAATAAAAGCGTAAAAGGCGGCTATCAGGGAATCTTGAACGAGCCGGTTGGGGCTTTCAGGAAGGGGTTTGGTGAAACGATGTATGTGGTGGACGCGGCCCAAATGCGTAGAATTGAACAGCGAGCGACAGAGGTCTATGGGATACCGAGCGTCTTATTGATGGAAAACGCGGCGTTGGCGGTCGTGCGGGAGATCCGCAAGCATGTCGCGGCGCTGGGACGGGCGGAAGCCGGTTTGAAAGTGGCCGTGCTGGTGGGAAAAGGCAATAACGGCGGGGATGGCATGGCGGTCGCCAGGCATTTGAGCCTGCTGGCAATGGACGTGACGGTGCTGATTTTGGCGCAGCCCTCCGTATTTCAGGGAGATGCGCTGTTAAACTTTCGTTTGCTGCGGGAAACGGATTGCAAATTATTTGTCATCGACGGGGAAAAACAACTGCGTTTAACCCGCTTGGCACTCAGTCAGGCGGCGGTGGTGGTGGACGCTTTGTATGGGACAGGGCTGCGGGGAGCGATGCCCAGCTTGGCGGAAGAGTGTGTGAAAGAGGTCAACGCCCTGCCGGTCTGGGTGATCGCCGTCGATATACCCAGCGGGCTGGAGGCGGATCGCGGAATCGTGTGCCGCACGGCGGTGCGCGCCGATCAAACCGTTACCTTTGGTTTACCTAAATTAGGGCATTTTCTCGCTTCGGGGCCGGAATACTGCGGAGAATTGACGGTAGACCCGATCTCGATCCCGGCCAAATACCTGGAGGATGAAGAAGCGAATGTGACGGTATTAACGGATAAAATCATCAAGCAGCTGCTGCCGGTTCGCTCTTTTCACGGACACAAAGGCGTGCATGGCCGGGGAATTTTAGTGGCGGGGGCGTTGGGCATGAGCGGAGCGGCGATTTTAGCCGGTAAGGGCGCGTTGCGTTCCGGCATCGGCTTGTTGCAGCTCGTGGTTCCGGAAGGGATTGCGGCGGCGGTGGACGCCGGTCTGACGGAAGCGACGGTTTGGCCGGCGGCGGGGGATCATTTTCTGCGGGCGGGGGCCTGGACGGTGATCGAAGAACGTTGTCAGGGGGCGCAGGCTTTGGCGGTGGGGCCGGGTTTGGGAGAAAATCCGGAA
>JAITOS010000114.1 GCA_031289815.1 Peptococcaceae bacterium | reverse complement strand
CACGTTCGGCCAGAGGGCCGTCAGCGAGCGTCTTCCCGCCGCGTCCGGCGTTCCAACCGGTTCACATGCAGGAAAGCCCAGAGGTTTTGGAACGCCAGCGGCGGGAAGACGCGAGCAGGCCCGGGCCGCCGTGAACCGGCAGCGCCCCGCCTCTCGACGGGTTCAGAGCAACATACCAGCCTACCCAGCCCCGCCTCTCGACGGGCTCCAGAGCAGCATTCCCATCAGAGTTATCACCTGGTGATAATTTCACAGCCCGCCTGACTCAGCAGCACCTGGAACATTATATGTTCTATAAGACGATATCCGAACCCCAGATATAACCCCGGCACACAAACAACATGCACCGAACAGGAAAAGACAGGAAAGCAGACGGTCTTTTTGCGGGGTCATCGGGTATCTCCTATCTGCTCAACCAGTCGATAAGGTTCAACTGGCGTATGCCGTCGTGGTCGCCTGTAAAATCGTCAAGCGTGAGCAAGAATTTCGGGTAATTGTCCCTGATTTGTTTCAGCGGCGTTAGCTCGCGCTTCAAAACGCCCTCGTCCAAAACGGTAGCGGACACCTGATAATACTCGGTTTGCTTATCCCTAACGGCGACAAAATCAACCTCTGTGCCACGCCCTGATTTGCCGATATTGACTGTATATCCGCGCCGTAAAAGCTCTAAATATACAAGATTTTCTATCTGATGCCCTAAATCCTTGCCCTGTGTGCCGAGTATCATATTCCGTAGACCTGTGTCGCAAATATAATACTTGCTTTCGGATTTCAGATGCGTTCTGCCTTTGATGTCATACCGCTGCACCTTGTAAAACAGATAGCTGTCAGACAAGGCTTCAAGATAGGTTTCGACCGTAGCCGTCCCCGTAGGACGACCGTTTGAGGTCAACGTATCCGCGATTTTCTTTGCTGAAACAGAACTGCCCACGTTGCTCGCCAAAAAGTTGGCGATAGATTTCAGCAGAGTGATGTCGTTCAGCTTTTTTCGGGTCATCACGTCTTTGACCAGAACGGTGCTGTATATCCCCTCTAAATACTGGCTGTGGGCGAGCGAATTGTCCACAAAGCGGGCGGCGTAGGGGAACGCGCCCATATTCAGATATTGATAGAACCGTTCCCGCCTGTCGGCAGTCGAAACCGCTTCACCGTATTCCACAAAGGAAAGAGGCAGCATATCAATTTCAATATACCTTGCGGCCAGCTTGGTGGCAAGCTCACCCGACAGCATATAAGCGTTTGAGCCTGTGATGTAGATGTCAAGACTCTTTTTGAGAAACAAACTTGCAATGGCCTTCTCATAGTCCTTGCAGTTTTGGATTTCATCGATGAACACATACGTCCGTTTACCGCTTACAATACGAGCTTTTACATACTCGTGCAGCTTCTTATATTCAAGAAGCTCGGAAAAATCCTCGTCTTCCAGGTTGATGACGATGATCTGCTCATCTGCCACGCCATCTGCTTTCAGACGGTCGATATACAACTCGAACAGGGTGGATTTGCCGCAGCGTCTTACCCCTGTAACGACCTTTATCATTTCTTCATCGCGCCACATGGCAAGCTGCTCTAAATATGCCTTGCGCGCAATCAGTTTATTCATAACGAACACCGTTCCTTTCCGAGCCTTTCCAGTAGCTCTATATGATTATATCAAACCCGAGCAGAAATTGCATGTGTTTTTCCAAATAAATAAACGCTTGCAATTATTGCAAGCGTTTATCGGATTTACAGTTTTAACTCCGAAATCTCAACACCCCAACTCACAGCGTCCCCCCCAGACCCGCAAGCATGTCTTGCAAGGTTCCAAGGCGAATACCGGCCAAAGTCGAGAGGCGGGGCGCTACCGCTTCACGTTCGGCCAGAGGGCCGTCAGCGAGCGGCTTCCCGCCGCGTCCGGCGTTCCAACCGGTTCGCTTGCAGAAAAGCCCAGAGGTTTTGGAACGCCAGCGGCGGGAAGCCGCGAGCAGGCCCGGGCCGCCGTGAAGCGGCAGCGCCCCGCCTCTCGACGGGTTCAGAGCAACATACCAGCCTACCCAGCCCCGCCTCTCGACGGGCTCCAGAGCAGCATTCCCATCAAAGTTATCACCTGGTGATAATTTCACAGCCTGCCTTTCCTACCGCGCATCAAAATACCGGGCAATCCCTCTGGCAATGGCTACGGCCAGTTCTTCCTGATAGTCCTCCCGCTGTAATTTGTTTCGTTCCGCCGAATTGGACAAATAGCCTAATTCCACGATGACCGCCGGCATTTTCGTATTCTTCACCACGTAATAATCCCCCGGCTTGGCGACGCGCCGGTTCATCCCCGGAATGCCGATTAATTCGTTCTGGATCGCTTCCGCCAGCCTTTTTCCCTCCGCCGACAGATTATAATAAAAGGTTTCCGCCCCGGAGTTATTGCCCTTGGCGACCGCGTTCACGTGCAGGCTGACAAATATATCGGCCTGAATCCCCGCCGCCATGTTGATGCGATAATCCAAATCGCTGCGTTTTTTATTTTTCCTGCCGCTCACGCCATCCGAGACATAATCTTCATCCTCGTCACGCGTCAGAACCGCTTTCACGCCATCGCCCGACAACAACGCCTGAAGCCGTCGGCTCACCTGCAAAGTGATCTCTTTTTCATACACCGCTTGCGCGGCGACCGCTCCCGGATCGTAGCCGCCATGTCCGGGATCGATCACGACGACATACGGCTTCGCCTTCTGATTAAATACGGCGTTTGACCCCTGCCACGCCACCGATCCCAGCAAGACCGCCATGATCATGACGACCGCCAACGCGGATATTTCCGTTATCCTTTTGTTCAGCCAGTTTAACATCAAGGCCACCACCCTGTTTCATATCTATGAGCTTTGATGGCTGTCTCATACCTGGCGGCATAAAGAAAACAGGGTCTATTCCCTTTGGGAATAAAACCCTGCCGTCCGCACCTTTAGCCGGCGCTTGCTTTCGTTGTTCCAATTGCTTGATCTTGTCTAGTCCATCACATAGACGACCACGTTTCTGACGCCCCAATTCACAGCCTCTTCCCAGGAGGGCATATACAGATCTATCCGTTCCCCGAGAATGACGCCGCCGGTGTCCAACGCCACTGATTCGCCATACCCTTCGACGTAGAGTCTGGTTCCCAGCGGGATCACTCTGGGATCCACCGCGACGATCCCCCGCCGGACAGCCGCGCCCGTAGCCGTCGTCGTGCCGGAACAGTAGGCCGTCGCCCGCATTAAATAGGACCGTTTAAATTCGATAGTCGCTCCGCCCCGCGAAACCGCCGTTTGTTCCCCGCGGGCAACGACCTGGACAACCGGCGCTTTTACGATCTTTTGGCTCAGAACCTCGCGTTCTATTTCCTGACCGTCTTCAAGCACTAAATTCACTGTCTGCTCCTGAAGACCGTTGCTACCCTCGCTGATGATCCGATCCGGCAAGCCGTAGGGAAAATCTCCCGGCTGAGCAATCGTTTGATAGGGAAGCTCCGTCTGCACCGTTTCTTTTCTTTTTTCCACGCGCACGATTTGAATCGCGTCCCCTGGCTGAAGGATATTCTCCAGCGGCAAGGAAACCCGATCCAGCTCTCCCAGGGTGATTCCCCAGCGGGTTAAAGCCGCCGCTACCGTACAGGGTACGATTTCCTGATCGCGCTCTTCTCCATCCACTTTTACATGCACCGGAATCGTTCTTTGTACCACAATTTCCATATTTTTCTTCAAAGAAACGTCTCTCGCTACATTGACCTCATCTGACGCTTTGAGTCTCAAATCATACCGCGCCGATAAATCGTCCAGCGCCTCTCCTACACTCTGCTCAATCGAGCGCGCTTCCATCACTTGGCCGTCAATCTCCAGGATCACCGGCGTACTGCGGGTAATCCGCGCCTTCAATCCCTCGCGGATCACGGTATCTCTTGCGGGGTCCACACAATCTTCCGGATAAAGGCCGAGATTGGAATAGTTTAACAGTTCGCCTAACGTATGCTGCCGGATTGCGCGAACTTTCACCACTTTCCCATCAACGGCAATGGTCACTACTGGCTTAGAAAAGTAATGCACACTAACCACGGAGATCAAAAACACCACAACGAAAAGCAAACCACCCTGAGCTAAACGTGACTTTCGAACCAGGCTCATACACCTCGCCCGTGTCAATTCTATCATCGAATCCCTCCACTACTATTTCACCCCGGCGAGTCTATTCTAAATCAATTCCCAGTCAGTTGTCAATGTTTTCCACTAATAATAGGAATATCTTGCATTTTTTTCTTCCCCACTCCTGGCATTGTCGAAGCGTAGGAAAAAAGACGTCAATCGTCTTTCCCCGGATCGCTCCCCCCGTATCAGCGGCGACCGCGTAGCCGTACCCTTCCACATACAGGCGGCTGCCCAGCGGTATGACCTTCGGATCCACGGCAATCAGGCCATAGCGGGGAGGTTCCCCGCTGTAGGTGTTGTTCCCTGTATAGGTATAGGCCGTAGCCTCCACCATAAACGTCTGACTGATCTTCATATTGCTCGTGTCAAAAGACTCTCCCGCCGCCGGACGGCTATTTTTCAGCACGACTTTTTGCTTCGGCGCGCTCAGCTCTATCCGGGCCACTTCTTCCCCTTTTTCCTCCCCGCCCTGCATTGCCGTCTTCTCCGTAATGATCCGCACCACGCCCGGCGCTCCTTCTTCCCGCACCACTTCCATTCCCGGCGGTACTTCCTCTGATTCGATCACTTGCACGGCATAAGGTTCCGGAATGTCCACGATATCCCGTATCACCCGAACCTCTTTGCCTGCCCCCAGCAAGCTCCGGGCGGCGTTTTCAGATCTTAGCGGAAAATTTATTTTAGGAATGGGAAAATCGCTCTGCGCTTGCCGCCCGCCGCTGACGGCTGCCGTCGAGGCAACGGCCGCCTTCCTATCCCCCGCTGGCCACATGGCTCCCCGATCCGGCGGCGAAACGGTTCCCAGTAAGACGAGAGCGATTCCCCCGGCGGCGGCTCCCCACCATTTTACAGCCTGCCGACAGTCATCCAATATATTGACCGGTAGTGCGTACATAGATCCTCCTCCTTGATCCATGCTTATGTTCCCGCCCCCGGAAACAGAACGCCTTGGACGATCGCTTTGACTTCGCGCTAAGCGCCGTATAATATGTAGGTATGGTCTAAAAATGATTTCCTTGGCGGAAACGGAACGGGAGGGAGCTTCTTGCTGGAAACCATCCAAACCATCATCATGCTGTTGTTCTTTATCGTCCTATCCAATATTCTCTATAAATACATTCCCCGCGTTTCTGTCCCTATCTTTCAAATTTTATTGGGTTTTTTATTGGGAATCTCCCCTTTCGGCGTAAATTTACATATCGAGACCGAAATCTTTATGCTCGTATTTATTGCCCCCATTCTCTTTATGGACGGTAAGTACATCTCCAACCGGGAATTATTGGCGTTTAAAAAACCCATCCTGCTCATGGCTTTCGGCTTGGTTCTCTCGACCGTTTTCATCTGCGGCTACAGCATCTACTGGCTGATTCCGGGGCTGCCGCTGGCGGCTTCTTTTGCCCTGGCCGCCGTCTTGTCTCCCACCGACGCCGTCTCCGTCAAAGCCCTTTCCCAGAAGATTCGTCTGCCGCACAGCGTCTCGACCGTCGTCGAAGGAGAGTCCCTGTTAAACGACGTTTCCGGCCTCATCGCCTTTAATTTTGCCATTGCCGCCCAGCTCACCGGCGCTTTTTCCATCGGCGGCGCTACCCTCACCTTTATTTATATGGCGATTGGCGGCGCGATCCTGGGCGCTCTGGCCAGCTATTTCATCGCCGTCTTTAACTCCAAGCTCAAACGCATGGGAATCGAGGACGCCGCCCTCTTTACCCTGGTTCAAATCATGACCCCCTTTGTGGTTTTTTTGCTGGCTGAAAAACTGGGCTTTTCCGGCATTTTAGCCGTCGTGATCTGCGGCATCATCAGCTCGTTAAGACTTCCTAAAAAGATCTCCGCCCGGGAAACGAACATCCGGCTGGTCTCGGAAAGCACCTGGTCTACCTTCCTGCTCATTCTTAACGGACTCGTCTTTTTGCTGTTCGGGATGCAGCTGCCCTCCACTTTGGGAAAAATCATTATGGACTCCCAGATCAGCAACATTACGGCGATTGCCTATGTACTCATCATTACCCTGATTTTAATCCTGTTCCGTTTTATCTGGGTTTATTTGATCAACAAAGAAGCTCCCCGCGCCAGAAACGCCCTTTTGACCTCCCTCTCCGGCGTCCGGGGCGCGATCACCCTGGCCGCCTGCTTCTCCATCCCGCTGACCCTGTACAACGGCGCGCCTTTCCCGGAAAGAGACCTGATCCTGTTCATCAGCAGCGGCGTCATTATCATGACCTTGCTGATCGCCAATATCGCTTTGCCGCTGATTTGCGCCAAGCCCGACGCCAACCATACCCAATTGATTACCGAAGCCAGGAAAAAAATCATGACCTCTGTCATTGATTTTCTGGAAAATGAGCTAAACGATCAGAATCAGGAAGCCGCTTATTCACTAATCGCCCAGTACCGGCGCGCGCTTTTTGAAGAAGAAAGCAGTTCCAACCTCCGAGTGATCCGGCTTGATTATAAAGATGACGCCGACATTATTCAGCTGGGACTGGCCGCTGAAAAAGAAGAGCTCCAGCGCCTGCTGGCCGATAAGGCCTTTGACGAGGACGTCCTTCATCAGATCGGCCACATGCTGGATCTGACCCTGCGCCGCATGGAGAAAAACCGCCGTGTTCCTCCGCGCAGCCCGCGCCAATTCCGCTCATTCTTGCACCAGCGCCGATATTCAAAGCCAGATGAATGGGCGCGCGCCAAAACGCAGATGATCTATGCCGCTATTAAAACGATTACCGCAATGACCACCCCGGAAAATGCTATTGCCGTCAAAAGAGTCGTCAACCATTATATGTCCATCATCGATATCTTCAACCAACATCTTTCCGGTGAAAAAGGAAAAAAATACGCGCAAATAAAACAGGATTTGGAGTTTAAAATTCTTCAGACACAAAAAGACGCCGTGCAAACCTTATTAGAGACCGGAGAAATCTCTTATGCCACGGCGAATAAGTTGAAAAAAGATATTCAGTTGGAAGAAGTGATTGCCGCCTCGGAGCTCCAGCTGTCCTGATCATAAGGAGGATGTGTGTATGTTTCCCTATCTCGCGGTTGGTATTGGCGGCGCGATCGGCTCCTGCCTTCGGTACGCGATCACGCAGCTGTTCCTGATCCATAGCGCCGCTTTTCCCTGCGGCACCTTGCTTTCTAACGTGATCGCCGGTTTTCTGATCGGCTTTATTCTGGAGCTTGACCGCCGGGCCCAGCTGTTTTCAGCCCCTGCCAATCTCTTTTTGACGACGGGGATGCTGGGCGGCTTGAGTACCTTTTCGACCTTCAGCGTCGAAACCATCCATTTTTTCCGGCACGGCAAGTATTCCTTCGCCGCCGCCAACGTGCTGCTGAATCTCAGTCTCAGCTTTTTAGGGGTGCTGGGCGGCATGGCTTTAGCGAAGCTTCTGCTGCGTCAGCCGGAATAAGCATTCCGCGTTCTTCCAGCTTTGCGCCGCCGCTTCCTCCAGAGTAATTCCCCGGAACTCAGCGAGCTTCTTCGCTACCTCACGCACGAAGGCCGGTTCGTTTCTTTTGCCCCGGTGCGGCTCCGGCGTCAGATACGGCGCGTCTGTTTCTACAAAGTAGCGGTCAAGCGGAACTTTTTGCGCCACCTCCGGCAAGTGTCTGGCGTTCCGATAGGTCAGCGGGCCGGCAAAAGAGAGATAAAACCCTAAATCCAGCAAGATTTTGGCGGTTTCCCAAGAACCGGAGTAGCAATGAAACACCCCGCCGTGCTGCGGGCGGTGCGCTTTCACGATCTTCAAGCTCTCCTCATCCGCGTCCCGGCTGTGGATGATCACCGGCAAACCGGCGGCGTCCGCCAGCTCTATTTGCTGAATAAACGCTTCCCTCTGCTTGGGCCGCGGCGATAAATCCCGGTAAAAATCCAGGCCAATCTCTCCCCAAGCCAGGACGCGATCCTCTTTCGCCAAGCTCTGCAACCGGTCCCAGGTTTTTTGGCTGGTCGCCTTGACGTCATGCGGATGAACCCCCACCGCCGCGTAAAACTCCGGATAGCTGTGCGCCATTTTCACGGATCTTTCCGACGCCGCTAAATCGTACCCCACATTCAGGATACGGGTTACTCCCGCGTCTTTGGCTCTCTGTCTGACTTCACCCAAATCATCGCTGTATTTTTTATCATCCAAATGAGCGTGCGTATCCCAAATCATTTGACTCGCGCACCTCCCGGCAGCTCCTTATCTACGCCGAGCACCTCTAGCAGCGAGCCGTGAGAAGCCGCCAAAATCATGCCCTGTGATTGGATTCCTCTCAGCTTCACCGGTTTCAGGTTCGCTACCAGAATCACCGCTTTGCCAATCAGCTCTTCCGGCTGATAATGTCCGGCAATGCCGGAAACCACCGTGCGCAGCTCTCCCGCCATCTCCACTTCCAGCTTCAGCAGCTTATCCGTCTTTTCCACTTTCTCCGCGCGGATCACCTTAACCACGCGCAGATCCAATTTAGCGAAGTCGTCCATCGAGATTTCCTCTTTCAACGGCTCAAATTCCGGCGTTTCCGGTATTGCCGCCGCTTCCGACAGTTCCGCCACCGCCGCTCCGGCGTCCGGCGCTGTATTCTCAGCCGCCGTCACCGGCTCTCCTTCCCACTGGGACAGATCCACCCTGGGGAATAAAGACTCTCCTTTACGGATCTGGGTACCCGGCGTCAATACGCGCCAGCGTCCGGTATCCTCCCAATCCAGATGATCGGCATCGGCGTTATGCTGAATCAAGGCCGCGATTTTGGCCGGCACCCCCGGCATAAACGGCGCCAGGAACAGCTGCAAAAGCCGTATACATTCCGTACACGTATAGAGGACGGTTTTCAGCCGCTCGGCTTGATCTTTTTGCTTAATTAAATCCCAGGGCGCCGTTTCATCGACATACTTATTGGCCCGACTGACCAAGCGCCAGATCTGCTCCAACGCTCCGGCAGGATCAAAAGCCTCCCAGCACTGTTCCACCTTCGCTTTAATTTCCAGCGCCAACGCCTGAATTTCCCGCTCCACCTCGGTATCCGGACCAGGCTCAGGCAAGATTCCCGCCCGGTATTTTTCAATCATCGCCAGCGTTCGGGAAACAAAATTCCCGAAATCATTGGCCAAATCGCTGTTCAACCGCTCCACCAGATTGTCTTCCGAATACGTCCCGTCCGCCCCCGGCAGCATTTCCCGCAAGAGGAAATAACGAACCGCGTCCGAGCCGTAGCGATCAATCAATTCAAAAGAATTCTGAGCGTTGCCGCGCGATTTGGAAATCTTCCCGCCTTCTTTGCTCATAAACCAGCCGTGTCCGTAGACCACCCTGGGCAGCGGCGCCTTCAACGCCAACAGAATAATGGGCCAGATCACCGCGTGAAAACGGACGATATCTTTGCCCATCAAATGCACGTCCGCCGGCCAGTATTTTTTGTATTTTTCCCCATCCGGATAGCCCAAGGCCGAAATATAGTTAATCAGCGCGTCCAGCCAGACATAGACCACGTGCTTGGGATCAAAGGGAACCTGGATCCCCCATTGAAAGGTGGTTCGGGAAACACATAAATCCTCCAGCCCGCCTTCGATAAAGCGCAGCATTTCATTGCGCCGGGATATGGGCTGAATGAATTCGGGATGTTCCCGGATGTAGGTCAGCAGCTCCTCCTGATATTTCGACAACCGGAAGAAGTAGCTCTCTTCCTTCAGCAATTCCACTTCCCGCCCGCAATCCGGATTAGGGCATTTGCCCTCCGCCAGCTTGCTCTCCGTCCAAAAAGTCTCACAAGGCGTACAATACCAGCCCTCATATTCCGACTTATAGATATCTCCCTGGTCAAACAGCTGCTGAAAAATCCGCTGAACCACTTTCTGATGCCGTTCTTCCGTCGTGCGGATAAAATCATCATGGGTAACGGCGAACGCCTCCCATTGTTCCTTAAACTTTTCAACCACTTCGTCGATATATTCTTTAGGGCTTTGCTGTAAGGCTTCCGCCGTGCGTACAATCTTTTGCGCGTTTTCATCGGTTCCGGTAAGAAAATACACTTCATCGCCGCGCATTCTGCGATAGCGGCACAGCGCGTCCGCCGCGATCGTCGTGTAGGCGGTGCCGATGTGCGGGCTGGAATTGGGATAAAAAATAGGCGTCGTTACGTAGTACTTCATGGGTTTTCCCCCTATCAAAAAATTATATTTTTCCCTGAAAATCATTCTCTTTTTCCGGATAATTCTAATGTTATATAAATTTATACTTTTATTATATATATTTATACTTTTAAGTTGACTTTTACTGGTACGCTTGGTATCATAAGGGTGTATATTCTTGTCGAAAAAAATCGACAAAGAAAAAAGAGATAATAAAGGAGAGAGATACCAAGATGATGAAGTCAACAGGAATCGTAAGAAAAGTAGATGAGCTCGGCCGCGTCGTATTACCCATTGAATTGCGTCGGACCTTCGGCATTGATGAAAAGGACGCACTGGAAATTTACGTCGATCAGGAAAAAATTATCTTAAAAAAATATGAACCGGCTTGTGTTTTCTGTGGCAATGCCAGCGACATCCAGGTTTTCCGCAACAAGAACATCTGCCCGGAATGCGCCAAAGCCATGAGCGCTTTGGCGAACCTTTCTGATTCTCAGGCTGTTTAGCAGCGCAAGCGATAACTACATAGATGTAAGCATGTTTGGCTCTTAAAATCTTTTACGCAGCCAAGCCTCAGGAGGACGCTACGTCTTCCTTTTTTTTGCCGTCCAATACCGCCTGATAGACCGCTCTCTTGCTGACATCAAATTCTTGGGCGGTTTCTTTCATCGCCACGGAGGAAGGAATCCCCCTCTCTATTTTCTTCTCCGCCGCCGCGCGCCATTCATCCGGGGTTCCGAGTCTCGACTGCTTCGCATACGCGCCTACCACAATACAGCACTCTCCCCGCGGGCGTTGAAGGGCAAATTCTGCCGCCAGCTCCGGCAAGGTTCCCTGATGGACCTGCTGGTGGAGCTTGCTGATTTCTCTTACCACCGCCGCCGGCCGCTCTCCATAGACTTTCGCCATCTCCGCCAGCAAAGCGGCCAAACGGTGCGGCGCTTCATAATATATGTGCGTCATGGGTATTTGCGCGTATTCTTCTACTCTGCGCCGCCGCTCTGAAATCTTTCCCTGACAAAAACCCAAAAAAGCGAAACGGTCCGCCGGTAAACCAGATAAGATCAAGGCCGTCACCGCCGCGTTCGGGCCGGGCAGAACATCGACCGGCAGTCCATGCTCCCGGCAAAGATTGACAATCACATAGCCCGGATCGGATATTCCCGGCGTCCCGGCGTCTGAGATCAACGCCACGGCAAGACCCGCTTGCAGCTTCGCCAGCAATTCCAGCGCCCTGCTCTTTTCGTTATGCTCATGATAGCTGACCATCGGGGTATGAATATCATAATGCTGCAACAGCTTCCGAGAATGCCTCGTATCTTCCGCGGCGATCAGATCGGCTTTTCGCAGGACGTCCAACACTCTGAATGTGACATCGGCAAGATTACCGATCGGAGTCGCGCACACATACAAAGTTCCCCTTTCCAACATGCCGTCCCCTCCTAGCGGTGTAAAAATCCCCGGCAAAACAAGCAATCACCGTCATCCAGCGGTTGGGCAAAGTGCAGATGGCATACATGAAACCCCTCCTGATAGAGTTTTTCCAGGTTTTCATTGGCTATCCCCTGGAGATGCCGCGCGTTCGCAATGACCTGTTCCGTCACATTCTCCGGTAAGGAGCACACTTCATGCTTCAAGCGGATATTTTCCTCTGCCAACGCCTCCACATACGGTTTCAAGCTTTGAACTTCTTCAAGCAAGGAATGGATTTTTTCTTCCACTTCAATGAATGCCTGAATCAGTTGTCTCATTCTTTTTCTCCTTTCCCTTTTGGCCATTTCGCGGCGTCCGGTTCCGCCGGTTGTTATTTCGTTTCCCGTTCTGACCCTGACTAATTACCGGCGTGGCAGCCGCTAACGGTTCTCCCGTCTCTTCAGCTGAAGCCCGCCGTTCTTCCCGAGCTGCCGGGGCTTCGGCAGTCGGAGCCGCCTTTTTTCCCAGGTTTTCCTCTTTTTTATCGCTGCTATAGCAACCGTTCTCATACTTCAGGCAACACATCAGGCGACCGCAAATCCCGGAGATCTTCGTCGGGTTCAGCGAGAGCTTTTGGTCTTTCGCCATCCGGATCGAAACCGGTTCAAAATCGCCCAGGAAAGAGGAACAGCAGAGAACCCGCCCGCAAGAGCCGACCCCCCCCAGCAATTTCGCTTCGTCCCGAACCCCGATCTGCCTTAACTCAATCCGGGTTCTGAAAATCGCCGCCAGATCCTTGACTAATTCCCGAAAATCCACGCGCCCTTCCGCTGTAAAAGAAAAAATGAGCTTATTGCTGTCAAAGGTATATTCCACATCGACCAGCTTCATGGGCAGTTGGTGTTCCTGGATTTTCTTTAAGCAAGTTTGAAAGGCTTCCTCTTCTTTGGCCTTATTCTGCGCCATGAATTTTTCATCCGCGGCCGTCGCTTTCCGAATCACCTGCTTCAGCGGCAAGACGACGCTTTCTTTCGCTACTTCCCGCAAGGGAACCACCATCTGTCCGTACTCAATTCCCCGCGCCGTTTCCACAATAACCTTGTCATTCACGGCGAGTTTCAGGTCTCCCGGATCAAAATAGTATACTTTTCCGGCCTGCTTAAAGCGCACGCCTACGACCTCTATCATCATTCACTCTCGCTCCTTTACGGATCCTTTCCACAAACCTTGCTCACGGAGGATCTGTTTCCATTCTTTTTACATCCAAGTCCATGAGCTTTAAAGCCAATACTTCCATCACCAAGCGCGGACTTGTGTTATGGCGCAACGCCTCCAACCCTTCATCCACAGCGATCAACGCCGCCGGCAACGCTCCCCCCTGACGGATTTCTGTTTTTATCCTCATGCCAATGGCCTGAAGGTAGATCCTTATCTGATGGCGTTCAATCCCTTTTCCTTTTTCAAATAAGGGAAACATGAGCATAAAATCCTTCGCCGCGACGGCTTGCCAAAACTGCCGCAGCCATTCCTGAATCTGGTGAACGCCTAAAGCCAGCATCCGGGCCGCTACATCCGGATTTTCACCGCTTAACCACCACGCCAAAGGGGCTTCAGCCGGATAGTCGGCTGTGTTTTTTTCCAACCAGGCGTCTCCCTGAATATCCGGAAAATAGACTGCCTGCGCCCGACTGCGCAAGGTCGGCAGCACTCCTTCGGCATTCTCCGCGCTCAAGATAATGACCGTCCGCTCCGGCGGCTCTTCCAGGACTTTAAGAAGCGCGTTGGCAGCCGGAACCGTCAGTTTATCCGCCTGTTCAAATCTGCACACCTTATACCGGCCCTCTAAGTGTTTGCGATACACCTTTTCCTGCCAAGCCAGCACTTGTTCCATCCGCAACGTATCTTTAAGCGGTTCTATGACCGAAATATCCGGGTGGTTTCCCGAAGCAATCTTTCGGCACGATATACACTCCCGGCAAGGTCTGTCTTGCTGCCCTTGACAATTTAAGATCATCGCCAAACGCGTACCCATTTCCTCCCGCTCTTGCCGGCTGCCGCTATGAAAAAGCAGGCAATGCGTCAGTTGATCCCTTAGGGCCGCTTTTTCCAGCAACGCCATCGATACTTTCATGGAGACCGCCTTTTCTTCAGCCATCGATAATCCGCAGCGTTTGACGCTCAGCGTCCGACCATCCCTGCCAGGAAGCCTTCCTCTTGTTTACCAGCATCTCCACAATCTCCCTCGTTATCTCTTCCCCCATCATGATCAATGGAATCCCCGGCGGATAAAGCGCCACGGTTTCCCCGCAAATCTGCCCCGGACAATCTGCCAAAGGCACTTCACGTTTAGGCGCTAAAAAGGCCTCGCGCGGCGTCATCCGAACCGACGGCGGACTTTGGAGCCACCGCGCTTCTTCAAAAACAAAGGGGCTGGCGCTTCCTCCGGCGGCTCGCCGGTCGTCTTGAAACGCCTTCGTCAGCAGACTTTCTAAGCCTCGCCTGAGGAGTTCAACCTCCCTCGGCGTATTCCCTATTCCCAAAACAAAAAGAATATTTTCCTCATCCCAGAGCTCCGGCTCGATACGGAAACGCCGACGTAAATAGTCCACGCAAACAGCGGCTGGTACCCCTAACGGACGCGTATTGACCAGAATTTTTGACCAATCCACTTGCCAAATCCCATACTTCCCCTCGTCCGCAGGGCCTAAAAGCCGCAGAAAACCTCCTACCTTTGCATGGATTTTTTCTACTTCCTCGCGTAAGCCTTCCCAATATTGCTTTTGGCCGGCCAATTCCACGGCGCTCTCCAGCGAAGCCATCAATAAATAACTCGGACTGGAGGTTTGCAACACGTCCAGGGCTTGCTTCAGCGCCAATCGCCGGACGCGGGAGCCTCGCCGGTGCAGCAGGGCGGCTTGCGTCAAAGCGCCAAGCGTCTTGTGCGCGCTTTGCGTCACCAGATCAGCGCCCAAGGCCAAAGCGCCGGTTGGAAAGCATTCATTCAAGTAATGCGCGCCGTGGGCCTGATCAATCAGCATCGGCAGCGCCGGACACTCCGCGTCCCGCCACGCCATCATCCGCTCCAGGTGGATCGCCGCTCCATAATAGTTCGGATACGTCAGATGACAGGCCTGGATATCCTTGCCGGTCAGCAGCCTTTGCTCCACATCCAGTCCCAGACAGAGATTGAAATCCGGGTGCAGTACCGGCCAAAGATATTCCGGGGTCAAGCCGCTTAAAATCAAGCCGGAACTCACGGAACGATGCGCTTGTCTCTCCAGCAAAACCCGTTTCGGTTTTTCTCCCGCGATACTCAGCAACATCGCCTGATTGCCAACCGTGCCGCCATTCACCAAAAAAAAACTCTCGTCCGCGCCGAAAATCGCCGCCGCCCGCCGCTGTGCTTGCGCGATGACGCCTTGCGGCGCCTGAAGCTGATCCAAGCCGGGCAATTCCGTCACATCTCCCGCCGGAAATGAGATCTTCGCCAATAGATCACGGCGCCCTTTATGTCCCGGAACGTGAAAAGAAATATAATCTTTCTTTAAATACTCCGTGATCCCACGGTTGAGATCATCCATCCAATCTCCTTTGACAAGCTTCTCTTTCCTATTCATTTTAGCATATCTTCCTTATATTTTCATCTATCTCAGAAACAGCAACGAGACATATCGCTATTTTCAAGGCGTATTTTCAAGGACGAGCAGGGGCGCTTTCGTTTGCTGAGGGCCGCGAAGGGCGGACGGTTCCGCGTTTCGTCCCACTGCGTCTTCCTGACGCAAAGGGACGCGCTCGGCGTCCATGCCTCGCTTTTCGCGGAACCGTCCGCCCTTCGCTGGGCTTTGGGGGTTTTAGAGCGAGGGAAGGCGGGGACGGGGCGGCGTGGGGGCGTTTTGGATGCCTGTGTTTGGGGGTCTATTTTGCTGGGCTGTTGAGAAGATGTTGCCAAAGTCCGCTCCCGTGGGGTCGTTGTTGGGAGTGAAGACGATGGCGCTACGGGTTTTGGCGGCGAGGACGGAGCCGGTGAGGGCGTCTACGAGGGTATTGCCGTCCGCGGTGTAGAGGGCTTCATTGCCAGAGTTCAGGGTTTCCCGCAGGGCTTCGCCTATTTGAAAAAGATAGGCGCAATATAGTGAATATGGAAACGGAACAGAGTGCCGTCGTCCGTTAAACGGACTGCCGAGCTTCAATGAAAAGGTCTATGTCTTGGACGATATATTTATCTCCAAAGGTATGAAGCACGTCATAGAATGAACCGATATAGTCCATCACACCGTAACGCTCAAACAGACGAATGGCGTCCTTGCCGTTCATGTTGTGTTCGTGTTTGTACCGTTCGAGGCAAAACGCTTTGAATTTAACGACTTCCGGCATAAGGTCATCCTCCTTTAATATTCGGGGAGGTCTAATTTCCCCGTGGTTATCTCGGCTTGATAAAGGTCAAAAAGTTTGGGGACGCTGTAAGTCCAAACTTTCGTTTCCTCGTTTTCAAGCGTAGCGTACAGTTCTGAATTATACAGCTTATCAAAGGCTTCATCTTCGCTGACGCCTGTTTCCGCAATGATTTTATTGGTTAGGCCGCCAACGAGTATCGGCAGGATTGCCGCGAATTTGTTCTTTTCCACGCTTAATTTCCTCCAATCGTTTCATGCCGGATATACCGGCAGAACCGCAGGGATTTTTCGGTATGGAACAGGACTTGGCTAAAAAGCTCCTGCACTTTTAACTGTCTGATAGCCGTGTCCTTATCCAAGACGCCCTGCTCATACAAGAGGACGGTCATGTACACCGCGTCATCCGCGACAGGTCCAATAACAATGTCATAGGATTCCGTCAAGGCGCGGCCATTGCGATTCGCACTGACGAAATCCAGCCACGCCTCGTCAGGCTTGTCAAAGCGTATGATTTGCAGTTCCATTTCAGCGGTTTCCAAATCAAATTCGTATTCGGTAACAATGCGGACGCCGGTTTTCCGTCTGGCCGCCACACGTTCAGACCAGCGTATGGCTTGCTCCCGGTTATAGGTAGTATAAAAACCCTCGCCAAAATCCAGTTTGCGTTCGCTGGGCATGATTTTTGGGGGTTCGACAGGAACGGCGCCGCCGTGATAAGTTATCATTTCGCTGCCTCCAACGCCTTATTCATAAGGCGTAACTCTCGCTTAATGGCTTTAAGCAGGCGCTCAATATTTTGGCGTCGCTCAAGCTGTTCTTTCAAGCTGTTAAGGGCGGTTTCATCATTGCCGACATAATCAGTTACGACCTTACCCTCTTTGCGATATGAGAGATAGAAGTAATTCTTGCCGTTTCTCTCTTTGACACGCAACGAGCCTTTGGGCAGCACGGCAAGCTGTTCCACATATAAGCCGAGCAGCGCAGACATTTGCACCGCTTCGCGTTCAATCGTGGTTGCAATATAACTCATTAAAATCACCGTTGTTATTATACCCAACATCTGTGCGTATGTCAAGATGCTTATTGGGCAAACCTAAAAAACACTGCAAATCCAACAATAAAAGGGCTCGCAAAACTGATCGAGAAATATTTAAGATTTTTCAATTGACATATAGTTTTGCCTTTTCACGGGCAAAACTACTGATTATTTTAGGTTTTCGCCGCACAATGTATATGAATACATCATTGATTTTTTGCTTGAGGAATAGAGTTAGCGCGCCGCCCGGTTGATTTTCAGTCTCGGGCGGCGCGCGGTTGCGTTCATGCTTCATCGGAGCGTTCCGAAAAAAATTGCTCTAATATTTCATTGCAATCCTGTGCCGTATACCCCCAGAGGATTCCGCTGAGGACTTCTATGGACTCCCGCCGCTTGTTGTAATATGTTCTCAGGCACATGTCCTGCGTATGCGGACGCAATTTCTCAATGATTTCCTCCACATTTCGGAGTTGCTGCGGCACAAGGAATGTGTAATACAGAACCCAATAGTACAGCTCGCCATTCTTGTGCTTGTCCCGCAGCAGCCCGACCGCCGACTCCATGAGCTTCAGCATTCGGTGACTGCGCTCGATACTCTTGGCGTGCTGCTCGACGTCGCTGCCGGACAAATCCGCGCCGGCGATGTAAATCGAATCCAGAAAATCCTCGATGCTGCTGCCGTACTCGATCTGGAACCGCCGCCGCGCTTGCTGCACCGACAGCTCAAGGCTCCACACCACGTCGCGGTACTTTTTCAGCAGCTTCCACGTGTCGTGATACAGCGGGTTCTCGGCTGGATCCGCCTGAATTTTCTTTTTCATATCGCCGCCTCAAATCTGACCGCTCGCCATGTCATGGGCGACGAGCGCGGCGTAATAGCTGTCGATCGTACTTGGTGCGTTGAACAGCACAGCAAGCAGATATTTCTTGAT
>JAITOS010000023.1 GCA_031289815.1 Peptococcaceae bacterium | reverse complement strand
ACAACGGCGTTATTTTATATCATCCTCTGTCAGACCTAATTCCTTCATGACTTCATCAAACCCGACTGTCTCACCATTTGTATATTCCCGTTCTGCTTTGACAATTGCCGCCAAATCTTCCGGCGTTGCAATATCATCAGGCAGTAAACTATTCACCAGACGCAATATTGCCAGTTGCTGAGTCTCCGGCAGGTATCCGATCATGCTTGTTATCTGTTCAGCCGTTGTCATTACTATTAACGCCGCCTTCCGCGTTGTAGGCCGATCGCCTTCTTTCACCCTGAGTATAAAATATCTTTGTACTATCGTCAATACTCCTCTGACAATGTACTGAGAACAGTACAGATGAAACCCACGCGTCCTCTTGATATTGCGAGGCAGTTGTTGTATGGTAAAAAAGTCAGCAAATGGATGAAGTATGAATGAAAGGATTGACAAATATGCTTTACTCGTTCACACTTGAAGCCATCAAGCAAGAACACGCTATACAACCAAACGAATCCGCTAAGCCGCAAACAACGAAACCCAAACGCACAACGCTCGCCCCTCAGTTTTCGCACAGCGAAGCCGAGGGCGAGCGTCTTTCTTCCCCGTAGACCCCAAAACCCAGCGAAGGGCGGGCGGTTCCGCGCCAAGCGAGGCATGGACGCCGAGCGCGTCCCTTTGCGCCAGGAAGGCGCAGCGGGACGAAAAGCGGAACCGTCCGTCCTTCGCGGCCTTTCAGCAAACGAAAAGCGGAACCGTCCGTCCTTCGTGGCCTTTCAGCAAACGAAAAGCGGAACCGTCCACCCTTCGCGGCCTTTCAGCAAACGAAAACGCACCCGTCCATCCTTCGTGGCCTCCCCAGCAACCGAAGGCACCGCCCTCCGCCCGACCCCAGCAAAAGAAAATCGACAGGATACGGTGATCCTTCAACTCGCGGACACTCTTTGGACACGGGGGCAGCAAAAATTCAGAGAAATCAGACAAAAATCAGACGCCCATCTTGACAAAAACACCCCGACGCCTCATACTGAAAACAGACGGTTAAATCACAACCGAATAAAAACAGATGCTTCTGACGTTAAGACTTTTTCTCGAAACGGAAGGTGCGCGCATCGAAATTTAGCTTCGGCTATAGAAACAAGTAGCGCCTTTCGGGGGCGCTTTTTTGATGGGATTTTGAAAAAGGTCCGGGATCAGGAAAGCGGCGCGGCTAGAAAGCGGACAGAGAGGACAGCGAGGACAACGAGGACAGAGAGAAAGATCAGAATTTGCGGAAAGGCGGGATGGTCAATGGAAAGCAGGGTGGCGATCATCGGCGTGATCGTGGAAAATCCCAATTCGGTGGAGGAAATGAATCGCCTGTTGCACCAATACGCCGCGTATATCATCGGCAGGATGGGGATTCCGTATCGTGAAAAAAAGATTAATGTGATCAGTATCGCTATGGACGCGCCGCAGGACATGATCAGCGCTCTATCCGGAAAGATCGGGCGTTTATCGGGAGTCAGCGCCAAGACCGCCTATTCCAGCGTGATCACGGATATAGGAGGTAAGGATGAAGAAGCTGGTGGATAAATTAGAGCGGGAACGAACGCTTTCCCGCCGGGAATTTAAGGATTTGATCGATGGACGGCAGGAGGAAGGGCTCGCCCCCTATCTTTTCCAACGGGCGTGCGTGGTGAGACAACAGTTGTATGGCCGGGAGGTGTATATGCGCGGGCTGATTGAATTCACCAATTATTGCCGCAACGACTGCCTTTACTGCGGCATTCGCAACAGTAACAGGCAAGCTGACCGCTACCGGCTCAGCAAAGAGCAGATTCTCGATTGCTGCCGACAGGGACATGAACTGGGCTTTCGCACCTTTGTGCTGCAAGGCGGAGAGGATCCCTACTTTACGGATGAGCGTCTGGCTGAGATCGTGCGGGAGATTCACGGGCGGCATCCGGATTGCGCGATCACCCTTTCGGTGGGGGAGCGCAGCCGCGAGAGCTACAGGCTTTTGTTTGAAGCGGGCGCCGAGCGCTATTTGCTCCGGCACGAAACGGCCAATCAGGAGCATTACGATCTCCTGCATCCCGCGTCCATGTCCCTGCGGGAGCGGTTGCAATGTTTGTATGAGCTCAAGGAGATCGGCTATCAGGTAGGTTGCGGCTTCATGGTGGGATCGCCGGGACAAACCACGGACTGTCTGGTAGATGATCTGCTCTTTATCAAAGAACTGACGCCGCAGATGGTGGGGATCGGCCCCTTTATCCCGCATAAAGATACCCCGTTGGCCGGGGAACCCGCCGGAACCCTGGAGGCGACCCTGTTTCTGCTCGGTATGCTCCGGTTGCTGGACCCGGCGCTGCTGCTGCCGGCGACCACCGCTTTGGGGACGATTCATCCCCAGGGCCGCGAGCTGGGCGTTCAGGCGGGAGCCAATGTGGTCATGCCCAATCTGTCGCCGGTGGGCGTGCGCGAAAAATATCTCTTGTACGACAATAAGATCTGTACCGGGGATGAAGCGGCGGAATGCCGCCATTGTATGCAGAACCGTATGCGGGGGATCGGTTACGACGTGGTTGTATCTCGCGGGGACTGCGCCGGTTTCATTCAAAATACACTGACGGGAAGGGAGCAAGCCAACCCGGAAGAACAGGAGGAAAGCTATGTATAATCCAAAATCATTACGAGCCGAAGAATTCATCAGCCATGAAGAGGTGCTGGAAACCCTGGATTACGCCGGGAAGAACAAGACGAATGCCGTCCTGATCGACGCTATTCTGGAAAAGGCCAGCCAGGGAAAAGGCTTGTCCCATCGAGAGGCCGCCGTGCTGCTGGACTGTGAGCTGGAGGATAAGAATCAGGAAATATTCGCTCTGGCCAAGAGAATCAAACAGGATTTTTACGGCAACCGTATCGTGATGTTCGCGCCGTTGTACCTGTCCAATTATTGTGTCAACGGTTGTCTGTACTGTCCCTATCACCGGCAGAACGGGCATATCGCCCGCAAAAAGCTGTCCCAGGAGGATATCGTCAGAGAGGTGACGGCCTTGCAGGATATGGGACATAAGCGGCTGGCGCTCGAATCCGGAGAACACCCGCTCTATAGCCCGATCGAATATATTTTGGAATCCATTCAAACGATCTACAGCGTCAAACACAAGAACGGCGCGATTCGCCGGGTGAACGTGAATATCGCGGCCACGACCGTGGAGGAGTACGCCCAATTGAAAGCGGCGGGGATCGGCACCTATATCCTTTTTCAGGAAACGTATCATAAGGAAAGCTATGAAACACTGCATCCCACCGGGCCCAAGCATGACTACGCCTGGCATACTGAGGCGATGGATCGGGCGATGACGGGGGGCGTGGACGATGTGGGGCTGGGCGTTCTCTTCGGTCTGGAATTATACCGTTATGAATTCGCCGCCCTGCTCATGCACGCCGAACATTTAGAGGCCGCGCACGGCGTAGGGCCGCACACGATCAGTATGCCGCGCATTCGCGCCGCTGACGATATTGATCCCGGTCAATTTACCAATGGGATCAGCGATGATACCTTTGCCAAGATTACCGCCTGTATCCGTATCGCGGTACCCTATACCGGTATGATCGTGTCCACCCGCGAGAGCCAAAAGTGCCGCGAACGGGTGCTGGAGCTGGGCGTTTCCCAGATCAGCGGCGGCAGTCGGACCAGCGTGGGCGGCTACTGCGAGCCGGAAGCGGCGGAAGATAATTCGGAGCAATTTGAGGTCAGTGATCACCGCAGTTTGGACGAGGTGGTGTCCTGGCTGATGGAACTGGGTCATATCCCCAGCTTTTGCACGGCCTGTTACCGTGAAGGCCGCGTGGGCGACCGTTTCATGGCCTTATGCAAGAGCGGTCAGATACAAAACTGCTGTCATCCCAACGCCCTGATGACCCTCAAAGAATATCTGCTGGATTACGCCGCTCCGAAAACGCGAGCGATGGGCGACGCGCTGATCGCCCTGGAAATGGGTAATATTCCTAATGAAAAGGTACGGAGCTTAGTGGAAGAGCATTTGAACGAGATTCAAAGCGGCAGCCGGGACTTTCGCTTATAGGAGGGAAAACGATGGGAGGGGAAAATGATGGGAATGAACGCAACGCCGACGGGCGAAAGGACGCATATCGGTTTTTTTGGTCGGCGCAACGCCGGAAAATCCAGCCTGGTCAACGCTGTGACCGGACAGGAGATGGCTGTCGTCTCTCCCGTCAAAGGAACGACCACCGATCCGGTGCGCAAGGCGATGGAGCTCTTGCCGCTGGGCCCGGTGCTGATCATTGATACGCCGGGGATCGACGATGAGGGAGAGTTGGGGCAGCTGCGCGTGCGGCGAGCCCGGCAGGTTCTCAATCAGAGCGACGTCGCCGTGCTGGTGGTGGACGCGGCGGTTGGCAAGACGCAGGCCGACGAGGAATTGATCCTCCTTTTTCGGGAAAAAGACATCCGTTTTGTCGTCGCCTACAATAAATGTGATCTGCTCACAACCATACCGCCGGTGGGGGAAAACGAAATCTATGTCAGCGCCGAGCAGGGAACCCGGATCAGCGCCCTCAAAGAAAAAATCGCTTCGCTGGCGGTCAAAGAGGAAATCAAACTGCGCCTCGTCGGCGACCTGATCCATCCCTCGGATTTTGTGGTGCTGGTGGTACCGATCGATCAGGCGGCTCCTAAAGGACGTTTGATTCTGCCTCAGCAGCAGACCATCCGCGATATTTTGGAGGCGGACGCGGCGGCCATCGTGGTCAAGGAATTTGAATTAAAGGAAACGCTGGAAAACCTCGGACGCCGCCCCAGTTTGGTGATCACGGACAGTCAGGTCTTCGCCAAGGCTTCCGCCGATACGCCGCCGGATATTCCCCTGACCTCCTTTTCTATCCTCATGGCGCGCTATAAAGGGGTGCTGGACACGGCGGTTCGAGGGGTAAAAGCCTTGGAAACTCTGGAGGACGGCGATCCGGTGCTCATCAGCGAAGGCTGTACCCATCACCGGCAATGCGACGATATCGGCACGGTCAAGCTGCCGCGCTGGATCCGGCAGTACACCGGCAAGAAGCCGGAATTCCTGTTCACTTCGGGAGCGGAATTTCCGGAGGATCTTTCTCCCTATCGCTGGATCGTGCATTGCGGCGCCTGTATGTTGGGAGAAAGGGAGATGAAATACCGTCAGGCCTGCGCGCTGGATCAACAGACGCCGATGACCAATTACGGGATTCTGATCGCCTATATGCAAGGCATCTTAAAGCGCAGTCTGTCCGTGTTCCCTCATATTTTAGCGGAGCTGGAGGGATGACAGATGAGAATGAGGACGGAAAAGGACGGTTTGGGCGAGGTATTCCTGCCTGAGGAGGCGCTCTATGGCAGTCAGAGCGCCCGGGCCAGCGAAAATTTCGCTTTGGGCTATAAGCGAGCGGACCGCGGGCTGATCTACGCGATGGTCAAGGTGAAGAAGGCGGTGGCGCTCACCTATGAGAGTTTGGGAGTGGGCCGGGAAGGGGTTTACGCGGCGGTCGTCCAGGCCTGTGACCGCGTCCTGGCCGGAGAAGCGGACGAGATGTTTATCGTGGACGCTTTGCAGGGCGGCGCGGGAACCTCTTTGCACATGAACGTCAACGAAGTGCTGGCCAATCTGGCCCTGCGGCTCCAAGGCGAACCTCCGGGCCGTTATGAGCTGATTCATCCCCTTGACGACGTCAATCGCGGACAATCGACCAACGACGTCTATCCGACCGCCTTGCGTATCGCCGCAGTGGAGCGTTTGCGGCTGTTGAGCGAGGGCTGCGCCCGTTTGCAGCAGGCCTTGCAGGAAAAGGAAAACCAGTTTGACGAGATCCCCAAGCTGGGACGGACGGAGCTGATGGACGCGGTTCCCATCACTTTGGGCGCGGAATTCGGCGCTTACGCTCAGGCGATCGCCCGCGACCGCTGGCGGCTGTATAAGGTGGAGGAACGCTTGCGGCAGGTGAACCTGGGCGGCACCGCGGTGGGCTTGGCCGATACCGCCGAGCGGAAGTACCGTTTCGGGGTGATAGAGGAGCTGAGGAAGCTGACCGGCATCGGTTTGGCCGCCGCTGAATACCCGATGGACATCACGCAGAACAACGATGTTTTCGTCGAGGTGTCCGGGCTGCTCAAAGCGCTGGCGGTCAATCTGATGAAGATTGCCAACGATCTGCGCCTGATGAACTCCGGCCCGCACGGCGGTTTGGGCGAGATCAAGCTGGCCGCCATGCAGGCCGGCAGTACCATCATGCCGGGTAAGGTGAATCCGGTGATTCCGGAAATGGTCATGCAAACGGCGATCCGGGTTATCGCCAATGATCAGGCGATCACGATGGCCGCCGCGCACGGAGAATTTGAACTTAACGCCTTTTTACCGCTCATCGCCGACGCGCTGCTGGAGAGTTTAGCTCTTTTGGAGCGGGCGGTCGCCCTGTTTCGGACCAAATGCGTCGAGCTTCTGGAGCCGGACGCGGAAAGATGCGCCGCGCTGCTGGCCGCTTCCTTCGCTTTCGCCACCGCTTATATTCCCCACTTGGGCTACGA
>JAITOS010000157.1 GCA_031289815.1 Peptococcaceae bacterium | reverse complement strand
CATAATTTGACGCGCATGGGAAAGGTCTTGCGCCGGTACGCCCGCTGGGGATTTTTACAGCGTGAATTGATGATGGCCGCCAGCTGATAGGCGCTGTTCAGGGCATAACTGATTCCTTCCAGCGAACTGGGACTGATAAAACCCGCCGCTTCTCCCAATAAAAACACGCCGTCTTCGCCGGTGCAAAAGTCGCGCCAGCGCCGCGGCCTGGAAACCAGACAAGCCTCGGTTTTTAGCGGCTCGCCAAAGACGAACCCCTGTTCCCGCAGCTTTATTTTCAAGCGTTCAAACCGTTGTTTGCTATCCCGCGCCGGAAAAGCGCCGCCCAAAATAAAAAACCCGTCCTTGGAGATACTCCAACAGTAGGAATCGGTGATCTCTCGATCAAAGACGCAGGAATAAAACGGACTGACGCTCTGTTCGGGAAACCACTGCTGAAGGGAAAGGTAGCGCTGAATTTTCCGGTGCGCAAAAAGACGGTTCCGCACGATGGAATTGGAGCCGTCCGCGCCGATGATCCAACGGGAAGAAATTTGGCGCGAAATTCCTTGGCTGCGATAGGTGATCTCGTAACCGTCCTCTTTTTTTTGTATATCCGTACAGGTCGCCTGTTCCAGCACTTCCACCCGCGGGGGGATGAGCGACGTCAGCCAGCGGTCAAATTTATGCCGATCCAGATTGATATAAAAGCGTTGATAATGCCGCAAGAGATTTTGCTGGGTATCCACGGTCTTCACCGCAAAGATCTGCGGATCCACCAGCACGTCCTTGGGCAGAGTTAAATTGAAGCGGGACAGCGCTTTTTGCGCGTCAGCCGCCAATAAACCGCCGCAAGGCTTCCGGAACCCGTCCGCAACCGGCCCTTTTTTATCAATCGCCGCCACCCTAAAGCTGCGGCCGAGCAAGCGCGCCAGCGTCGCTCCCCCAGGGCCAAGGCCAATGATCGCAATATCGTACAAAACTTTACGCCTCCTGTTTTCTGAGCTTTCGCGCCGACAACGCGCCGCCGCTGTTCTCTAGCGCCGGACGAGAGGTATGAAAATCGTATCCACGATTTCATCGATCACGTGATCCGCCATCGGCTCGAGGGTCGTAAGAATTTCATAGCGCATCAAATCCAGGGGCAGGGAAATCACGCGGGGAGTCATTTTTCCCGGATTGATTTCCCCGCGCTGTTCGGCGTGGCGCAGAATCGCCGTCATGGTGATCGTCAAGCGGTTCTTTTTTCCCGGAATGTGCGTAACCATATCATTCAGAGAATGTTCGCCCATCAGACCGCGCATCGTTTCCGCGCCGATGGTTTGCAGTACGCTTGATAAGCCGCGTAGCAGCATCCGCACGTCTTCCCGCAGACTGCCGGTATCGGGAACCTCCGTCACCGGCCTCATTATATACTTACGCAAGGCCGCGGAAACGAGCTGGGCTTTGTTCGCCCAACGGCGATACACCACCGCTTTATTGGTTTTGGCCCGCGCCGCCACCCCTTCCATCGTCAGGCGGTTGTAGCCAACCTCTCTCAGTTCGTCCCAAGCGGCTTGAAGTATCGCCGCTTCCAGGACTTCGCCCCGGCGGCGGTTCTTTTTTTGGCCCTCCATACGCGCGTCTTCAACCTCTTCCTCAAAAAAATACTTTTTCCCGCTTGCATTTTCGTCACGCTTATTATAACATATGACTATAAGAAACTCAACGTTTCTTATAGCTCTTCGCCATTATATATCGAATAGGTCGCATATCCCCATCCACCATTACAAATTTACGTATGAATAATAAGGAGGCGCTATCATGTTCAACAACGAAGTCTTGGCTTGTATTCACGCCCGGAGGAGTACGCGCCGCTTTACAGAGCAGCAAATTTCAGCGGAGCAATTGGATACCCTGCTTGACGCCGCCATCTGGGCCCCCAGCGGCGGCAATCATCAAAGCTGGCTGTTTACGGCGATTCAGAAAAAAGAGGCGCTGCTGCATTTGAACGAGCTGGTGCGGGAAGGCTTCCGGCATTGGCTTCCTGACGACGACTATCCCGGAAAGCTGGCGATCAAAGAACATTCGCAAAGGGAAGGCTATACCTTCTATCGGGAAGCGCCGACCCTCATTATTGCTTCCAATCTGCCGGACTACGAAAACGCGATGGCGGACTGCTCTCTGGCGCTCCAGAACATCTTCCTGGCGGCGCAGTCGCTGGGTTTAGGAAGTTGTTATATCAATCAGCTGCATTGGCTGCGCGACGACGCCGGCGTGCGCGCCTATCTGTCGGAATTGGGCATTCCCAGAGAACATACGATTTGTTCCGCCGCCGTCGTCGGTTTTAGCGGCGCGGAATCGCCCGCACCAGCACGTAAGCCCGACACGATACGCATTATCCGCTAAGGCGCGAGCTAAAAACGCGCGAGATAAAATAGAAAAGAGGAATTATTCATGTCTGACAACGCCGCCCAAGCAGCGGGAGACAAGCTCGACCCGCGTCTGCTGAAAACCTCCCTGATTCTAGTGTTTGGTATGTTGGCGCCGGCGCTGAATTTAACGATGGTCAACATCGCCATACACTCCATTGCCGGGGACCTGCACAGCTCCTTATCCGTGGTACAGTGGGTGATCACCGGCTTTGCCCTCATCATGGGCATCGCCGTACCCTTTTCCGGCTGGGCTTTCAACCGCTTCGGCGGCAAACGGGTGTATCTCTTCTCCCTCGCCCTATTTTTAGTGGGATCAGTGTTTTCCGCTCTGGCCTGGAATGTGGAAACATTGATCGCTTTCAGGCTGATCCAGGGCGTAGGCGCTGGCTTGCTCATGCCCACAATGCAGACCATGATTGTCCAGTCAGCTGACGGGCGCAATTTAGGACAGGTGCTGTCGATTGTCAGCGTCATTGCCGTCATTTGCCCGATTCTGGGGCCGGTGTTCGGCGGGCTTATTCTCAACAGTTTAAGCTGGCGCTGGATTTTTTACGTCAATATTCCCCTTACCCTGATCGCCTTACCGTTAGTATGGTGGGGGTTGCCGGCGGAAAAACCCTCCCCCCACCGACACCCGATTGATATGATCGGTATTCTGTTGTTATCCCCCGCCTTTGCCGCCCTTCTTTACGGTATTTCCGGGGTGAGATCACAGGGAGTCAGCGGCGCGGTTCTGATTTCCTTAACAGCGGGGCTGCTGCTGATCATGGCTTTCATCGCTTACGCCTTGCGCACGAAAAAAACGCCGGTGATCGATTTGCGGCTGTTTAAGTCGCGTAACTTTTCCATTTCCAACCTCTTGCTTTTCATATCCGGTATCGTCACCAACGGCGCTATGCTTTTATTGCCCTTGTATTATCAGCAAGTCCGCGGCGCCAGCGATTTGCTTACCGGGCTTTGGCTGATTCCGCAAGGCGTCGGGATGCTGCTGACCCGAGGCGCTATCGGTAAATTATCGGACCGCATCGGCGCTCGCCCGATCGTTCTGGTAAGTCTGGCCGTTACCTTCATCGGTACGTTGCCGTTTGCTTTTGCCGCCTCCGAAACCAACGCCGTCCTGCTGGGAGCGGCCTTGTTCATACGGGGCGCAGGGTTGGGCGGCTTGGCCATTCCCATCATGGCTACCGCCTATATCGGCTTGACCAAGGCGCAAATCCCCGACGCCAGTACCGCCACCCGGATTTTACAGACCATCGGCGGCGCGTTCGGCTCGGCGATTCTGGCCACCGTGCTTCAGCATCAGCTTTCCCTGAGCGCCGTATCCCCGCTGCAAACCGTCAGCAACGCCTATAACGTCGCTTTCTGGTGGTCCATCGGCTTCACGGCGCTGGCGATGATTCCCGCTTTTTTACTGCCCAGACTGGAAAAAGCAAAAAGTTTATGAACCGGATGAAAAATTTACACTTTGTTCACAACGGCCCCTTGACAAGATAGGTCTACGGTAGTAAACTCTATATCAGAAGGTCTACCGTTTTAGACTTTTGGAAGGGGCTTAGATTATGGATCATTACAAACTCTACGACGGCGAGTTTAAGTTTATCAGCGTTATATGGGATACCG
>JAITOS010000146.1 GCA_031289815.1 Peptococcaceae bacterium | reverse complement strand
GAGCTTCAACTCCCCCGTCAGCCGATATTTGATTCCTCCTTCCATACCAACAGGCGTTTTTTCAGCCCTTTAAAGAACACGTTCACCACGATCGCCAAGATGGTTATATAGAGTACCGTGCCATACACCAAGGGCAATTGGTATTGGGCGTAAGCGTGGCTGTAATACCAGCCAAGCCCGGTGCTGGCGCCGATCACCTCGGAAGCGATGATCATGAAGAAGGCGACCTGCGCGGCAAATTCGATGCCGATAAAGATATTCGGCGTGGCGTTGGGCACGATGACCTTCGTCAGCATCTCCCAGCGGCTGGCCCCCATAGACTGCGCGGCCCGCAGCATGTTAGGCTCAATATTGCGGGCGCCGACCATAGTGTTGAATAAGATCGGCCATAGGGTCGCCCAGAAGACGACCACGACTTTTTCCGTGGTGCCGATGCCAAAGAAAATCATGAAAATGGGGATAATCGCAAAGGGGTTTAACTTTTCGCAAGTCCGCAGGAAGGGCAGCAAGGCCCGCTCCACTTTTGTAAAAAAGCTACCCAGCAGAAAACCCAGGGGTATGCCAATGATGAAGGATAGACAAAACCCTTTGACGACACGCTCCAGGCTGATGAGGGTCTGCACCCACAATTCGCCGGACCAGGCGGATTGGCCCAAGGCTTTCAGCGCCTCGCTGGCCGGCGCAATCACCCCCCTGGGAATAGCCCTGGCCCCTGCTTCCCAAAATATCAGGAAGAGCAAAATAGGCACCGCACCGATGAGAAATACCTTTAAGCTCGCCAGAAAACTCTTCACCTTGTACTCACCCCTTCCCCTTCCTTAGCGCTGATCTCCAGAATGGCGCTCACTCCCTTCGGCGCGGCAGCCCCGGCTTTCAGGCGGGCGGCTTTTTTGGCGCTAGCCGCGCTTTCCGTGCTTGCGGTTTGCGGTTTTTCCTTCCAATACAAAATGGTATTCTCCAAAAATTCCAGCATATAGTTTAACATCAGGCCCACAGCGGCCACCAGCGCCGCGCCCAGGTAAATCCTCGCTACGAAACCCATACTTTGCGCGTTGTGAATCACCCAGCCCATCCCGGAGTCCGCGCCCATGCTCTCCGCGCCGATGAGCATGAAAAAGCTCATGGTCACACCGGTACGCACCCCGGTCAGGATCACCGGCGACGCCCCCGGCAGCACCACTTTAAGGAATATTGCCAGCTTACCGCAATTCATGCCCTTGGCCGCCTTGATAAACAAGGGGTCCACATTGCGAATCCCCGCCATCGAGGCAAACAGAATCGGCCAGAACGAAGACCAGAAAATCACGGTGTAAATCCCTTTTTCGCTGATACCGGCGATAATCACGAAAATCGGGTAGAGAATAAAGGGCGGAATGCTGGACAGGAATACCGTCAGCGGTCTCAGAAAATCAGCCACCCTTGGCATGGCCCCGGCCAGGATAAAGCCCACGGGCAGGGCCAGGATCGTGCCAATCACGAACCCCACCAGGACACGCTTCATGCTGATGGCAATGTAGATCAAGACATTGGCCAGCCCCAAATCCACGCCTACGGAGACCACTTGCGAGAGCGGCGGCAGGAACAACTCGTTGACCCAACCCAGGCGGGGCGCAATTTCCCACAAAGCCAAAAAGATGATGAACATATAAAGACTTATGATCCGGTCATTTATTTTGAGCAATATTTCTTTCATCCATTATCCCTCTTTCAAAAAAAAGACCGCATCCCATAAGCATGGAACGCAGCCTCTAGTTTTCCAGTCAGCATTTTTCCATTTGTTTTTTATAAATCGCTCGTTAAAGCTGAATTCGGACACGTCCTTACAGAAGGAAAAGAACACACGACAACAACACGCCCATAGTCTACAACACCCCTGACGATTAGCTGACATGAATTGCTGTTCCATTTCGTTATCCCTCCCAACGCCTAAATTACTATTACTTCTGTTAACCCAGCTACATTCAAAAAGAGACCGGCGACCCACAACGGATCACACAGCCTCCAGTTTTTCCAGCCGGCTTTGATAGCGTGCGATCGACCACTTATCACGATTCTTTAAAAAAGAACGGCTATCTTCATGATATGCAAGTGACCTTCGCTTAATGCCTATTATTTAAGTATGTTTTATGTGCTTTATTCTACTGCAAGGATAGCAGACTTTAAAAACATTGTCAACAGGTTTGTGAAAAAAACTCGATTTTTGCTTGCGCCACGGCTTTTAGCTGTCATACCCCGCTCACAACACCACTTCGGAGTCGATTTCGCTTTCGAGATGGTTTTCTCCTATGGGTTCACGCTGTTCGTCCTCTTTTATATTGTGAAGCGACTTCCACACCTTGTTTGAAATCCATTGAAAATCAGGACTTTGCTTGATGACTCCCAATTTGCGCGGATAAGGAATATCCACCGCAATAATTTCTTTTACCTTGCCCGGACTTGACGTCATCACCGCCACCCGCTGCGCCAAAAACACCGCTTCCTCAATGCTGTGCGTGATGAAGACAATGGTTTTCCGCGTTTTTTGCCATATGCGCAAAAGCTCTTCCTGCAAAGTTTCACGCGTTTGCGCGTCAACAGCCGCGAACGGTTCATCCATCAGCAGGATTTTGGGATTATACGCCAGAGCGCGGACAATGGCGACCCTCTGCCGCATTCCGCCCGAAAGCTCATGGGGATATCTATCAGAAAAATCGCTCAATCCCACCATCTCGATATATTCGTCGGCAATGCGCGCCCGGTCTTTTTTGTCGATCTTTTGGATTTCAAGCCCGAACTCCACATTTTTCTTAACCGTCCGCCAGGGAAACAAGGCGTAGCCCTGCATGACAAATCCTCTGTCAAGGGAGGGGCCGACGATTTTTTCACCCCCAATCAGAATAGACCCGGTATTGGGAAACGACAGTCCCGCCACGAGATCCAGCAACGTAGATTTCCCGCAGCCGCTCGAGCCTACAATGGTTACAAACTCACCCTCGCTCACGTCAAGCGAAAAATCCTCAAGCGCTGTAAACTGCTCCTTTTTTTTCCCGCCGCGCGCCACATTGAAAATACGGCTTATGTTTTGAATCTGAATATCGCCCACTGCCACGGCATTACCACTCATTTTCTCCCATCCTTTCCGCTGAATTCTTGCCTGAAACAAACACCGGGGACAAACCTGGGTTTTCTCAACCCCTGCTCATCCCCGGTGTTCCGGCGGACAAATTATTTTATCGCAATGCCACTTCGCGTAGCCGACCGCGCATCTTCGCCGCGTTCGCTTACATCTTAACGCTTTCATTCGTCTCAACTCCTATAATTTGCCCGTCTTGCAATCGCAAAACCACCGTGCCATACTTCACGCCGCCAAGCACCTCCAGGATATCCTGAAGCTCCGCATCGCTGACAACCGTTCCTCCGACTCCCGCAGCCTTGGCGGCGACATGCTCTTTATACGCTCGCAAATTGCTCTGACTTTCCGTCAGCGTCAGGTGCATCACTTTGCCGTTTTGCTTGGATATCGTGATGACCCCATTCCGCAATCGGCTTAACTGTTCTCTGATAAAATCCACAAATTGAAGGGGAGGGGGGGTAAACCTTTCATTGGGAATCCTGGATGTTTCATTCATGCTATCCCCTGCTTCTTTTACCAATCTCTATGTTCTAACTCTCTTGAGAGAAAAGCGCCGTGGAAAGATATCGTTCTCCCGTATCCGGCAACAACACAACAATCGTTTTACCCTTGTTCTCGGGACGCCGCGCGATCTGGGAGGCCGCAAACGTTGCCGCGCCGGAAGATATGCCAACCAGCAGTCCTTCATACTTCGCCAGCTTGCGCGCCGTTTCAAAGGCTTCTTCGTTATTCACCTTAAAGATTTCGTCGATCACTTGGACGTTCAGCACATCGGGAACAAAACCCGCGCCGATGCCCTGAATCTTATGCGGTCCGGCCTTGCCCTCGGAAAGCACCGGAGAATCAAACGGCTCCACGGCCACGATCTGTACACCGGGCTTCTTTTCCTTCAACACTTCGCCCACCCCGGTGATCGTACCGCCGGTACCGACGCCGCCCACAAAAACGTCTACCTCGCCGTCCGTGTCGTTCCAAATTTCCACGGCGGTAGTCAGTCGGTGTATCTGCGGATTGGCCGGATTGGTGAATTGTCCGGGTATGAAAGAGTTCGGCGTACTTTCGTGCAGCTCCTTCGCCTTGGCGATGGCGCCCTTCATCCCCGTCGCCCCCGGCGTCAGCACGAGCTCAGCGCCCAAGGCCGCCAAAAGATTCCGGCGCTCGGTACTCATGGTTTCCGGCATCGTCAGGGTCAGCTTATAGCCCTTGGCCGCCGCCACGAACGCCAGCGCAATCCCCGTGTTCCCGCTGGTCGGCTCAATGATTACCGTATCCTTGGTAATTTGGCCCTTGTCCTCCGCATCCTTAATCAGCGCGTAGCCGATCCTGTCCTTGACGGACGATTGAGGATTGAAGCTCTCCAGCTTCGCGACCACCTTGGCAAGCAAACCCTCCGCCTTATTGTAAGCGGTCAGCTCCAACAACGGGGTGTTGCCGATGAGATCCGTCAATGTTTTTGCGATTCTTGACATAGTTGCATCTTACTCCTTATTTTGTTTTCTAATCGAGCGGGAAGGGACTCATCCGCCGGACAGCCAGACTCGCACCCCAACCGCCGTGCCTCGTCTCTGTCGTGTCTGTCGTCTCTCTCTCAGCGCCGACGGATACGCGGCGTTCATTAGCAGCTTGTGATTTTCATATTTGCTTCCTCCTCGTCTCCGCCGTTAAACATACTAAATACATATGCATTGTACGTTTGTGTTAAGGGCATTATATCTCAACTTGATTCCGTATGTCAACAATAATTTAGGAGTGTGTGGTTAACAGTAGATTGCAAGTTTGTCCTGTAATGTAAAAAGTCCTCGACAACTTGCCACAGGGGTGCAGTTATAAGTTATTGACATACTTTTAAAAAACCGCGGTTATTTTGCGTCATTACGTATTGTCTCACCAAAGCTCGGCGCCCCTTTGTTCTAACTGTGCCAGTTCATCATCTACTACGCTTTTATCAAGCCGCTCGAAAAGGATGCCGATCTCCGGCAGCTCGTAGCCCGCCGCGACACGCTTCATGTTCCACCCCGTATCTTGCCCCAGCCAAGCGAGTACCCGCTCGGACGAGAACGGTAAAAAAGGCGCGAGCAGCGCCGCCAGGTTTGCGATCATTTGCACGCAATTGTACAATGTCGCCGCGCAATGCTTCGGGTCGGCGGTTCTTGTTGCCCAAGGCCGCTCGCCGTCAAAATACTTGTTACCGAAGCGCACCAGTTCCAACACCGCTTCAAGCGCGTTTTGAAGGTGCGCTTGCTCGATTTTCGCGCCGACGGCAGCAAAGACCGGCAGCAGCCGTTGGCTGATTGTTGCGTCAACCTCGCCATTGGGGACGCGGCTATCGTAATACTTTTTTATAAACGCGAGTGAGCGGTTCACAAAATTTCCATACGCGCCGAGAAGCTCGCTGTTGCTGCGCGCGACAAATTCTCGCCATGAGAAATCGGTATCGCGCCGCTCCGGCCCGTTCGCTAAGAAAAAATAACGCAGCGCGTCCGGATGATAACGCCCAACGATATCCTTCGCCCAAATCGCCCAGTTCAGGCTGGTGGAAATTTTGCGCCCCTCAAGCGTCAGGTATTCGCTCGACACTATCTCGTCCGGCAATCGCAGCCCTTCGCCGTGGCCGAGCAAAAGCGATGGCAGGATGATGGTGTGAAAGGGAATGTTATCCTTGCCGTGGACGTAGTAATGATGAGCGTTCTCCCCGAACAGTTCGTCCCATGACTCGCCGCGCTCGGCACATACCGCGAAGCTCGCGGAAAGATAGCCGAGGACGTTTTCCGCCCAGATATAAATCCGTTTGTCGTCATATCCGGCTTGGGGGACGTCAATACCCCAATCCAAGTCGCGGGTAACGGCGCGGTCGCGTAACCCTTCCTCGATATAGCGTTTGGTGAATGCTAGCGCGTTTTTGCGCCATTGGGGATGGGCGTTCAGGTAGTCGTTTAGTTCTCGCTCCAATTTTGCAATGGCGAGGAAAAGCTGCGTTGTTTTTCCAAACTCCAACGCGGAGCCGCAATCGGCGCAGCAAGCATTCAGCACGGCGTCAGCTTCCAATATCGCGCCGCAGGCCTCGCATTGATCGCCGCGCGTCGGTTCAGCGCAAACGGGACACTTGCCCACAATCATACGATCCGTAAGCACCTTTTGACAATGCGGGCAGCGCGCTTGCCTGACCGTCGCCTCATAGATATAATCGCCCGCGTACAGCTTGCGGTGGAAGGCTTGTACAAAAGATTTATAATGCAAAGGGTATTTCAAATGAGATACTACTACATTATAGCGCAACCGGCCTGTTTGCAGACAATTTCGCTTGTGCTATGCGGCTTTGAGCCGCAGAAAGGACGTGCCTATGGAACTAAGCTACACCTTGCGTGGGGATTATCTCATTCCCGATTTAATCCTCTCCGACCCGCCGGACGCGCCAACCCTTGGACGCTACGGCAAAATGCGGAGGGCATATCTCAAAGAGCGGCGACCGATTTTATACAGCCGCCTGCTGCTCCGCGAGGAACTGTTCCCGCACCTGCGCGAAATCGACGAGGCGGCTAAAACCCGTATGCGGACAATCGCGGACAGGGAACAAGCGCACGAGGTCATACTCGCGGAACTCGTGTACAACTGAGTTTACCATAAGCCCCATCGAAAAGGGAAGCCCGGTATTTTACAAACTTGGGCTTCCTTGCTTTTGTATTTTGTCAGGCTGAAAGATTAGAACACGTCAATCTATTTTTGGAGCCATCGCGCCCATCAGCGCGTCAACGGCGTTCTGCTGTTCCGCGAGCCACGCCGCGTAATCCGTGAACGACAATCCACCGTTCTTGACGGCGGTTTTTCGTTTAACCGCCTCCCGCCGATATTCCTTGAACGCCGCAACCACAGCCGCTGCCTTTTCCGGGTCGGCGGCTGTTCCCTTTTTCAGCTTGCGAAGCCGGTTGTACCAGTAGTTATAGGCGTTTTCGTGTAGCTGTTCCAGCTTGTCGCCTTTGGCGCGTTCGTCAAATTCCTGCTTGTTCAGGGCGGCCTGAACGCGGCGGCAGTCGTCGCCGCAAAGCTCATAGTGGCGGCTTCTCGCGACAAAATGCCTGCCGCAGATTTTGCATTGCTGGAACACATAACCCCATTCGTTCAGCTTGTGCAAATAATATTGAATGACTGGCAGGAGCGACGCAACCGCCGCGACCACCTCAAACGTCCGCTTTTTTGCGGGATACCACAGCGACACCTCGCTGTCGGAATCACGCAGCGCCGCCGACATCGCGCTTGGCGCGGGTTCTTCCCACGGCTTGTAATCGGCGTAGAGGACGAACGGACGATACAGCGCGGAGAGCCTCTCCGTCAGCAAATCCGCACCGTGATTAAGGTTGAAGCAGTTTAGGTACTCGTCCCAAGTGCGGACGGCGGCGAACAATGCGGACGGCTCGCCGCTGCCGCTCTTTTCCCGCAGGTAACCGGCGGCGGGCGCGGCGTGTTTCCAGCGCGCCGACATCCGAGGAATCGCCCTGCCGTAACTCTCACGGAGAATCGCGGCGTTTTTGTTCCAGCCTCCCGATTTGTCACCCTCAAAGTTAAGCAATAGAGAACCGAGCGGACGGGTTTCGTCGTAATAAACTTCGCCCGCGCCGCGCTCCAAACGCAAGCGGGCTTCGTCAGACCGGGCGATTACAATCCGCTCGGTTAATTTTTTGCGGTCAAGCGTCAGGGCGAACACGATTCGCCCGAAATCGCGCTCACGGCTTGCAAAATCGTACTTCACAGCGGTTTATCCCCTCGCAACTATCACTTCATCAACAACAATTTAACAGGAATTTTATTTAATAAGCAATCATATTTCTTGTATTGTACCAATAATCGCTTGATAAGTAAAGAGTTTTCCGCGATAATCGTATCACAGGATTTTTATTAATCTTGTAATGCCAGTCAGATACCGGGCGGGCTCCCTGCCACGACGCGTGAAAACGCAGAGCGGGGAACGGCCGGAAAAACGCGCCTTGCCGGGAGGACGGGCGCAGGAACTGGGCTGGCTGAAACACCGGGAAATGCCCGCTGTCGTGCCGTTGCAGTAAGAGACGCTACCGTCCGGGCAAATCGGGAGGCGGACAGAAAGTATCCCGACACTAAACAAAGGCGGAGCCATGCCCAAAAACGCGTAACGAAAAACTTATCCTAATCTAAAACATCCAAAAGAAAGGAGCCGATTTTATGCAACTTCAAAACGCCGAACGTGAACAAACCAACGCACGGCCGGGCCGGTTTGAGCAGAGAATCGGTTCCACCGTATACCGCGTCAGCGTCAGCTTCCCGGAGGAGGAAACCGAAACGCTGGCGGAAAAGATCACACGGCTCATCAAAAACGACTTGAACGGCCAGGGAAGCCGTGGTAGTATGGGTATACTGCAAACGGGTCGGTTGCCGGACGGAGGTTCATTATGAACACGAATCGGCAGACCGCCAAAATGACGATCCTCTACGAGCGATTGTCCCGCGATGATTTACTTTCGGGCGAAAGCCTGTCAATCGCGAACCAGAAACAGATTCTGGAAACCTA
>JAITOS010000143.1 GCA_031289815.1 Peptococcaceae bacterium | reverse complement strand
TCCCGCTGCGTCCTCTTGCGGTAATTATCAAATTCCGCCTGCAAGCGCTGCCAATTCTTCAAATAATCCTCCGCTTGTTCCCGCGCCTTCTCTAATTCCCGTTCTTCATCGCCCGGCGCGCCCAGCTGCCTATCATCCGCCTCCAGACCGTCCGCCGCCGCCGACCCGTTATCTTCCGGAAGGCGCTCCGCCGGAGAATCTTGTGGAACGCGCTCCCGATCTTGTTCCCGCATGATTGAATCACTCCATCCATGATAATCTTCCGCGCCGCTCGTCACCGGTGCGGACCCGACAAAATGGTCGTTAATTTCTTGGTCATAAAATCGACCAGCGCCATAGCCTTGGCATAATCCATCCGAGTCGGCCCCAAGACGCCGATCGAACCGATCGTCTCTCCATTTTCCCGATAGGTCGCGTAAATCACACTGCACCCCTGCAATTCTTCCAGGTTATTTTCCCCGCCGATCGTCACCCTTAAACCGTCCTGATTAGGCTCAATCACCTTTTTCAGGCATTCATCCCGCTCAAATATCTTAAATAAGTTTTTTATCTTGCTCAGATCCTTGAATTCCGGTTGGTTGAGCATATTCAGCGTCCCGCCCAAATAGACTTTGTCATGATCCTGGTCGTCGTTCAGTATCGGTTCGATCATCTCCAAGGCAGTGTTGATCAGATTTTTCTGCCGGGTTAATTCATCATAAATCCCGTGCAGCACGCTCTTCTTCACCTCATCCAGCGCATATCCTTTCATTTTGCAGGTAAAAATGTCCGCCACATGCCGGAGATCCTCGATCGTGATATCTTCGTCCACGTCTATAATATGGTTTTCCACGACCCCGTTTTCTTTCACGACCACCATAATCGCCTTGCCGGGCTGATAGGGTAAAAAATAGATCTGGCTCAGATGACTGCGCCCTCTTTTCGGGCTTAAAACAATACTCGTCAGATTGGTCAGCTGTGATAACAGTTTCCCTGTCTGAGCAATAATATTCTCGATCTCCAGTATTTTTTTGGGGGTCTCCCTTTCAATCCTCGCCTTATTCTCTCTGGACAGCGTCGAAGGCGGCATCAGCGCATCGACATAATACCGATAACCCGCGTCCGAAGGAATACGACCGGCGGAAGTATGCGGTTGTTCAATCAAGCCTAACTCTTCAAGATCAGACATTTCATTACGAATGGTCGCCGGTGATACGCCCAGATCAGACTTTCTGGCAATCGTCCGTGAGCCGACAGGTTCGGCGGTCATAATATAGTCCTGAATAATCGCGCGCAGGATTTTCTTTTTTCGTTCATCCATCTGCATAGGCATTCCCCTGCCTCTCTTGAAGAGAAATCGCTGTTCTTCGATTGTAGCTTGTTAGCACTCTCTTTCGACGAGTGCTAACCCTTAGTATCACCTTATCACGCCGTCATTCCTTTGTCAAGGTGAGGGGTGTTTATTTTTTGTGAATCCTTTGTTTTCGCGTGTCATTTTCCCTGTGATAGGTCGTTTTTTCCTTCCCTATAAGACAAAATCACGCAAAATAGCGTTGGCGACAAAGGCATAGGCGGGAGCCAGCCGCAAAAAACCATCTTCTATAATCAGGATTTCCCGGCTGATATATCCCGGCAGCGCCTCGGCAAAGACCTCCGAAAGCGCAGCCCCAAAATCTCTTTCAAAAGCTCTGATATCCACGCCTTCCGCCAGACGCAAGCCGAGCATCACGCGTTCCGTCATCCGCTGTTCTCTGGATAACGTCTCGCTTTCTTCCCGCGCCGGCGCTTTTGATTTTCCGGTTATCCCCATGCCGTGAATGTATTCCTCTACGCTTTCCCGGTTCTTCCAGCGTTGGCCGTCCAGACAGGAGACCGCCCCCGGCCCCAGTCCCAGATAGTCCTTCCCGCGCCAATAGTTCAGATGATGGCGGCATTCTTTACCCGGCAAGGCGAAATTTGAAGTCTCATACCGCCCATATCCGGCCTGCCGCAAACGCTCCGCCGCCCACTGATACATATCCGCCTGTTCATCGTCGTCCGGCAAATCCGAGGTGTTTTCCGTCCCTTTACCCAAATATTCATCGCCCAGCGACGTCCCTGCCTCCAACATCAGACCGTACAAGGACAGGTGTTCCGGTTCGTAAGCGAGCGCCCGCTCCACAGTCTGCTCCCAATCCCGCCGCGTCTGTCCGGGCAAGCCAAACATCAGATCCAGGTTCAAGTTCCGAACGCCGGACGCCCGAATCAGCCTGATCGCTTCCTCCGCCTGCTCCGAGGAATGCATCCGCCCGATCCGGCGCAGCAAAGCGTCTTGAAAGGACTGAACGCCCAGCGATATTCGGTTGATCCCATAGTCCCGCAATACCGCCAGCTTCTCTGCGGTCAAGGTTCCCGGATTGCTTTCCGCGGTCCTCTCGGCCAGCGGCGAAAGGCTCAGCCCCGCCTGTAAGCTTGCCAACAGCGCCGCCAATTCCGGCGCCCGCAAGGCGGTGGGCGTTCCCCCTCCCAAGAAAAGAGAGACCCCCTTGAGCGGAGTCTCCCTGTTCAAATGCCAAGAAAGCGCGGCCAGCTCCCGCCGGATCGCCCGCAAATAGCCGGGTACCCTGGCGGAACCGGCGTTTAAAGGTTCGGAATAAAAGGCGCAATAGCGGCATTTCCGCCAGCAAAAAGGCACATGGACATAGATGGCCAGTTCCTTGTCCGCCATATCAGTCCTCAATTTTCAAGACGGCCATAAACGCTTCCTGCGGGATCTCCACCGAACCGACCTGTTTCATCCGTTTTTTTCCTTCTTTTTGTTTTTCCAGCAGCTTGCGCTTGCGGCTGATATCGCCGCCATAGCACTTGGACAACACATCCTTGCGCAAGGCCCGGACGGTTTCCCTGGCAATCACCTTGGCCCCGACCGCGGCCTGGATCGGAATTTCAAACATCTGGCGCGGAATGATTCCCCGCAGCTTTTCCACCAGCTTTCGCCCCCGATTATAGGCTTTGTCGCGATGAATGATGAAGGAAAGCGCGTCCACCGCTTCCCCGTTGAGCAAGATATCGAGTTTAACCAGATCCGCTTCCCGGTAGTCCGTCATCTCATAATCCAAAGAAGCGTACCCCCGCGTGCGCGACTTGAGCTGATCATAGTAATCATAGACGATCTCGCTTAACGGTAATTCATAGATCAGGCTGACCCGATTCACGGAAATATAATCCATCTGGATATAGGTTCCCCGTTTCTCACGGTTGAGCTCCATCATCGTTCCCACAAATTCTCCCGGCGCCATGATCGTCGCTTTGACCACCGGTTCTTCCATCATTTGAATTTCTCCCACCGGCGGCAAATTCACCGGATTATCGATCATCAACACTTCGCCGCTCGTCGTCGTCACCCGGTAAATCACGCTGGGCGCCGTCGTAATCAGGCTTAAATCATACTCCCGTTCCAAGCGTTCCTGAACGATTTCCATATGCAACAGCCCCAGAAAGCCGCAACGGAAGCCAAAGCCTAGAGCCGCTGAGGTTTCCTGCTCATAGACCAGGCTGGCGTCATTCAGATGCAGCTTTTCCAAAGCGTCCTTGAGCCGGTCGTAGTCACTGGCGTCCACCGGATACAAGCCGCAAAAGACCATCGGCGTCGCTTGCCGGTATCCCGGCAGCGGCTCGGTAGCCGCATGGCTCGCCGTCGTCATCGTGTCCCCGACTTGCGTATCCTTGACGTTTTTAATGCTGGCCGCCAGGTATCCCACCTGACCCGCTTTCAGTTCCTCCACCGTGCGCAGGAAAGGCGCAAACACCCCAACCTCCGTCGCCTCAAAGACTTTATTCGTGGACATCATCTTAATCTCCGTCCCTTTCGCCACCCGGCCGTCAAAGACACGAAGGTAAGAAATCGCTCCTTTATAGGCGTCAAAATGCGAGTCAAAAATCAAGGCCTTTAATGGTTGACTGTCCTCGCCCGTTGGCGGCGGAACTCTCTTGACGATAGCCTCCAGAATCCCCTCGATCCCCACCCCGGTCTTCGCGGAAACCAGAAGCGCGTCGGAGGCGTCCAAGCCGATCACATCCTCGATCTCCTGTTTCACCCGCTCCGGTTCGGCGCTGGGCAAATCAATCTTATTAATCACCGGAATAATCTCCAGATCGCTCTCCAAGGCCAAATAGACGTTCGCCAGCGTCTGCGCTTCAATCCCCTGGGCGGCGTCCACCACCAACAGCGCTCCTTCACAAGCCGCCAGACTGCGGGAAACCTCATAGCTGAAATCGACGTGCCCCGGCGTGTCGATCAAGTTGAGCTCATAGGTTTCTCCGTCCAGCGCCTGATACTGAAGGCGAATCGTCTGTAACTTAATGGTAATGCCCCGCTCCCGCTCCAAGTCCATCGTATCCAGGATCTGATCCTCCATCTCCCGTGCCGTTAAAGCGCCGGTACATTCGATCAAGCGATCCGCCAAAGTCGATTTTCCGTGGTCAATATGGGCAATAATACAAAAATTCCGTATATTCTTCGACGCTTGCGCCAATCTCTTCCCCACCTACCATAGCATTCTAAATAATAAGTGTATCACAAAACCGTTCAGATTCCCAATCCGTTTCTCCGTTCTTGCCGCTCTTCCCCAGAAAACTTCGCCGGACAACCCTTTTTCGCCGACATCCCGCCTTCGCGGTCAACCTTCTTTCTCGCGGCGATAAATATACGGTAAAATAAGAAGCGTTCAAAGGTTTGAAAAATATTCTTCAAAGCCCTGAAACTATTTCCCCCCGCCATACGAATATACAAGTGAACAGGCAAGAAAGGAGACCACGCGGTGACCGATGAACAACGCCTGATACAAAAAGTGCAGCGCAGCGGCGACCGCATGGCC
>JAITOS010000141.1 GCA_031289815.1 Peptococcaceae bacterium | reverse complement strand
TTTGCGGCGGAACCATCCAGGCTCGACAACGCGGTGAACAGCACGGCGGCCTATGTGTACGGCATCGTCAAGAATCCCGAAGTTGGCAGTGTCGGCGGGGAGTGGGCGGTCATCGGCCTGGCGCGCAGCGGCTACGAGGTACCGGCTGCCTACTACGCGGCTTACTACAAGACCGTCGAACAGTATGTAAAGGAACGCCAGGGCGTTCTGCACGAGAAAAAGTACACAGAATACTCGCGTCTCATCCTTGGGCTTACGGCGGCGGGCTATGACCCGCGCAACGTCGCAGGGTACGACCTGACCCTCGCCCTCGGCGACTTTGAGCGAACCATCTGGCAGGGGATCAACGGCCCGGTCTGGGCGCTCATTGCCCTCGACAGCTTGAATTACTCTATCCCGGCGAACCCGGCGGCGAAAACGCAAGCGACGCGGGACTTGTATATCAAAGAAATTCTGCACCGTCAGCTGGCGGACGGCGGTTGGAACCTCACGGCGGGCGCGAATGGAACCATCGACGCGCAAGAACGCGCTGACGCCGACCTGACCGGCATGGCCTTACAGGCGCTGGCGAAATATCAGGAGCAGCCAGAGGTCAAGGCGGCGACGGATAAGGCGCTCGCTTGCCTGTCCCAATTGCAAAACCCGAGCGGCGGCTACGCCTACGGCAGCGCCACCGCCTCCGAAAGCACGGTGCAAGTGCTGGTCGCGCTGTGCGAGCTGGGCATAACGGTTGACGACCCGCGCTTTGTCAAGAACGGCCAAACGCTTGTGGATAACATTCTCAGCTTCCGGAACGCGGACGGCAGCTTCAACCATTCGGGCAGCGGCGGCAATAACCAAATGTCCACGGAACAGGCGCTGTACGGCCTGGCCGCGGCCAAGCGCGCCGCCGAGAACAAAAACAGCCTTTACCGCCTGAGCGACGCCGTGAAACGCGGCGATTTTCCGTCGGCGGCGGTCGGTCTGCCCGCTAAACACGCGGACGTGCAAGCTGTCCCCGTCCTATCCCTCGGCAAGACCTTCGACGATGTCAAAAATCACCCCAATCAAACGGCGATTGAAGCCCTCGCCGCGCGCGGTATCATCACCGGGGTGAGTGAGACGCGTTTCGCCCCCGACGCGGTGATGACGCGGGCGGAATTCGCGGTTCTCCTGACGCGTGGACTGGGTTTGAGCGAGAAACCCGCCTATACCTTTGCCGACGTTCCGAGCGCCGCCTGGTACGCGGGCTATCTCGGCGCGGCGTCTTTCTACGGGATTACGGACAGCGACGTAGTGGCGTTCAACCCGAACGGCGCGATTACCCGGCAGGAGGCCGCCGTCATGACGGCGCGCGCGGCTCAGCTCTGCGGTATGGAGACGGCGCTCGACCCGGTGACGATCCGCGACACGCTGGCGCAGTTCGGCGATTACAGGACAGTCGCCTACCGGGCGCAAGGTCCGCTGGCGTTCTGCTACCGAAAAGGGATTTTAGACGACGCGGCCTTTGACATCAAGCCTGCGGCAGCCGGAAAACGCGGCGAAATCGCTGAAATGCTCTATCGGCTGCTCGCTAAAGCGGCGTTGCTGTGATGAAGCGGCGCCAAGGGATAATCCTGGCCGTTGCTGTCGTCGTCTGCCTGCTCGCCGCCGCCTGGTTTTGGGGCGGCAGCTACCCGGATCGCGGCGGGCAGACGCCGGAGGCGTCAAGCGCGGCAACAGCACGGACAGCGCAGGAAAGCGGGTCGGCTGCGAAAGTAGCGGACGGCAGCACTGCCGAACCCGGTACGTCCGCGCCGTCGCCGATACCGTCGTCACCGTCGTCGTCACCGGAGGATGCCGAAACAGCCGGAGTTTTCCAGCCTAAAACGCCGGAGGCTCCCGCACAGTCCGCCACCGCTCCTACTACGTCGGCTGAGACGCCGCCTGACGCGGAGCTACCCACCGAACCGTCGCCAGACAAATATCTCACGGATCCCGTACCGTCGGGAAAGCCGCTCCCAATTGAACCGCAGGAGGCGGTACTCGGCAACGGCGCGTTCACCTGTACCCTCTCCGTGCGCTGCGACACGATTTTGAATAACATGAAGCTGTTAAACAAGGAAAAGCATGAGCTGGTTCCTCTTGACGGCGTGATTTTTCCTGCGACCGCCGTCACCTTCTATGAGGGGGAGAGCGTGTTCAACATTCTGCAACGCGAGATGAAGCGCGCGAAGATACATCTGGAATTTATGAACACGCCCATCTACAATTCCGCCTACATTGAGGGTTTAAACAACTTCTACGAGTTCGACGTGGGAGAACTCTCCGGCTGGATGTACAAGGTCAACGGCTGGTTTCCCAATTACGGCTGTTCGCGGTATCAGCTTCAACCCGGCGATGTGGTCGAATGGGTCTATACCTGTGATCTCGGACGCGACTTGGGTCAGACGTGGATCAAGGACAGTTACCGTTAACCATGAGCAGAGTTGGGGGACGGAGACGCGTATGGGCGCACATTGGCAAACTGGGACGCAGGTTGAACGGTTGCGGGCGCAGGCGGCTGCATCGGCAGTATACGAAATATGATCGTGGGGTATAGGAAATGACGAAACGGTTGGATAAGATTCTCCGTGTGGCGGGTGCGTTGGAGTACGGTATAGTTGATCCGCGCGGCGTGGAGTTTTCGGCGGAAGTTCGGAAATACTGTGAAGAGGGACGCCCATGATGAATAAAGACGCCTTCTCCGGCTTCCACCCCGTTGTCAATCTGTTGTACTTTATAGGCGTCATCGGCTTCGCCATGTTCTTTACGCACCCGGTATGCCTGACGCTGTCGTTCCTGTGCGCGTTCGCGTATTCGGTATACATCAACGGCAAGAAGGCATTGCGCTTCAATCTCCTGTTTATGCTGCCCATGCTGCTCACCGCCGCGCTGCTCAACCCCGCGTTCAATCATCAAGGCGGTACGATTCTTACATACCTGCCGAGCGGCAACCCGCTGACGCTGGAATCCATCGCCTACGGCGCCGCCGCCGCTCTCATGCTTATCACGGTCATCTCCTGGTTCTCCTGCTTCAACGCGGTCATGACCTCGGACAAGTTTGTCTATCTGTTCGGGCGGGTGATCCCCGCGCTGTCCTTGATTTTATCCATGTCCTTGCGCTTCACGCCGCGTTTCAAGGCGCAGATAAAAGTCATTTCCCAGGCGCAAAAATGCGTCGGGCGTGACGTGAGCAACGGCAGCCTGCTGCAAAGAGCCAAACACGGTATCCTCATTCTCTCCATCATGGTGACGTGGGCGCTGGAAAACGGCATCGAAACCGCCGGCAGTATGCGCGGGCGCGGTTACGGTCTGCCGGGACGCACGGCCTTCTCCATCTACCGTTTCGACCGCCGTGACGCCTACGCTCTCGCCTTCATTCTCCTCTGCGGCGCGTATATCCTGATCGGGAGCGTGACGGGCGGTTTGTATTTTCGCTACTTTCCCACCGTCAAAGGACTGTGGAGCGGCGCGTACACAGTCAGCCTGTTCGCGGTCTACTTTGCCCTCGCCGCCGCGCCGCTTGCTATCAACGCCAAGGAGGACGCCAAGTGGAAAGCTATCGTCTCGAAAATCTGACGTTTACCTACCCGGAGCGTGAACGCCCGACGCTCGCGGATCTCACCCTCGCCATTGAGCAGGGCGCGTTTGCCGCGCTTTGCGGGCCGTCCGGCTGCGGAAAAACGACGCTCTTGCGCCAGCTAAAGCCTATTTTCTCGCCGCACGGGGTAAGAAGCGGACGGATTTTCTTTGAAGGCGCGGATATTTTCACCTTGGGGCAGCGTGAACAGAGTGCGAAAATCGGTTTCGTAATGCAGAGTCCGGACAATCAGATGGTCACGGACAAGGTATGGCACGAGCTGGCGTTTGGCTTGGAATCTCTCGGCTTTGACCAGGCGGCGATTCGGCTGCGCGTGGCGGAAATGGCGTCGTTTTTCGGGATTCAGACCTGGTTCCACAAGAATGTCGCGGAGCTTTCGGGCGGGCAGAAACAGTTGCTTAACTTAGCGTCCATTATGGCGATGCAGCCGAGCGTTTTGATACTCGACGAGCCGACGGGCCAGCTGGATCCCATCGCCGCCTCGGAGTTTCTGGCGGCGGTGGGGAAAATCAACCGCGAATTGGGCGTGACGGTCATTCTGACCGAACATCGCTTGGAGGAAGTATTTCCTCTCTGCACCCGCGCTTTCGTCATGGATGCGGGGCGGATTATCGCGGCTGGCAGTCCCGCCGAAATTGGCGCGGAGCTTCGGGCGAAAAACCACGGGATGTTCCTCGCCATGCCGGCCGCCATGCGTGTATGGAGCGCGGTGGCGAATGATTTTTCCTGCCCGCTGACGGTTCGGGACGGGCGATCCTGGCTAGCGCGCCTGACCGTTGACGGCGGACGGCTGGCAGTCGAAGAGACGGGGGGCTGCGGGAAGGCCGTCGTGGCGCTTGACGGTGTTTATTTCAAATATGCCAAAGAACTGCCCGACATCGTAAAAGGCTTGTCCTACAAAGCCTGCGCCGGACAGCTCTCCGCAATCCTCGGCGGCAACGGCACGGGAAAAACAACCGCGCTCTCGCTGCTGGCGAACCTCCGCAAGCCCTATCGCGGCAAGGTCTTGCTTGACGGCAAACCCATAGAAAAACACGACGCTTTATTTGACGGACTGCTTGGCGTCCTGCCGCAAAATCCACAGGCGTTGTTTGTGAGGAAAACCGTAGGCGAGGACTTATTGGAAATCTTCTCCGGCAGGAAACTCTCGAAGGCTGAAAAGGAGGAGAGGCTCCGCGCCATGTCCACGCTCTGTCGTTTGGACGGGCTGCTGGATTCACATCCCTACGATCTCTCAGGCGGGGAGCAGCAGCGCGCCGCGCTGGCGAAAGTGCTGTTATTGCAACCGCGAATCCTGCTGCTCGACGAACCGACGAAGGGGTTGGATGCGGAGTTCAAGCAAATTTTCGCGGGGATTTTGAAACGCCTGACGGCGGCGGGCGTCGCGGTTGTGATGGTGAGCCACGACATTGAATTTTGCGCCGAACACGCCGACCGCTGCGCCCTGTTTTTCGACGGCAACATCGTGTCCGAAGGCGCGCCCCGCGCCTTTTTCTCCGGCAACAGCTTTTACACGACGAGCGCGAACCGCATGGCAAGGCAAATTTTGCCGGAGGCGGTAACGGTTGACGACGTAATCACGGCGCTCGGCGGCGACGTTCCCCCAAAACCTGTTCTCGACGCGGACGGCGGTGAATACGCGTTGCCGGACAAAGCGGCGGCGGTTCAAAGCGCTAAAGCGCGGAGCGTGAAACTGACGCCGCCGCGCAAACTATTGGCGGGCGCGTTTGCCTTCTGCTGGCTTTTGACAGCTATTTTTGCCGCCTTGCATGTTGACGGTTTGAAGGCATTCCTTGCGGGCGGCGGCGAGGTAGTCAACCTGGCGAATGATCCTGCCGCGGTTTGGCGCTACGCCGGTCTTATGACAGCCCTGGCGCTGGAAGCCATCGGTTTTGTCCTCGCCCTGACCTGGAAACGCGATCGGTCGCCGCTGGCGCTACAGACTGCGCCGGAGCGCCGAAAACTCTCAAAGCGAACCCTCGCGGCAACAACGATCATTCTGCTCGTCATCCCGTTGACCATTTACGTCGGAACCTACTTTTTTGGCGATCGTAAATACTATTTCATCTCGCTACTGATGATTCTCGAAACCATGCTTCCCTTCGCGCTCGTATTTGAAAGCCGGAAGCCGCAGGCACGGGAACTGGTCGTTATCGCCGTGCTGTGCGCCATCGCCGTGGCGGGACGCGGCGCTTTCTTCATGCTGCCGCAGTTTAAGCCCGTCGTGGCGCTGGTGATTATCGCCGGGGTGGCGCTCGGGGGCGAGACAGGATTTCTCGTCGGCGCGATGACGGCCTTTGTGAGCAATATGTTTTTCGGGCAAGGGCCGTGGACGCCTTGGCAAATGTGCGCTTTTGGCATCATAGGCTTTTTGGCGGGCGTATTATTCAAAAAAGGCTTGATGCGCCGGAGCCGCGCTGCGTTAGCCCTGTTCGGCGGTTTGGCTACGGTCGTGATTTATGGCGGGATCATGAACCCCGCGATGGTGCTGATGTACCAATCACAGCCAACGAAAGCGATGTTTTACGCCGCTTATTTGCAGGGACTCCCCTTTGATCTCGTACACGCGGCGGCGACGGTGACGTTTTTGTTGATCATCGCGCGCCCCATGCTTGAGAAGCTCGACAGGATCAAGGTCAAGTACGGACTGGTGGAGGACTGAGGAAGGGAGTGCAGATGAAAAATGTATTCAAAAATTTATCCTGAAAACATTTTGAGCGCAGATTACTTGACAGAGAAAAAAAAACATGCTATATTAACACCGTAGTCAGCAACGGTGCTGTAGACTATTGTCTGCAACACTTTTATTTTTTTACAGGTAAATGAGGGAACTTGGCAAACGACAGCGCTATGCGGCTGTTTGCAAAATACAAAAATCACTCTTTAGCAGGAGGTATACATTGATGAAGGACATACCGAATTTGTTTGGAAGCATGGTATTTCACGACGCGGTGATGCAAGCGCGGCTTCCGAAGGACATCTATAAGGCGCTGAAAAAGACCATCGCTGATGGGAAACGCCTTCAACTCGACGTCGCCAACGTCGTCGCCAACGCGATGAAAGACTGGGCGCTCGAAAAAGGGGCGACGCATTTCACGCATTGGTTCCAGCCGATGACCGGCATTACGGCGGAAAAACACGACAGTTTTATTTCTCCGATCGGCAACGGCAAAATTATCATGGAGTTTTCAGGATCAGAGCTGGTTCGCGGCGAACCGGACGCTTCCAGTTTTCCCTCCGGCGGCTTACGGGCTACCTTTGAGGCCAGAGGCTATACGGCCTGGGATCCGACCTCGTATGCCTTTATCAAAGACGGCACCCTGTGTATCCCGACGGCTTTTTGCTCCTACAGCGGCGAAGCGCTTGATAAAAAGACGCCGCTCTTGCGCTCAATGGAAGCGATTGATCGGCAGGCGTTGCGGATTCTGAGGTTGTTTGGCAATGACAAGGCGAAAAGCGTATCCACGACCGTAGGGCCGGAACAGGAATATTTCCTGATCGACAAAGAGGTCTTCCTGAAACGCCCTGACCTGGTGTATTGCGGTCGGACGCTTTTTGGAGCGAGACCGTCCAAAGGGCAGGAGATGGAGGATCATTACTTCGGGGCGATCAAATCGCGCGTATCGGCGTTCATGAAAAACCTGGAGGAAGAGCTGTGGAAGCTGGGGATTCTGGCCAAGACCAAGCACAACGAAGTTGCCCCGGCTCAGCACGAGCTGGCGCCGGTATTCTCGACCACCAATATCGCGGTGGATCACAACCAGCTGACGATGGAAGTGATGAAACGCGTCGCCAACGAGCACGGACTGGCCTGTTTATTGCATGAAAAACCGTTTGCGGGCATTAACGGCAGCGGCAAACATAACAACTGGTCGATGACCACCGATACCGGCGCGAATCTGCTGGAGCCGGGGGAAACCCCTTCGGAGAACGCGCAGTTCCTGCTGTTTCTGGTGGCGGTGATCAAAGCGGTGGACGATTATCAGGATCTGCTGCGCGTTTCGATCGCCAATGCCGGCAATGATCACCGCTTAGGCGCGAATGAAGCGCCCCCGGCGATTGTGTCGATCTTCCTGGGGGATGAGCTGACGGAAATCCTGTCGGCCATCGACGACAACCGCGAATATCAGGGGAAAGAGAAGATCCAGATGGAGATCGGCGCGAGTGTGCTGCCGCATTTCCCCAAGGATACGACGGACAGAAACCGCACCTCGCCTTTTGCCTTTACCGGTAATAAATTCGAGTTCCGCATGGTAGGTTCCACCTTCTCCATCTCAGGGCCGAATTTTACCCTCAATACGGTCGTCGCGGAAGTGTTGTCCCAATTTGCCGATCAGCTGGAAAAGTCGAAAAACTTCGTCTCTGATCTGAGCGCGCTTATCAAAAAGACGATCAAGGATCACAAGCGGATTATCTTTAACGGCAACGGCTATGACAACGCCTGGGTAGAGGAAGCGGAAAGACGCGGCCTACTGAATCTGAAGACGACGCCCGACGCCTTGCCGGCCTTTATCGCCAAAAAGAATATCGCGGTGTTTGAAAAACATCATGTGTTGAGCCCTAACGAAGTGGAGTCCCGCTATGAGATCTTCCTCGATAATTATTCCAAGACCATCAATATTGAGGCCATGACGATGATCGACATGGTGAATAAAGAGATTTTTCCGTCGGTTATCAGCTACCAAAATGAGCTGGCGGTATTGATTAAGCGCAAAAAAGATCTGGGAGAGGAATTCCTCACTTCACCGGAGGAAGGCTTGCTCGTGAAAATATCAAAGCTGATGGTTTGCCTTGAAAAGAGACTGACCGAGCTGAGCGAACAGACGGTTCAGGTTAAGGGAATCAGCGATAGCCTGGAATTGGCGAAGGCCTATCGTGAAAAAGTTTTCATGGCGATGAATGAATTGCGGCTGACGGTGGATGAGCTGGAAATGCTGGTAAGTAAAAAGCATTGGACGATTCCGTCTTATGGGGAAATCTTATACAGCGTAAACTAAAGGATAAAAACGCCGCCTGAGAAAACGTGTCAAGAAGGGTGTCTCATGATGATTGAAAAATCATCGTGAGGACGCCCTTTTTACGTTCTGATCTTAGTATTTTTCTGGGGTCGCGAAGGGCGGAGGTGCGGGTATTTGTTTTTTGCTGGGGTCGCCGAAGGGCAGACGGTTCCGCTTTTCGTCCCGCTGCGCCTTCCTGGCGCAAAGGGACGCGCTCGGCATCCCTGCCTCGCTTTTCGCGGAACCGTCTGCCCTTCGGCTGTCTTTGGGGTTTGGGGAGGGCGTTGAAGCGTGGGCCGCCGCGATGAGGAGAATCCGGGTAATCCCCAAAGAAAGCAAGGGGTTGTCTCTAAAGCGAATCAGGGGTGAAAATGGCGGTAGACATTCAGAGCGGTATGTTGGGGCAGGCCGGCGGCGGTGAGTTCTTCTGTACTCGCCGCGCGCAGACGCTCCAGGCTCTTAAACTTGATCATCAGGGTTTGACGGCGTTTAGGGCCTATCCCCGGGATGGCTTCCAACAGGGACTCGGTCATCTTTCGGTTCCGCTGCTGGCGGTGAAAGGTTAAAGCAAAACGATGGACTTCCGTCTGAATCCTTTCCAAAAAGCGAAAGGCCGCGGTATTTTTAAGCAGTAAAACAGGATTGCCGCAGTGATCGAGCAAAGATTCTGTCTGGTGGCGTTCGTTTTTCACTAAACCGGCGACAGGTAAGGAAAGCTTCAGCTGGGCCAAAGCCTCGCGGGCCGCTTTCACCTGGCCTTTGCCGCCGTCAATCAGGATGAGATCCGGGAAGGGCAGTTTTTCTTTCAGAACGCGGCTGTAGCGCCGTTCTACCGCTTGATAGAGCGCGGCCGTGTCGCTGATGACAGCGCCGGCAAAATGAATGTTAAACTTTCGGTAGCCGCTGCGATAAGGCTGGCCGTTGAGGAATTGAACCATACCGGCGACGACGTTGGTCGCGCCTAGATTAGAAATATCAAAACATTCGATTCGGTTTGGCAAAGGAATGCCTAACGCCGCGCTTAATTCAAGCAGAGCGTTTTCTTGATCCTCCAAAGTCCGCGCTTTTAAGGTGAAGGATTCTTCTAAGAACATTTTGGCGTTTTGGTTAGCCAGTTCAAGCAATTTGCGTTTCTGGCCGCGCCGAGGAAAGAGAACCGGTAAAAAATCCTGTAGGACGGGATTCTCCATAGGGGGAAGGAGAATCTCTCTGGGCGCAAGGCGGTGATCTTGCGCGTAAAACTGGGCGACAAAGGTCGTAAAGGCCTCTTCCGCATCGTCGATATAGGGAAAAACAAAATGGTCGCGGGCGATCATCTTGCCTTGACGGAGATAAAAAATTTGGATGCAGATATGCTCGGCTTGAAGCGCATAGCCGATGACGTCGCGGTCAATGAAATCGGTCAGCGTGATTTTTTGTTGTTCCCCGAGAGACTTGATATCCAGAATCAAATCCCGGTATTGTTTTGCCAATTCAAAATGCAGCGAATCGACGGCGGCCTGCATTTTAGCTTCCAGAACGCGGATCACCTGGTTTTGGCCGCCTTTGAGAAAGGAATTGATCTCTTTACAGATCCGAGCGTAGGCCGTTGCAGGGATGGGCTGAATGCAGGGGCCGAGACATTGTTTCAAATGAAAATAAATGCAAGACTGACGGGGGAGTTGTTTGCATTTGCGCAAAGGAAATAAGCGATTGAGCAGGCGCGCCGCTTCTCTGGCGGCGGTGGCGTTGGGATAGGGGCCGTAGTAGCGGCCTTTTCCCTTGCTCACCTGCCGGGTACTGATCAGGCGGGGATGCTGTTCGTGGGTAATCAGCAGATAAGGATAGGACTTATCGTCTTTTAACAATATATTGTATTTCGGCGTATGTTTTTTGATCAGATTGCATTCCAGGACGAGCGCTTCAACTTCAGAATCGGTAACGATATATTCAAAATCGGCGATGGAACCCACTAACCGCTGGGTTTTGCCGTCGTGCGAACCGGTAAAATAGGAGCGGACTCTATTTTTCAATATTTTCGCTTTACCGATATAAATGATCTGCCCTTCCGTGTCTTTCATCAGATAAACGCCGGGTTTACAAGGCAAGATATCGGTCTTTTGCTGAAGCAATTCCATCTTTCCACCCCGTTTATATTCTATTGCTTCCGCCTTTAAGTTGCAAGCCGTGGCATATCTGGCGCTCCATCCTGAATATATTGAATAACAGTGTGGATCTCGGGAGGCAGAAAGATGTCAAACTATGGGAGAAGGCAGCCGCGGAATATGGGGGGAAAAGATTTGCAGAGCTTAGCCGTCTGGGTCGTCATCATTGGGGTGATCGGCTATCTCCTCTTCCCTTCCTTTTTTAAAGAGCTTTATTTTAGCCGGACGGAAGCGGTTACTTCAACGGGTGGAACCAATGAGGTGAGGCTCCCCGGCGACTATCAGAGCGTGAGTTCAAACGAATTGCCCAGTGAAGTATATAGTGAAGCCGGTAATAATTTCAAGCCTCTGTACGGACAGGATAACGCGATGGCGACCGGTTACTGGGCGATCATGACCGTTTCCGGGAATTTAAGAGAACTGTCGTTAAGCGGCGAAGACTACGCTTTTATCCTGAAAATGATCCAAAACGATCAAA
>JAITOS010000126.1 GCA_031289815.1 Peptococcaceae bacterium | reverse complement strand
ACAATGAAGGCGGAACGCGGTAAGGGTTGAGTCATGAATACCTTGATGAAATGGAATAGCTGGCTGAATAAGCATATGTTTATCATTGTCTTTAGCGCGATGGTTTTTGGCTTCCTTTCCGGAATTGAAAAATCGCCGACGGTGAACGCGGTGATTATTGCCCTGTTCGCCTATATGACCTTGGTCGGCTCGCTCAATTCGAGTTTCCGGGAATTCTTCGCCCTCCTAAAAAGACCCTGGCAAGCGATTTGGATATTGATTCTGATCCACGCGGCGATACCCTTATTCGCCTGGGGGATGGGACGGGTGTTCTATGCGGATGACGAGGCCGTCCGCATGGGCTTTTTGATCGCGGCGGTGATCCCGATCGCTGTTTCTTCTCTGCTGTGGGTCACGACCACGGAAGGAAACATCCCCTTGACTCTCGTCACAATTACCCTGGATACCTTCATTACGCCCCTTTTATTGCCGGTGTTCTTTTTTTTCTGCTTCGGCAAAGCCGTAAAAATTGATTATTTCCGCATGATTTTTGAATTGATGCTCATGGTCACGATTCCCAGTATCATCGGCATGTTCCTTCATGATCGAACCCATCAGCGTTTGGCGGTATTCAGCAAATCCATCGGCGGCTTGACCTCCAAGCTGGCCATGTTTGTCATCGTGGGCTTCAATGCTTCCATCATCGCGCCTTTTCTGCATTGGAACGGCTGGCTGGTCCGCTTACTTCTCTGCATCGCTTTCATGGTCGCCGGCAGTTATGGCGTCGGTTATCTGGGCTCTCTCCCGTTGCGTAAGGAGGGCAGGGCAACGATGATCTGCGTCATTTATAATGTGGGAATGCGCAACATCGCCTTTGGCAGCGTCTTGGCGTTTACCTATTTTCCCTTAGCCGTCGTCGTGCCGGTGACCTTATTCTCCTTATTTCAACAGCCATTGGCGGGGGTGGTGGCCTATCTTCTGGAAAGAGGAAAAGAAAAAAGAGGACGTGAGAGGAGGCGAGGGTAGATGGAGACGATATTGGCCGTTATTTTGCTGGCGATCGTCCTGATCTTGCAGATCTTTTTGCTTTGGCGCACCTATGATCAGGGTAAGTTTCAGGGACTGGACCAACGATTTGATGAAAGCAACCGCAACATCCATGAGCAAATGCAAAAGAACCGGGAAGAGTTTTCCCTGAATTCCAGGCTCGGTCGCGAGGAGCTGACGGCGGTTCTCCGGGGAGTCAACGATTCGGTATTGACGAATATCGTCGATATGGGGAAATTGAACGCTCGGCAGCAGGATGTCTTGCTGGGGCAAATGAGCCGCTTCATCGCCGGCAGTGATGAAAAAATGGACAAGATCAGGGAAACCGTTGAACGGCAGCTGAAAAGCCTGCAAGACGATAACGCCAATAAACTGGAGCAAATGCGGAACGTCGTCGATGAAAAACTGCATGTTACCCTGGAAAGGCGCTTGGGGGAGTCGTTTAAGCTGGTGAGCGAACAGCTGGAGCAGGTTCAGAAAAGCATGGGAGAGATGCAAACGCTGGCGGTTGGGGTAGGGGATTTAAAGCGGGTGCTGAGCAACGTAAAAACGAGAGGAATTTTGGGAGAGACGCAATTAGGCTTCCTCATCGAAGAGATTCTCACGCCGGAGCAATATGAAAAAAATGTCGCCACCAAAAAAGGCAGCGCGGAAAGGGTAGAGTTCGCGATCAAAATTCCTTCTAAAGACGCCGACGAGCACGCGATTTGGCTGCCCATCGACGCCAAATTCCCTTTGGAGGATTATCAGCGCTTATTGGACGCTCAGGAAAATAACAATATCAAGGAAATCGAGCAATGCGGCAAGGCGCTGGCGGCGCGAATCCGGCAAGAGTCAAAGTCCATCCGGGACAAGTATATTTCCCCGCCGGAAACGACGGATTTCGCGCTGCTGTTCTTACCGGCGGAGGGACTTTACGCGGAAGTGCTGCGGCAAGCGGGCTTGTTTGAAGAGCTGCAAAGAGAGTATAAAGTCATCCTCACCGGCCCGACCACCCTAGCGGCTTTAGTGCATAGCTTACAGATAGGCTTCAGAACCCTGGCCATTGAAAAACATTCGAGTGAAATATGGCGTTTGCTGGGGAGTGTAAAGACGGAATTTTCCCGGTTCAGCCAGCTATTGGAAAAAACACAGCAAAAGTTAACGGAAGCGAGCCATACGATTGAAGACGCGGCCCGTAAATCGCGGACGATCGAAAGAAAACTCAAAAACGTTCAGGAGAGCGATCCTGATTGAAGGCCGCTCTCAAAGCGGATGACGTTATGGATGAGCTGCACTTTATTATAGGCTTCGGCCTTGCGCAGGGCTTCTCTTAACCGCGCTTCCAGGCACGGGTGCGTGATCAGGACGATCTCCGCCTTGTTATCGCCCTTGGTTTTTTGAATAATCGAAGCGAAGCTGATGTTTTCTTCAGCGAAAATTGAAGCCAGACTGGCTAAGACTCTGGGTTCGTCGGTCACGGAGGTCCGAATGTAGTAGGAGGATATAAATTCGCTGGCCGCCAGTATCTGGCGCTCGGCATAACAGGTACAATGGATGGGCGCCGCCTGGTTTTCGATATTGCGGCTGATATGGATGATATCGGCGGCGATGGCGCTCCCTGTCGGTAAAGAACCGGCCCCTCTGCCGTAAAACATGGTTTCCCCGACCATGTTGCCAATGGCGTAGACGGCGTTGAACACGCCGTTTACCGAGGCCAGCGGGTGCGTTGTGGGTAAAATAACTGGATGAACCCTCACTTCGATTCCCTTAGCCAGATTTTTGCCGATCGCTAACAATTTGATGGTACAGCCCAATTCTTTGGCATAGCGGATATCGTCGCTGGTAATTTGCGAGATGCCTTCGACATACACGTCGGCCAGAGAGACCTGGGAGTTGAAAGCGATAGAGGCTAAAATCGCCAGTTTGCGGGCGGCGTCTGTGCCTTCAACGTCCGACGCCGGGTCGGCTTCCGCGTAGCCGAGTTTTTGGGCTTCGGCTAAAACTTCCGCGTAATCGCGCCCTTGCTCGACCATCGCGGAAAGAATATAGTTGGTGGTGCCGTTGATAATCCCCAGGATTTCCGTAAATTGATTGGCAGCCAGGGATTCCTTCAAGGCGGCGATAATCGGAATGCCGCCGGCGACGCTCGCTTCAAAGCCAAAATCTTTGTGGGCCGCTTTCGCCGCCGCCAGCAATTCATGGCCGTGTACGGCAATGAGGTCTTTATTCGCTGTAACCACATGCTTCCCCTGACGAAAAGCTTCCAAAATGAAGTCTTTGGCGGGCTGAATCCCCCCGATGACCTCAACGACAATATCAATCTCCGGATCGGTCAATATATCTTCCGCGCGTTTGGTGCGGATCACGTCGCCTTTGACGGCTTGTAAGTTGCTCTCGTTGCGATCGGCGACCGTCTTAATCCTGATCTGGCAGCCGGTACGGTTGCGGATATCCGCTTCATTCTCCTGTAAGACCTGCACCACCCCGCTGCCGACGGTTCCTAAACCAATAATTCCAACTTGAATGGTATTCATCAATGTTGCCTCCTATCCCGAAATTATGAACAAATGTATTCCCATAGTGGACATTATAGCTTTTACAGGCGGTTTTTACAAGAGCGCTGGGCAAGAATTTTTAATGGTGTGTTGGCAAGAGCGTGTGTCGTTCAATTCGGCTTGGTGCTTTTTTGCGCCGCCAAGCACACCGTGAAACACGCTCTTCGCCCTTATAGTAAAATAATCGTTGGCAAAATAAAGAGGAAGTAGCCAAAGAGCAGCTTCCCCCGCATACGAAAAATCAGTAAAATGAGTTTGACAGAACAAATTAACTGAAAGGTGTAT
>JAITOS010000015.1 GCA_031289815.1 Peptococcaceae bacterium | reverse complement strand
CGCACCCCTTTAAACATCGCCTGAACCGCGGCGTTTTCCGCGTACCTGACCATCAAATTCCCCAGAAAAATCACCACCAGCATCATCGGCACGATCACGCCCATATTGGCGGCGACCGCCCCCGGCCAGCCTTTGACGCGATAACCGATGGTTCCCGCCAGCTTCGTTGAGATCGGGGCCGGCAAGATATTGGCGATCGCCAGCAAATCGGCAAACTCCTCATTGCTGAGCCAGTGATATTTGTCCACGACTTCCGCCCGGATCATCGGGATCATCGCCGGCCCGCCGCCGAAGCTGAAATTACTGGCCCGAAAAAAGGCGATAAATAAATTCCATAACGCTCTCATCGTCAACCTCTTATAATATCTTTATCGTTTCGCTGCTATTTTTCGCTTCTTCACCTTTACGGCTCCTGATCTTCAGGAGCCCTTTTCCCACCCGCTTCCCGTGCTTCTCTGCCCTGCCGCTCCGCCGTATCCTCAGCCGTTCAGCGGCGCTATTACCAAATGACGTATCCCGCCGCCAGCGCCCCTATGACCAGAAACAGCGGGTGCACCGCGTATTTGAACGAGGCCAGCGCCGCGACCGCCGCAATCGCCAGGGTCGCGGCGTCCGCCGGCGCTTTCAGCAAAAACGCGCCCGTCGCCTGATTCAGAGCCATATCGTAAGCGACATAAATCATCAAGCCGACAATGACCGGACGCACCCCTTTTAAGATAGCTTTTAAGCTCTTGGACTCCGCGTGTTTTTCCAATAATTTACCCGCCCAAACCAAGACCACAATCGTCGGAACGATCACCGCCAGGATCGCAATGACCGCACCCGGCCAGGAGGCGGCGCGAAAGCCGATATAACTGGCCAGATTGGTCGCGATCGGCCCGGACAACGACGTACAGACCGCCACCGCGTCACTGAACTGAGACAGGGTCAGCCAGTGGTAGGTATTGACCGTTTCCGTTTTTACCAGAGGAATGATCGAGCCGCCGCCGCCGAAGGACAGGTTTCCCGCCCGGAAAAAGCCAATCAATAGCTCGAAGAGATGGTTCAACATTTTCTAACGCCCGCCTTTACTTTACGCCGTTTTTTGGTCTAATCGGGGTTCCGGCAAAAAGATCGATAACACAAACGCCAGGAGCAGGAAGCCCGGAAGGGTCAGCAGCGCCGTTTGAATCCCAAAATGATCGGCGACCATGCCCAGCAGCGGCGCGAATACGCCGCCGATACTGACGGCCAGACCCAAAGTAATGCCGGAAGCCAGACCGATGTGATGGTGCAAATACTTTTGCCCTAAGACGACCATCGGGCTAAAGGGAGCAAAAAGCGTCAGCCCCACCGGGATGATCAGGATGGTTCCCAAATAAATATTTTTTGTTAAAAAGAGCAAGGCCAGCAAAGGCGCCGCCGCAATAAAGCCCAGCTTGATAATCCGGAGAGCGCCGAACCGTTCCGCCAGATAACCGGTAATCACCGAGCTCGCCGCCCCCACCAGCATCAACAGCATTAAGACGAAGCTGCCGGCCGCTTCTGATTGATGTAAGCTGTGGATCCAATAGAGCGGCAAAAAGGTGCTGATCCCAATAAAAGCGATGGAACGGCAAAAAATCGCGCCCATGAGAAAGAAAAACGGTTTCCATTCATCCGCCGTCGCCGCCAAAACCGGCTTTTTCGTTTTCACTGCCGCCGGACTTGACGGCGCGGCTGGCGGCGCTTGGAGGGTTTTCCATTTAGAGCTGTTAAAAGCGAGCACAAGGGCCACGACCGTTACCGGAATCACTAAAAAGCCGCTTCCCTTGAGGGCAAAAGCAGTGATAATCAAGGTGGTGATGATCGGTCCAAAAGCAAAGCCCAGCGTCCCCGCCGCTGAAAACATACTGACGGCGAGAACCTTTTTTTCGCCGGAGATCTTATTCACCAGGCGTGAAGCAACCGGATGGAAAGCGGCCACGCCAATCCCGCTCAGCGCCGCCGCGAGGAATATCAGCCAATAACTGGAGGCAAAACCGACCGCCGCCATGCCCCCGCCAGCCAAAAATATGCCCGCCGGCATCATCCACTGCACCGGATATTTGTCCACCAAATGCCCAAATAAAGGCTGGAGTACCGAAGAACTGATATTGGAAGCGAAGATAAAATTAGCCACCAACGCGTAATTCAGATGGTGCGCCGTCATGAGAAACGGCAGCAGAGCCGGCATGGCGCCCTGGTTTATATCGGTTACCAAATGGCCGATCACCAGCATGGCAAGATAGCGAGCGTTCTTCATTCCTTACTCCTCCTGATTCTTCATCCATATTATGTAGCTGTACGCCTCTCAGGCGCTGAACGCCCTTCGTTCCTCGGAGCCTTGTAAACAACAAAGACGAGCGCTATACGCGTCCCGATACCGAGCAAAAAGAGGCTGCGGCCGTCAGACCGTTCCGTCTGGCGCGCCAACAACCCCCTCTGACTCCTGTGATCTGACTCTGATGTATTCGGTCTTTCAGGCGGTCGTCATTCCGGCCTGCAAGCCCGCATTTTTTTATGCCGATTTCAATAAAAGCCTGCGCCCCTACACTTCCCGAACGACGTCAATCACGGTACCGTCGCGGTATTCCACCACGCCGACGATCCGTCCGTCCTGTCTCGGCTTACCGGGAACGCCTACCGTGTCTTCCGCGATTTTCTTCAGTTCCTGAATATCCTTCACCGGCAAGCCCGCATCCTGCAAGCGCCGTTTCAGCTCTTCGTTTCGCGGATTGACGGCGACCCCTACCTCGGTCACTACCACGTCAATGCTTTCGCCCGGCGTCGTCACCGTCGTCACCTGATCCATGACGATCGGGTATTTGCCGCCGCGGGTGAGGTTCGTCGCGATAATCGTCATCTTGGCGCCGGCCGCCGTATCGCTGTGACCGCCTGAGCCGCCCATGATCACGCCGTTGGAGCCGGAAACCACGTTAACGTTAAAGTCCACGTCCACTTCCGTCGCGCCCAGGATCACCGTATCCAATTGATGCACGATACAGCCATTGTTAAAGGGATTAGCGTAGAAGTCCGCGCTGATTTCTATATGGTTCGGATTCTTGGCCATCGATTCCACCGTTTGCAGGTCGAAGCTCTGCACGTCGAAAGCCGCTTTGAACAGACCCATCTCCAGCATTTCCACCAAATAGGCGTGAATCCCGCCGGCGCAGAAGCTCCCCTGAATCTGATCCTTCTGCATCATCTCGCTGACAAAGTGCGCGGCTGCCAGCGAAGGCCCGCCCGCTCCGGTCTGGAAAGAAAATCCTTCTTTTAAGAGTCCCGACGCCTTGATCACGTTCGCGCAGGTCTCGGCCATCTCTAGCTTCGCGGGATCCGTCGTCTTTCTGGTCGTCCCCGACACGATGCCGTTAGGATCACCACACTGTTCGACCTTCACCACATAATCCACCTGGGTTTGCGGGATGGAAATACGGGTCAGCGGGAAGGGAACGATATTATCCGTCACCGCCACCACCGTGCCGGCGTACTCGGCGTCAGCGAAGCTGTATCCCAAAGAGCCGCAAGCGGAAGGGCCGACAGCCCCGGTAAGATTCCCGTTCTCATCCGCGGAAGGCGCGGCGATAAAGGTAACGTCCACCTGAAGCTCGCCCGCTTGAACCTTGCGGGGACGGCCGCCGTGCGTATGCAGGATGGTGGGCTTGGCCAGAACGCCTTGAGACACCGCTTTGGCGACGCTCCCATAGATGCCGCTGGTAACCAGCGAGGTGATAATCCCGCTCTTCATATAGTCGATCAAAAATTCATGGAAAGGAAACGGTCCGCCCGTCACCGAAAGCCCCAGATCTTTCAGGCCCAATTTTTCGGCCACCGCCAGAACTTGTCCCATCAAACGCTCGCCGTCGCGATGATGATGATGGAAGGATAAGGTCATCCCGTTTTGAATCGGGATCTTCTTGAACACTGCTTCCAGGCTGTCCACCAGCTTACTGGCGCCGGGAGCGGTTATCTTCACCTTCGGCGCGTACTTCCGGATCGTCGGAATCGTCGCAAAAGCTCCCTTAAAGGGCTTGATCTGCCCATATCCTTCCAGAAAATCAGGAATCTCTCTTCCTACCGCGTTTTTCATTATTTTTCCTCCTTCAATCCATTGCCCTTCTTGATATGTCATCGTTTTCATCTGCCGCCGCCGCTTCAGATCAACGCCTTTATTATACCAGCAAAACAAAAGCAGATCCACCGCGTGGTCTGATCTCAATAATATTGCAAAAACTATGCCAAGCCATTCCTTTTTCTCCTCACGCCCTTTTGGCGCTTTTTCCGGAATCAGCAAACGGCAAAGGTTCTATTTTTTTAACACCGGTTTTTTCAGCGTGTAAATTTTTTTTACAGTTTCTCGCCATCCGCGGCGACAGGCGCTGTTTCTCTATGTTCCTGTTCCCAGCAGCGCAACACTTCACCATCAAATCTTTTAACCACTTCCTCATCAAATTGCCGTCCCGCCCCTTGAAGCAGCTGCGCTCTCGCCTCTTCAAACTTCAGTTTCATCCGGTAACGGCGATCTGATATCATCGCGTCAAAAGCGTCGGCCACCGTGATGATTCTGGCCAGGAAAGGAATTTCATCTTTTTTCAGCCCTTCCGGATACCCCCGACCGTCCACCCGTTCGTGGTGAGACTTAACGATCGGCACGATTTCCTCAAACATCGAAATGGCCGACAGGATACGCGCGCCTCTCAGTGGATGCTTCTTAATCTCTTCGTATTCCTCTTCATTTAACCCGGCCGTTTTAAACAAGACCGCGTCCGGCGTCCCGATCTTTCCCACATCGTGAAATATCCCGCTGAGCCGCAACAACTCCAGCTCTTCCTCCGAAAGCTGAAAGGCTTTACCGATCTCCACAGCAAAATGCGCCACCCTTTCCGAGTGCCCGCGCATATACACATCCTTGGCGTCTACGAACATCCTCAGGCCTTCCACCGTATTCAGAGAGTGTTCCTCCAGCTGAGCATGAGTCTTTTCTTTCGTGATTACCGATAATGAATCCATTTTTCCCCATTCATCATCTACCATGAACATCTTATATTCGGGCGTGGTATTGGCGCTGGTCCGTTTCACGAAACTCTCCCCCTAATACACACTGTACTTCATTCTGTTGGTACGCCTGAACGCGTGATGAAAGCCGTTCTCTCTTTTCCGGATTCGCAACAGATACGCCCCCGGTCATATCTACCGCCGTACCGTCACCCTTTTCGAGAGCTTCCTCACCAAATGCATCTTTTCGTATCCATCACCCGGTATATCCAGCCTCTTCATCCTTTAGTGAATATTTGCTTGTAAACCGAATTTTCTGGATTTTGTATACCTGCTTTATTGTAGCACTATTAGATCTATTTTTCAATCATTTTGTCAAAAAATGACCAAAAACGAAAAAATAGAGAGAATTTGGCCGTCCGGACAAATCTCTCATATGCTAAAGATATGATTGCCGATCTCTTTCACGACCGGTCTTTGCTTAATCCAATCATCTTCCGCTAAGCGGGGATTAAAATAGAAGATCGCTCCCCCCGTGGGATCTTGTCCGGCTAACGCCGCTTCCGCCGCTTGAAAAGCCAACGGATTCGGCTCCAGCAAAATTTGTTGATCACTGACAGCCGTAAACTGCCCTTGCTGATAGATCACTTCCCGAATCGTTTTGGGAAATTGGGGGTGCGTCAGCCGGTTTACGACCACCGCTCCGACCGCCACCTGTCCTTCAAAAATCTCTCCCCGCGCCTCGGCATAGATCACCCGGGCCAGCAATTCCAAATCTTCCTGACTAACGGCAAGAAGCGCGGCGGGGCGGTTTCCCCCGGAAATCATCTGCTGTTCCTCTGTCTGCTGCTCTGTCTGTCGCTCTATCTGCTGCTCTATCTGCTGCCGTTCCTCTAACCGCTGTTCCTTCGTCTCTTGATTCCCTGTCTGCCGCTCTTTCGTCTGCTGTTCTCCCGTCTCGTCTTCCCTATAGATATCCAGAGCGCTCTGTTGCCTCCTGTCCATCGCCGTCGAATCCGCCGGCGCCGAATCCAGCCGCGCCCTGTTTCCGGCCGCCGCTTCGCCGCTGACCGGCAGCATATTACACAGGCAACCCAAGGAAATCGCCAATATTCCACAAAACAGCGCTGCCTTCCCCGGCAGCCATCGTCGCTGCGGCAAAAAAACCACCTCACTCAGATCAGACTTATTTCTAGTCTTTCCCAAATAAGGTGGTTTTTATAACTCCGGCTCAATTCAAAGTAACCGCCCGGATCAGCGAATCCGCCAGCGCCGGATTGCCATGCACATCTTTCACCTGGGAATGAATCACCAGCCAATACTCGGTCCCCGGCTGAAGCGCCGTTTGGGGAGAAATCATCGCGTAATCCGCGCTCAGCGCCTGGACGCTCAGAGCAGAACGCGCACCCGTCTCACTGTTCACCAGCTCAATCGCCGCGCTATTGGCCGAGTTCCAGTCAACCTCTCCCTCAAAGCGGACGATAAAGCCGTGATCCAGGGAAACATTGCCATACGAGCCGATCTCTTCACAGGAAGGGAAATACACCGGCCAGCGCTGCCGCAGCTCCAAGGCGTTAAGCGGCGCCCAGGTTTGTTCTTGCGCGCCTTCGCGCTGCAAGGTATTCGGCGGGGCTGATTCCGTCAGCCACTCCCAGATCTCCCAATCCTCCTGACCGAGCGTCCGACCCACGGGGACCGTGAACACATAGCCGCCCTCTTGCAGTTGAATCTGATCGCTCTGCTCCCCGTCCGCCGCCGTCACCTGATCCAGCAGCCATGCCGCGACCTCCAGCTCGTCCCATTCTCCATCCGGACCGATCACCAAGTCCGGCGTCACGCCATTCCCGTGAATCTTCCGTCCCACCGGCGAGAAGAACTGAAAGGTCGTCAATTTGAGATAGCCGCCGTCTTGCAGGTAAAAGACCTCCTGGCCGACGCCCTTGCCAAAGCTCGTCTGGCCGAGAAAGGCCGCTTTGCTATAATCCTGAATAGCCGCCGCCAAAATTTCCGAGGCGCTGGCGCTGTTCTTATTGATTAAAAATATCACCGGCTGGTTGAACAGCTCCCCGGCTCTCACCCCCGGATACTCCTCCGTCAGGGTACGACTTTTCGTCTGTATCACCGTATTTTGACCGACAAAATAACCAGCCAGCTCCAGGGCGGTTTGCAGATAGCCGCCGACGTTATCCCTTAAATCAAAAATCCAGCAATCCGCGTTCTGCGCCTTCAAGGCTTCGACTTCCGCCGCGAATTTAGCGGTCGTATCCAGCCCGAAGGAGGAAATCTGCACATAGCCGATATGTCCGTTCTGGAGCTCTCCCGTCACGGTCGGCGCTTCGATCAGGCGGCGCGTCACGGAAACCTCAAACTGCTCCGCGCCTCGTTTGATTTTGAGTTGGACTTGCGTACCCGTCTCTCCCCGCAGGATACTGACCGCTTCTTCCAGCGACACGCCGGCCAACTCCCGCCCGTCCGCCGCCAGAATGATATCCCCGGCTTTGAGTCCGGCTTCCTCCGACGGCGACCGGGGCACAATGCCGTTGATATACACCCCTTCGGCTACGATCTCCGGATAGAGACCGACGCCGGAAAAGCTCTGATTGATCGCGCCTACAAACGATTCATATGCATCGGCGGTGAAATACACCGTGTAGGGATCTCCCAGCCGCTCCAGCATTTCCTTGATGGTGTCCGCCGCCAGCACCTCCTCCGCTACCGGCTCCAGGTAATAGTTCTGAATCAGCTCCCGAACCTGAGCGATGGTCGCGTCTTCCGCCGCCAACGCCCATGACGGCGCACTGGTCAGGAAGAGCGCGATCAGCAAGGCTATCGCCAGAATTCTACCGCCGCGGTTTGTTGTTTTCATCTCTTTTTCCTCCGTTCGCTTATTCTCCGCTTTCTTTTCCGCTTTAGGCTCTGTTTTCTTCTCTGCTCCGCTTGCTTTTCTATGGACTCAGCTCCGGTCTAAAAGGCTTGCATCCGGTTGTTCCGCTTTGACCTTTGCGCCCGGCTGCTAAGAGAAGTCCGCTGCAAAAACGACGGCGTAGTCATGTGTTCCCGGCTGGGTATTCACGGCGTAAGCGTCATACTCCTCATACGGCGCTTGATCCATATACACGCCGACGATGTTCGCCCCCATGTCCCTCAGATCGATCCTGCCTGCCCCCGTCGCCTCAGCGATATGCAAGACATTTTTCTCAACAAAAACCTGCCGGTGATCCCAAAAAGGCATATCGCCGGCCAAGCCGAAGACGCTCGGCTGTCCGCCGTGATACCAGCTGATCGTTACCCCGCCGGAAGGGTGAATGCTGTTATACAATAAGTACGCGGGAATAAAAAAGGCTTGCCCCATATATTCCGGACGCGCATAATCCGTCTCGAAGCCATACGGAGGCTGGGTTTCCAGGATGTTGACGAAGCCTTGAGGCGTCTGCCGGTTATCCCCGGTTTTATGCCGCTCCAGCAGGATCGCCAGAATGCCGTTGTTCACCTGCCGGAAAACCGGGTTTTGCGTGATTTGCGATAACCGCTCATACCCCAGCGGATATTGGATGACCGCATAGGCCAGCTGGGAATCACTGGCCTGATTCACATAGCCGCCGTCCCAGCTGACCTGGTGCGGAACCATGCCGTTTTTCAGACTAAAACCGTCCACGATCGTATGCCGGGCGTTCAGTTCGCACTTGCGGAGGAGGTCCTGATTCGCGCCTTCATAAAATACGTCATTGGCCTGCAACAGGGAGGCGATGAACAGTCCGTGCATCGTCTCGATCAGACGGGCGACCGGCTGGCCGTCCGTGGTACTCAGGTAGCGGAAGGCCCCGCCGTGAATGCCGCTATCCCAGGTTCCGCGCAGGAGCGCCGGCAGGTATTGTTCCGCGATGGCGCGGATCTCCGGATCGCCGGTGAGCTGATAAGCCATCGTCAGGCCCCGGACATACGCGCCCCCCATATCGTCATAACGGAAATCCTGACCGGGATAGAGCCGCGTCCCCGGCATTTGGCGCTGAAGATCGTAGACCTCCGGAAGGAGATTCGTTTGCGGATCGCGCGCGCGCCAGACGCCTTTTAAGATGGCCAGGGCCGCCGCTCGCCACTCCGTTCGGCTGGGATCGCTTTCCCAGGCCGCCAGCAGCGCCTGGGCGCAGCTGACGCTCTGACTGCCTAATTGGGTTTCATAGCCGTAGTCCGGTGATTCGACCGGCGCGCCGTCCCCGGCGTTGATTTTAAACCAGGCCAGATGGCTTTCCGGCTGGATGCCGTAGGTCAATAAACCGTCCGCCAATTTGCGCAGTAAGGGCTGATAGGCGCGGTCGATCGCCGCTAAACAGGCGATATATTCCACGATGGAGGCCTGTCCGTTGGCTCCGGTAAAAATTTGGCCGCTATCCGGGGCGCTCGCGGGCGGGAAGAAATAGAGCGGAACCAAGCCGGTCTCCGGCAGGACGTCGTTCAGCAGATCGGCGGTTTTTTTGGCTGTGTCCAGATAGCGCGGGTCGCCGGTGGCGGTATAGGCGCTGAGCGGCGCCAGTCCCAGCCAAAAATCCGCCGCCGCGATCCGGTCCTCGCCGGTTTCCCCGCTGGATAGCGGCCAGCCGAGCGTATC
>JAITOS010000161.1 GCA_031289815.1 Peptococcaceae bacterium | reverse complement strand
CGAACTGATTTTAAAGAAGAAAAAGACCGATAAAGTTAGTATCGGTTCTGCGAAAGTGTGTCGGGCAGTGTGTCATGGAAGATAATTGACAAATGATTCAAAATGAGCTAAATTTGTGTAAGGTCAGGCATTGCGGAGAGTATCTAAAATAAACAGAATTTTATCGATTGGATTTCTTTATGAAAAATTTAGGCGGTAAAGGCGGGAGTCATAGCCATGAAAAATATGAACAACCTGAAAACCAGAAAACAAGCACGACCCGGAAAAATAATTTCTCTCTTGCTCGCGGGGCTGCTGACCCTTCTCTGCTCCGCCTGTGCCGTGCCGCGCATCGGGCCGCCGGCATGGTCGGAGACGGTGACCATGACAGTCGGCATTCAAGATGAGGGCGACACCATCACCGCTGGGATTTCAGAAGAAAACCCGACGCGGAGTCCGAGCGAGCTGGAAGATCTCAGCTTGATGGAAACCGGCGGAAGCACGGCTGGGCGGCGGCTGGCGGCGCTCGTTCGCTGCCCTCTGCCGACAGGCGTAACGGCTGAAAATGTCGTTTCCGCCTATCTCTATCTCAAGCATAGCGGCGGCGACGAGCCTTCCCTGCGGGCCGGGATCGCCTTAAAAAGCTGGGTTTTCAGCGATGTGACTTGGGAGTATCTCGCGGGAGCCGTACAGCCGGATGAAACCGCGGTCAGCGTGCCGTCCGGCAAGGATGTGGGTTGGGACAAGATCGAGGTAACCGGCATTGTGAGGGCTTGGCTGGCCGGCGAATACGCGAATTACGGCTTCGTCCTGGAGGAAACCCGTGATGGGAAAAATACGGTGTACTATTCAGGCTCCGGTCTGGATCCCACCGCTTATCCGAAACTTGAAGTGACCTATACCCCGGACCATTCCGGCCAGTCTTACGGAAAATACAGCTATACGGCGCAAAACAACGGCAATTGTTTGTCCTTCGCTTTGCGGGATACGGACGGGATCTTCTACGATGACCTGATAACCGATACAGCCGCGTTCCAAAAAGTGTACGACGAAGGCGGCGAAAGCGCGGCGCTCTCCTATTTTAAGGATATCTGTCTGGCCTATATCGAACGAAACAAAGATGCCCTGCAAATTGAATCCATACGCGAGCTTTCCGGCTTTGACGCTGAGATCGATACGGCGAAAGAATACCGCGTCGCCTTGCGGATCGGCTTCAGAGATCGCAGTGTGTCGCCGGGGATACAGGTAGATCAGGACTTTGACTATCACCTTCGCGCCCAATTGACGGACGGAACTTGGGCGGAAAAGACGCCTGGTGAAAGCTCTCGCATCGTTCCCGGCTCCAACGCGAAACTCGATCCCGGCAAACATCCCTGGGATGAGAGTTTCATGTGGGGCTATGAAAAGTGGAACGATTTTTATACGAGTGATGTGGTGTATTTCGCGGTGACAAAAGCCACGGATGCCTTCACATACCGCTCGCGGCCATGACCTGACCGGCGAATCCTCATTTGAATAGGAAATGGAGATGCTATTATGGCAACGGAAGACAGGAAGGGAAAAACCGCGTGGCTTTCAAAAGTATTTGCCGCCGTTCCTGAAGAATACCGGAGACGTTTCGAGGAGGAACGCCTGGAAACAAATCTGGGGCGTATGTACGGATTCGCCATCTATATCGTCGCTATTCAGATCGTTCTTCAATTTCTCAATATCCTCTATCCGCAAAAGCCGGGAGAAGGGATGCTCATCCCTCTGGACTATTATATCATCCTCTCCATCGCCTCCATTCTCCTTGGCGTGATCTATTGGTTCCTGTTCTTGCAGGCAAAGCGGGGCAGGATCAAAGGCCGCGGGGTCAAGATATTTTTAGTGCAAAGCCTTCTCTATCTCTACGCCATAATCCAAATGACCTACTGCACCTTAAACATTCTCTCCCATCAGGGACTGACCAGCTTTATCATCCTCGCCCTGATGATCGGCATGGTGCCGATATTGGCCTTTAAACAAAGTATCATCAGCATTATGGCCGCTTTTATCTACACGATAGCGGCGATGTACTTCACGCAGGGCGTTTTGGACGCGGCGGGAAGCTCGGCGTGGCAGAAATTTGCGGACACCGACATGCGCGCCAACCTGATTATCATCACGGGCATTACGGTGGTGATCTCCGCCTTTATTTATCGCTTGTATGTATCGAACTTTTTGAAAAGCGTAGCCTTGGAAGACGCTAATCTGGATCTGGAAGAGAAAGTGAAACAACGCACAAAGGAATTGGAAGAGAAAACAATAGCGGCGGAGGTCGCCTCTCAGGCAAAGAGCCGCTTCCTGACGAGCATGAGCCATGAGATTCGGACGCCGCTCAACGCGATAAACGGGATGATCCGGATAGCCAAAAAAGCGGCGACGAAAGAAAAAGCGGACGCTTCCATTGATAGAATGTCGGCGGCGGCCGGTCATCTGCTTGAAATTTTGAATGATATCCTGGATATGTCGAATATTGAATCCGGAAAACTGGAAATCGAAAATGAACGCTTCATTTTGAACAAAGCCATAGATGAGGTGGTGAGCCTGATCCGGGAGAGCTGCGCCGAGAAAGGACTGAGCTTCAGTCATACGGTCAGCGGACTCGCCGACGTCGCCGTAACGGGAGATAAACGCAGGCTGAAACAGGTGTTGATCAACCTGTTGGGCAATGCCGTGAAATTTACGCCGGAAGACGGCAAGATTGATTTTATAGTGGATATAACAGAAGAAAGCAAAACCGGTATCGGCGTGTCGTTTGTGGTGAAAGACAATGGCATAGGCATTCCGGAGGAACAACGCGTCGGCTTATTCGCGGCTTTTGAACAAGGCAGCGCCCATCGCATGAAAAACGAGGGCATCGGCTTGGGGCTGACCATCAGCCAAAATCTGGTCAAAATGATGGGCGGGGAAATCACCGTGGAGAGTGCGCCTGCCAAGGGATCGCTGTTCGCTTTCACGATTCGCCTGGAAAAAGCGGCGGACGCTCTGGAAGGCAATGACCTGATTATCCCCAATCTGAGTGAAAAGCGTATTTTAGTGGTGGAAGATATTGAAATCAACCGTATCGTTTTGCGAGAATTGCTGGCGGAAACCCATGTGAAAATCGAAGAAGCGGTGGACGGGGTGGAAGCGGTTGAAAAATTCAAGGCTTCGCCGGAAGGATATTATCATTTTGTCTTTATGGATCTATTGATGCCGAACATGGGTGGCAACGACGCGACGCGCAGCATCCGCAAGCTGCGCCGTAAAGACGCGCCCCGGATTCCGATCGTGGCCTTATCGGCTAACGCCTATCCGGAGGACGTGGATCAAGCCATTAAAGCCGGGATGGACACTCATTTGGCGAAACCGGTGGATTTTTCGGCGATCATGCGGATTTTGGCGGAAAAATTAGGGTAAAGGGTTCTCGGTCAGGGCAGAGCCTGGATGGAACAGGTGGGATCCTGCGCTCCCCGGCGCAGGGTGAATTTGGTGATCTCCGGCAAAACGCCCAGACGAAAGGGCAGACGGCTGCAACCGATTCCGCGGTTGATGTATAAGGGGATGCCGCTGACGACGTGATAGCCTTCGTAAATTCCTTTATCCCCCAGATAGGTATTGGTGATGAAAGGACCCAAACCGGGCAGTCGAATCTGGCCTCCATGCGTATGCCCGGTAAGCAGTAAATCAGCGCCATAACCGGCGACCGCATCCAGACAATCTGTGGAATGGGCCAACGCCAGACGGAAAGGCTCCGGAGGACTCTGGAGCAGCGGGGCGTAAGCCAGCTTCACATCGTCGTGGGCCGTGGAAGGGTCGTCGATGCCGATGATCCATAAATTCAGGTCGGCAATAAATTCCGATTGATTGATCAGCGCCCTCCAGCCGGAATCCTGGGCCAGTTCCATATAGCGGCTGCGCAAGGCCTGCGAAAAATAGAGATAATCATGATTGCCGAGAACCAGGAAGCAGTACGGGGCGCAGCGGAAGGCGGTCAGGTAAGGCGAGATCTGGTCCAGATCAGAGCGGGAAGAGACAAGGTCGCCGGTAAACACCAGGACGTCCGGCTGTTGGGCGTGGAGGGCGGCGGCGATCCTTGCCGCTGAAATTTTCAAGTGATGCAGATGAAGATCGGATAATTGCAGGATGGTCTTGCCTTCCAATTCGTCCGGCAAATGGGGATAATATAGATTCCAGTCATATAGCCGCAGCGCCAGGGTATCGTGGCTGACCCAGCCGGTCAGGCCGAAGCCGCTGACCGGAATCGCGGTCAGAAATCTATGGGCGGCAACAAAGCCGAGTAAGCGGCGCAAAAAGGTACGCCGGGACAGGGGTTGGGATTTCTCCGGGTAGTTTTTCATGAGCCATCCTTTCATGCCGCGTGGGAAATGTTCTCTTATAGTATAGTTTACTGAATCGGACCTTTTTTGGCAATTCCTACGTATGATATTGCGGGAAATTATTTTGAGCAAAGGAGGGGATCCTGTGAAATTGGGAGGAAATTTGCCTGGAAGAAGCGGCTATGGCCGGGGCTATTCTCCCGGTTCGATTCGCAATCCTCTGGGGCCGGAGTCAAAGAACGCGGGGCTTTTCAGCAAAGAAAGGTCTTTGCCGCCGCAAGGAGGAAATATGGGGACATGGATGGGAGGAAACGGGACGCCGTGGCAGCGGGAACTGATCCTGCAAGCGGCGCAGCCGGGGGTTCAGGGGAGCGGCGTAGCGACGATTTCTTCAAACCACACCTTTTTGCTGATTGCGAATTTGCCGCCGCCGCAAACATTTTTTCCGGGGATGAGAGCGTATTATACGTCGGCGTATGCCTGCTATCTGGTAGATAAAAAGGGAAGCGCCGGTTTTATGGCCGGGGTATTGAATCCTATCGGCAATGGCGTGTACCGCGTTCATTTTCAAAGCCCGGTACCGCTGACGCCGTATGAAAGAGTGGTCGTGTCCGTCGAAAATCCGCAAAATTTGGGACAGGCGCCGAAGGGGCCGATCATCCTGAAAGTGAAAGAACCGTGGGGGCCGGTGCAATTTCTGACGCCGATGGTGCAGGCGGCCAAATCGGTGGGCGGAAAAATCGGCGGCTTATTTAACCGGGAATCGCCGCCCGCGCCTGAAGCGGGATCAGAGGGGATGACGAAGCTCGCGCCGGAGTTTGCCCCGGAGGCCGGGACGGACATCAAGCCGGAAGAGACGGAGGCGCCGCGCGCCGAAGATGTGTAGGCGGCGCGATTCGTCAGGCCGTCGGCAAGGCAAATCGTAAAAGACAAACCCTAAAGCCAGAACCACACCGCCTGCCAAAGCAGAGGTGTGGTCTATTTTACGCCAGACGATCTCAGGCTATACGACGATTGCGGCGAAAGATTTTCGGTTCTTCACTTTGGCGGATGTATAGGAATCTTCCCGCTCAACGACCGGGTATTTTTATGCCGCCCGGAAAAATGTTCTTCAGTCCGGGAGGAACCTCCATCGCCGGCATTTTTTTACCGTCGCTGACGGCGTCCAGAACCTGCTGCGCCATTTTCTTCAAGCCGTCAGGCAGCGGCAGCTGATCGGCGCTGGGCATACCGTGGATAGCGGTGGTCAAGGTCAGATTAACCATCGCCATAATCTTCTCAAAAGCCTGTTGTTTTTGAAAATAGCTTTTGATCAAGGGATACTTGTTGGTCAGACGGACTTTCAACTCGATCTGTGCCAGGGAGTCTTTTTCCGGGATCACTTTGCTGAGCATTTGGGTAGAGATCAACTGGCGTTCTTTCTCCTGATACTGAAGAAAGGCTTCCCGTGACGAAGGATCGGCCATGATGGCCGCCTCGCTCTCTTTGATCGCCTGTACTTCAGGGAGTTGGGCAACGGCTTCGCCTAATTCACGGGCCTTATTTATATAACTCATGGATAGCGCCTCCTTTATTTTTCTATATCAACGTATGCGGCAAGAGGATGGCCGGTGAAATGAGAATAAAGGGAAATGAGCGATTTATGTAGAAGTAATTTGAATCATACGTATGAGAAACGGGGAAGGAATTATGCGGATCTATCGATTGCAGGTACGGATCATGCAACTGGCGCTGGCCATCACCCTGGCGGCGCTTTTAGGCGGCTTGACGGCAAACGCGCTTTGGGGAGAAAAGCCCTCCGCCGCATCTTCGGGGAATGAATCCAGCCAGGGGAATGGCGCTGACCAGGAGGACGAAGACAGTCAGGAGAGCGCGGAAGGACTAACGAATAAAAAGATCGTGGCCCTGGGCGATTCCTTTACCTACGGTTATCCCGTGACGCCGGAAAAATCCTGGACGCAGTATCTGGCCGAGCTTCTGCAAATTTCTGTGGTGAATAAAGGATTGGGCAGGCAAACGGCTCAAGATATGCTGGACAGGTTTGAGCGGGACGTTCTGAACGAACAGCCGGGCAGGGTGATCATTTTCGCGGGCAACGGCGATATCTTACAAGGGGTTGAAATCAAGGCTTTTCAGGAGAACATCATCGCCATGATCGCCAAGGCCAAAGAAAATGAGATCATACCGGTGCTGGCCCTGCCGCTTCCCTATAAAGGCTATGTCCAAACAGCCTTGACCTTCCGGAAATGGGAACAGGAGTATGCGCAAACGAACGGCATTCTCCTGCTGGATTTCAGCACGGTGTTGTTTGACGCGGAAAATGATTTTTTGCCCGATCTGTCCGGAGACGGAAAATATCCGACGGTGAAGGGCTATAAGCTCATGGGAGAGTACGCGGCCCAAATCTTGAAATAAACAGGGAACGGGCGGTCATTGGCGAAGCTAAGCGAGGAACAGGCTCATGGCCGCAAACAAGGCAAAGCCAATGAAGCCGCTCAAGAGGGCGTAACGGGGTTGCAGACGGCGGGAAAGGGGCCAAAGCTCGGCATAGACGAGATAGGACATAGCGCCGGCGGCCAGAGCCAGAAAGAAGGCGAGGCTGCTATGGACAAGACGCAAAGCGCCGAGTCCGCTCAGAGCGCCCAGGGGCGTGAAAACAGCGAGTCCGAGCGTGAGAACGACGATTTTCCAGCGGCGGATGTTCGCCATCAGCAAGGGAGCGGCGATGACCATGCCTTCCGGTAAATTGTGCAGGGAAATCGCCAGGGTAATGATCGAACCGAGTTCCGCCCTGCTTTCCTGACCGATAGCGATGGCCATGCCCTCCGGAAAATCATGCAGGGCAATCCCGGCGGCGACCAACAGACCCATCCGCTTGAACTGTTGACGCCGGTTGCATGATAAAGAGACAGGCGGCTGATAAAGCTGGAGTCTTTGGTTGGCTAAGTACATAAAGAGCAATCCCGACAGCATACCGGCGGTCATTTGCCAGACGGAACCTGATTCCCAGGCGGCTGGCAGTAAATCGGCGGCGACGACGGCGGTCATGACGCCGCAAGCTCCAGCCAATAGAGAGGCCAGGAGCTTTTCTTCCGGCTGGCCCAGGAGGAGGATCAACAGAGCGCCCAGGGTCGTCGCCAGACCGGCAATGGCGCTATAGTACAGGATTTGCCAGAGATTTTCCACGGCTCAGCAGCTCCTTTACTGTGCTTCTACATCATCCTATGGGAGCGCGGGGATTTTTATACGGTCGGTCATGTGTCTAAAGCCCTCTTTTTCAGGACAGACTGGAGATAGAATGTTTTGAGAAAAGAGGGACAAAGGCGTGAGTATAAATGGGCGGCGGCAACAAATCCGGCATCGCAGCGGGAAAATCATGCTGATGGTCATGGTATTCCTGCTTCTTCTGCCGCAAGGAGCGGCGGTTCGGGCGTATAGACTGACGGCGACGGAAAGCGGCGAGCGGAGCCTTGGGCAGACTTCCCGGCAGGAGCTGGAAACGCCGCCGGAGCAAGCCGTATCCCCGGAGGAGTGCATTCGTTTCCACGTACTGGCAAATTCAGATACGGAAGAGGATCAGCGTTTGAAACGGGCGGTCAGGGACGCGATTTTAGAACGGGTTTCGCCTACACTGGCGGGGTCACAATCCTTGGCCGAATCACGGGAATTATTAAAAAAAGCCCTGCCGCTCATGGAACAGACGGCGCGGCAAGTAGTAGAGAATCAGGGCTGGGAATATCCGGTGCGGGTAGAATACGGAATCTTCAGTTTTCCGACGAAATCCTATGGAACCCTGGTTTTGCCGGCGGGGAAATACGAAGCGGTTCGTATCTGTATCGGCGAAGCGGCGGGCTCCAATTGGTGGTGCGTCCTGTTCCCCCCTCTGTGCTTTGTCGATATTGAGCAGGCGGCGGCAGTCCCGGTCGATGGCAAACCGGGGATCGGGATAGGGAAGGATTCACCGGAGACGGAGTTAGCGCCGGAATCGGATTTAGAGTCAGAGTCGAAAGAGCTGAACGCAGCGGACTCGGCGGGGAAACCGAAGCCCAGGATTTGGCTATGGGAGCAGATAAAAAAACGGAAAGCAGTTCAATAAGGATCATTTCGGCACGGCTTACACATGGGTGGGGGCGTGTGGGGCGGGCTGTTGTTCTGGAGCGCCCCGCCTCGCGACTTTTGTCGGGATTCGCCTTGGAACCTTGCAAGATATGCTTGCGGGTCTGGGGGGGACGCGCTGTGCGTTGGAGGGGAGTTCGCTGAGTAAGAATTAGCACCTGGTGATAATTCTGTTTGGTGCGCTTGTTCATCCCCTGCCAATCACGCTTGCCGCCGTTTCTTGGACAGGAGTTCCCGATAATATTCCTCGGTAGCCTGAAGCATGGATTCGACGGAAAACTGTGGCCAGCGTTCGTTGCCATAAGCCCTTAAAGAGGCGGCCAGCTGCGGATTTTGAAAAATCCGCAGACAAGCCGCCGCGATTGCGTCCGGACGGCGGGGCGGGACGAGCAGGCCCTCCTTTTCGTGACGGATGAGTTCGGGAATACCACCCACCTGGGTCGCGACGATGGGCAGTCCGGCCTGCATGGCTTCCAGCAGAACCAAGCCCATCCCTTCGCTCCGGGAAGGGAG
>JAITOS010000123.1 GCA_031289815.1 Peptococcaceae bacterium | reverse complement strand
AGGGGAATCATGGAGCGGGTGATCAGTTCAAGCAAAACGTCTCGCCGCAGCTTGCCAAGGTTTTCTCACGGGCGAAAAGCTGTAAGAGGCTACAATCCACTATACTATAAAATGAGGCTGATATACAATGGGCAATAACAGGAAAAGCGGGAGCGAATCAGCGCATTCTCCTTGCTTGGCGGCGTCTGCGTCCCAATTCGCTGGTCCCGCCATTTCGCCGCCGTTCGCAACGAGCTTCGTTCCCGTGATCAAGCCGGATGTAGCGTCGGCCAGAAACAATACCGCGTCTGCGACGTCTTTTGAGTCACCCACTCTTTTAAAAATTTGACAGCTAAATAAAGCAATAAAAGGAGGAAAAAGAAGACCTTATTGCGAATCATTATAAATATAAAGTATTAACAATATAGAGTATTTAGTCGGCGAGACAGCGTCAAGCCGGTTAGATCAGAGAGAGAAGGAGGGATACGGCGTGTCCATAAAACTAAAGGACGGCATTACCTGGGTAGGGAAAATCGACTGGGAACTGCGGAAATTTCACGGGGAATCCTTATCAACGCACCGAGGCTCATCCTATAACGCCTTTTTAGTCGAAGATGAGAAGACGGTCTTGGTGGATACGGTCTGGGGGCCTTATGCCAAGGAATTTATAGAGGATTTGAAAAAAACCGTCGATCTGAAAAAAATCGACTATATTATCGCGCAGCACGGGGAAACGGATCACAGCGGTTCCTTGTCCGAGCTCCTGCGTTATATTCCGGGGACGCCGGTGTATTGCACGGCGAACGCGGTGAAGTCCCTGAAAGGGCAGTATCATGAAGACTGGAATTTTCAGGTGGTCAAAACCGGCGACCGTTTGAATATCGGCTCGAAGGAATTCGTTTTCATTGAAGCGCCGATGCTGCATTGGCCGGACAGTCTGCTGTCCTATCTCACGGGAGACGAGATTCTTTTCAGTAACGACGCCTTTGGTCAGCATTACGCCACGGCGCAAATGTTTAATGATTTGGCGGATCAGAGCGAGATGCTGGCGGAAGCGAAAAAATATTACGCCAATATTTTGGCGCCCTTCAACAAGCTGGTGGAAAAGAAGATCCAGGAGGTTTTGGCGCTCAATCTGCCGTTAAAGATGATCTGCCCGGATCATGGGGTGATCTGGCGTCAAAACCCGGCGCAGATTATCGAGCAGTATCTGCTGTGGGCGCGGGATTATCAGGAAAACCAAATCACCGTGCTCTATGATACGATGTGGAACGGGACCCGGCGGATGGCGGAGACGATCGCGGAAGGGATCAAAGAGGCGGATCCGGCGGTGACGGTGAAGCTCTATCACGTCGGCAAAGAAGATATCAACGATATCGTTACCGAGGTATTTTCCTCCAAAGGGATCGTGGTTGGCTCGCCGACGGTGAATAACCGGGTTTTGTTCTCGTTGGCCGGTTTGATCGACGAACTCGGCAGGATGAATTTAAAAAATAAACGGGCGGCGGCTTTTGGTGCCTATGGCTGGAGCGGTGAAGCGGTGAAGCTGTTGAACGGTATGTTGACGGAGGTGGGTTTTGCGATAGTGAACGACGGGTTGAGGGTGGCGTGGAATCCGGATGAAGAACAGCTGGATTCCTGCCGCCAATTTGGCCGTGATTTTGCGGCGGATTTTACAAAATAGGAAGGGGAATGACTGATGAATTCATGGGTTTGCACGGTATGCGGTTATGTTTATGATCCGAAGGCGGGAGACACGAAAGCGGGTATTCAGCCGGGAACGGCGTTTGAGGCTTTGCCGGACGATTGGGTTTGCCCGACGTGCGGCGTGGGCAAGGACTCGTTTGAAGTTGAAAAGGAAGAAAAAGCAAAGACGCCCGCTCCAGCGGCAGCGCGGCAGGAAATACAGCGAGGCGTCACCCCGGCCATCTTTAACATCTCGTATGGCCTGTTTGTCGTTACCTCGGTCAATGGGGCGAAAATCAATGGCCAATGCGCCAACACGGTTTTTCAGATCACCTCGGAGCCGCCGACGATTGCGGTGGGGATCAATAAAGCCAATTATACGCACGAGTTTATTCAGGCCAGCGGCGTCGTCGGCATTTCGATTCTGGGGCAGCAGGGCCACGAGTTGGTGCGCCGCTTCGGTTATAGTTCGGGGCGGGACAAGAATAAGTTTGAAGGAGCTTCTTACACCACGGGTTCGCTGGGAGCGCCGTTACTGACGGAAGCGATCGCTCATTTGGAAGGAAAAGTGGTAAACAAGCTGGACTGCGGGACGCACACCCTGTTTTTAGTGGAGGTTCTGGACGGCGCTCAGCTTCAGGCTCTGGAACCGATGACTTACGCCTATTTCCGGGCGACGAAATAAGCGGCAGCAGGCAAAATGGCGGGACGGCGGCGAAATGCCGACGGCAGGATGAGGAAAAATTCAGCGAATTCAGCGCTATTTCTTGATATTTCTTCGTTTATCAGGTAAAATGAACGCGTATAGAACCTGAAAATTGAATGGATCTTAACCATGAGCGAAAGTGTACCTAGGGCTCCGAGCGGGACGTCCAAGTGGTACAAATTTAGCCGTGCGGGGGGTTGTCATGCATTTCGGGTCACGCCTCAGCCATTTTTGACGACTCCGGGACGGTTAAATTACACCGAAGGGATAAAAACCCAGGCGGGCAGGTTTCCTCACTCTTGATACCCCATAGAGTTGAAGCCTGTTCGTCAGGGTTTAATTTTTTGTTTCCGAAACGTCCGATGGGACAGGCGGACGCCAAAGCGTGAAAATACTTTTCCTAAACGATTGGAGGCGGCGCTGGCGCCGTCATGAAAACAAAGGAGGAAAGCGGATTGAAAGCGGTGGGAATCGTGATGGGAAGCGACTCGGATTGGGCGGTTATGGCGGAAGCGGCGCAGGTATTGGAGGCTTTCGGGATAGCCTATGAGGTGAAAATTTCTTCCGCTCATCGAACGCTGACGCGTACGCTGGCATGGGTCGGCGAGTTTGAACGGCAGGGCGGCAGCGTCGTCATCGCCGCCGCCGGGTTAGCCGCGCACCTTCCCGGCGTGATTGCCGGGGCGACGACGCTGCCGGTGATTGGCGTTCCCATGCGCAGCGGCGCTTTGGACGGGTTGGACGCGCTGTACTCTATCGTGCAAATGCCGCCCGGCGTGCCGGTGGCGACGGTGGGAATCGGCGGCGCGCGCAACGCGGGGCTTCTGGCGATACAAATGCTGGCCTTGACGACGCCGTCTTTACGCCAAAAGCTGGCGGAATACCGCAAGCGGATGGCGGACGAGATCGAACAGAAGGATGAGGCGCTGCGCCAAAAGCTGGCGACAAGCAGCAGGGACAAGAGAGGATGTGCAGCCGAATGATCGAACGCTATACCTTGCCGGAAATGGGGAAGGTTTGGACCGATGAAACCCGTTTGAGTTTATGGTTGAAAATAGAAATCGCGGCCTGTGAGGGCTGGGCAGAGTTAGGAGCCGTCCCGCCGGAAGCGGTGGCCAAGATTCGGGAGAAGGCGGCTTTCTCCTGGGAGCGGGTGCGGGAGATTGAAAAGGAGACGCAGCATGACGTGCTGGCCTTCCTGACCAATGTGGCGGAATATGTGGGCGACGAAGCCAAATACATTCATCTGGGCTTGACTTCTTCCGACGTTCTGGATACGGCTTTGGCCTTGCAGCTGCTGGCAGCGGCGGATCTGTTGCTCAAGAAGCTGGATCAGCTGATCGAGGTCTTGGGGCGGCGGGCGCTGGCGCACAAGGATACCCTCATGATGGGGAGGACGCACGGGATTCACGCGGAACCCCTGACCTTCGGCTTAAAGCTGGCCCTGTGGTATGACGAGATTAAAAGGCAGAAAGAACGCTTGCTGTTTGCGCGCGAGCAGATTCGTTACGGCAAGATTTCCGGGGCGGTGGGTACCTTTGCCAACGTCGAACCGCAGGTGGAAGAATATGTATGCGCGAAACTGGGCTTGCATCCGGAACCGGTGTCTACCCAGATTATTCAGCGTGACCGGCACGCGCATTATGTGATGACCTTAGCCGGAATTGCCGGTTCTTTGGATAAAATGGCGACGGAGATTCGGAACTTACAGCGGACGGACGTTCATGAGGTAGAAGAGCCTTTCGGCAAGGGGCAAAAAGGCTCCTCCGCCATGCCGCACAAGAAAAATCCGATCCTGTCTGAAAGGATTTGCGGGATGGCCAGGGTGCTGCGTGCCAATGCCCAAACGGCGTTGGAAAATATGGCCTTATGGCATGAACGGGATATTTCTCATTCCTCGGCGGAGCGGATTATCTTGCCGGACAGTACGATCGGGTTGGACTATATGCTGCAAAAGATGATTCAGCTGATCGAAGGACTTCAGGTATTTCCGGAACAAATGCGGGCAAACATCGAGAAGGTTTTTGGCCTGATCTTCTCGCAAAAGGTCATGCTGGCCCTGGTGGGAAAAGGAATCAGTCGGGAAACCGCTTACGCCTGGGTGCAGCGCAACGCGCTAGAGGCCTGGGAAACGAAAGAGGATTTCCAGGCGCTGGCGGGTCGGGATTCGGATATCCGCGGCCAACTGAATCTGGAGGAGATCGCCGCCTTGTTCGATTACGGCGATCATGTGAAGCACGTCGATTATATTTTCCGGCGTGTGGGTTTACTCTAATAAAGAGGAGTTCAGGGTGAAAAACGAGAAATGTCTGGCAAAGGCAAAGATAAAGGAGGCCCGGTCATGCTAAAAGCAAATGTTACGGTGACGTTAAAAAAGAGCATTTTGGATCCCCAAGGAAGCGCCGTGGAAAAATCTCTGCGCAGTATGGGCTATCCGGTGGAAGAGGTTCGGATCGGAAAGTTTATGGAGGTTCGCTTAGCTGAGGAAAGCCGGGAGAACGCCAAAGAGATCATCAGTGAAATCTGTCATAAGCTGCTGGCCAATCCGGTGATCGAGACCTATGGCTTTACCATAGAAGAGTAAAGGCGCTGCATGGAGGTTGAACGATGAAAATAGGAATCATCCGTTTTCCGGGTTCCAATTGTGAGGTGGACGTTTGGGAGGCTTTGCGCTTTCTCGGACGAGAACCGGAATTGTTATGGCATCAGGATCGCTTGCGGCAAGCGTATGATTTGATCGTTTTGCCGGGAGGGTTTTCTTATGGGGATTATCTGCGCACCGGCGCGATTGCCAGATTTTCGCCGGTCATGGAGGACGTGATTCGCTTTGCCCGGGAGGGCGGTCTGGTTTTAGGGATTTGCAACGGGTTTCAGATCCTGACGGAATGCGGTTTGCTGCCAGGAGCGCTTTTGCGTAACGCCAGCCTGCATTTTCGCTGTGCTCCGCAATGGCTTCGGGTGGAACGCGCCGATCTGCCCTTTACGAATCTGTATGATCCCGGAGAACTGATTCAAATCCCGGTGAATCACGGGGAGGGGAATTATGTCATCGATGAAGCCGGGTTAGCGGCATTGGAGAGCAACCGGCAGATCGTATTCCGCTATGCCAGCGCGGCGGGGGAGATCAATGAAGCGGGAAATCCGAACGGCTCGCTTGCGAATATCGCCGGGATCGTCAGCAAGGAAGGCAATATTTTAGGTATGATGCCCCATCCGGAGCGGGTGGTGGAAAAGATCACCGGCGGCATTGACGGTCAGCCGCTGTTCTTATCGCTGGTTAAGACTTGGGAGAGGAGAATACGTTATGGAACCTAAGTTTTGGCGGGAGATGGGCCTGACGGACGACGAGTTTGTCCGGGTGACGGCATTGATGGGGAGAGAACCGAATGAACTGGAAGTGGCGATTTTTGGCGTGATGTGGTCGGAGCATTGTTCTTACAAGACCTCCAAGCCGGTCTTGCGCCGTTTTCCCACGGAAGGGCCGCATATTTTACAGGGGCCGGGTGAAAATGCCGGGATCGTGGATATTGGCGATCAGCAAGCGGTGGTGTTTAAGATGGAATCGCATAATCACCCCTCCGCGATCGAACCCTATCAAGGGGCGGCGACGGGCGTCGGCGGGATCTTGCGCGATATTTTCGCGATGGGCGCGCGGCCAGTGGCGATTTTGGATTCCTTGCGTTTCGGTTCCCTGGAGGAAGAAAACACCCGTCATCTCGTGCGCGGCGTGGTCGGCGGGATTGGCGGTTATGGCAACTCAATGGGCATTCCGACCGTGGGCGGGGAAACGTATTTTCATCACAGCTACGGCGGCAATCCGCTGGTGAACGCGATGGCGGTGGGGTTGCTGGAACACCGGCATATCGCCAAAGGCGTCGCTACGGGGGTTGGCAATCCCGTCATGGTGGTCGGGGCGCGGACGGGAAGGGACGGGATCCACGGAGCGACCTTTGCTTCGGTGGAGTTAAGCTCGGAGTCGGAAGAAAAGCGTTCGGCGGTGCAGGTGGGCGATCCGTTTATGGAAAAGCTGCTGCTGGAAGCCTGTCTGGAATTGATTCAGAACGGCTGGATCATCGGCATTCAGGATATGGGCGCGGCTGGGCTGACGAGTTCAGCCTGTGAGATGGCCAGCCGCGGCGACAGCGGCGTCGAGATGGAGCTGGCTCTGGTGCCGCGGCGGGAAAAAGGGATGACGCCCTATGAGATCATGCTGTCGGAATCACAGGAACGGATGTTGATCGTGCCGAAAGCGGGTTTTGAGCCGGACGTGGCCAGAGTGTTTGAAAAGTGGGGGCTAGAGGCGGTGGTGGTCGGTCGGGTGACGGCGGACGGGATCATGCGCCTGCGGGAAAACGGTCGAATCGTGGCGGAAATACCGGCGAAGGCATTGACCGATGAAGCGCCGATGTATGATCGGCCAACCCGTGAACCAGCCTATGTGCAACAGCTGAAAGCGGTAGAACTGCGAGATTTTCAGCCGGATCGAAGTGAACGGGAAATCCTGCTCACCCTGCTGGCCCAGCCGAATTTAGCGGATAAAGAGTGGATCTACCGCCAGTACGATCATCAGGTGGGAACGAATACCCTCGTCGTTCCCGGTTCGGACGCCGCTGTCCTGCGGATACGCGGAACCAAAAAAGCGCTGGCGCTCGCTACGGACTGCAATGCGCGCTTTGTTTATCTGGATCCCTATCAGGGCGGGATGATGGCGGTGGTGGAAGCGGCGCAAAACGTGGTTTGCGCGGGGGCGAAGCCGTTGGCGATTACGGACTGTCTGAATTTCGGCAATCCGGAAAAACCGGAAATCTTCTGGCAGTTTGAACAAGCCTGCGCCGGGGTAAGCGAAGCGTGCCGGATATTGGAAACCCCGGTGACCGGCGGTAATGTCAGCCTCTACAATGAAAACGAAGGGCAGGCGATCTTTCCGACGCCGGCGATCGGGATGGTGGGGCTCATTGAGGATACGGCGTATATTACCCCGAATCGGTTTACCGCTGAGGGACAGATCCTCCTGTTGCTGGGCGAGCTCGAAGGCTCTCTGGCCGGATCGGAATATCTGGCCGCGATCCACGGGGTCGAGGCGGGAGCGCTGCCGACGCTGGAGCTGCCGCACATTAAAAGGAGACTGGAATTTCTGCTGGAGATCATCCATAGAGGCTGGGTGAAGGCCGCGCACGATATCAGCGAAGGCGGCTTGGCGGTGGCTTTGGCGGAAATGGGCGTTAAAGCGGGCATAGGCGTTCACCTTGACTTTACCCAGAAAGACCTGCATAGAATTCGCTGTCTGTTCGGAGAGCGTTTGGGGCGGATCTTGTTTACGGCGGCTGAAGAAAATAAAGCGGAGCTCGTCCGTTTGGCCGGAGAAGCGGGGGTAGAATTGCATCACCTTGGTCAAACGGGAGGAACCAGCCTGAGCATCGCCTTTCCGGAAGGGCCGAACTGGACGGTGGCAGTGGAAGAATGCGCCAAAGCCCGGAAGGATACCCTGCCTAGGGCCTTGAATCAGTAGAGCCCGCCGAGCGGGAATTCAGCCCGAAGCGGCAAACATTAGTAAATAAAGGACACGAGGTGGAAGGAATGAACTTCGGATTCGCCGCTGACGCCTTGGCTGAAGATAAGCTCAAAGAGGAGTGCGGTATCTTTGGCATCTACGCGCCGGAAGAACACGTCGCCCAATTAACCTACTACGGGATTTACACGCTCCAGCACCGGGGGCAGGAAAGCGCCGGGATTGCGGTTTCCGACGGGCGCAATATTGACGTCTATAAGGGGATGGGGCTGGTAGCCGACGTCTTTTCCGGTGATCGCATCGATCAGTTACAGGGAAAGATGGCCATCGGTCATGTGCGCTATTCCACCACCGGTTCCAGCCGTCTGGCAAACGCCCAGCCCCTGGTGGTCTATTATCAATACGGCATGATGGCGCTTGCCCATAACGGCAATCTGACCAATGCCTATGAGCTGCGGGAAGAATTGGCGAAGGATGGAGCGATCTTTCAGACCACCGTCGATACGGAATTGATCATTAATCTGATTGCCCGTTACCGGCGGGGGTCGATCGAGGACGCGCTGATTAAAACGATGCTGGATTTGCAGGGCGCCTATGCGCTGGTCATTCTGGCGGAAGGGAAACTGATGGGGGTGCGGGATCCCTATGGCATCAGACCGCTGTGTATCGGCAAAATAGGCGGGCGCTATTGTCTGGCCTCAGAGAGCTGCGCCTTGGATACGATCGGGGCCGACCTGATTCGCGACGTAGAGCCGGGAGAAATCGTGACCATCGACGAGGAAGGGCTGCATAGCCGACAAGGGCTGCCGGTGGTGAAAAAATCCATCTGCTCCTTTGAATATATCTATTTCGCCCGCCCGGACAGCACGATTAATGAGATCAACGTGACGGAAAGCCGCCGCCGTATGGGCCAGGAGCTGGCGCGTGAATGTCCGATTGAGGCCGATATCGTCATTCCGGTGCCGGATTCCGGGACCGCCGCGGCTCTGGGTTACGCGACGGCCACCGGGATCAAGTTTGAAGAAGGGCTGTTAAAGAATCGCTATGTGGGCCGGACGTTTATCCAGCCGACGCAGGAAATGCGGGAAATCGCGGTACGGATGAAATTAAACGCCAATAACCGTATCTTGCAGGGCAAAAGGGTGGTGATGATCGACGATTCGATCGTCCGGGGCACGACGAGCTCCAAGCTGGTGGAGATGGTTCGCAAGGCCGGAGCGACGGAGGTGCATATGCTGATCAGCTCACCGCCGGTGCTCTACCCGTGTCATTACGGGATCGACACGGCGGAACGGGAACGGCTGATCGCGGTGCAGATGGAGGTGGAAGACATTCGTAAGCATATCGGGGCGGATTTCCTCTATTATTTATCCGAGGCGGGCTTGCTTCGCGCTTTGGGGGTGGACGAAGCCTGTCTGGCGTGCTTTAACGGCTGTTATCCTATTCCGGTATCCGAGGAAGAGCGGACAAAATATGATTTTGAGAGGTGAGAGTATGGGTGATTCCTATCGCTCGGCAGGAGTGGATATCGAAGCGGGAGAAAGAGCGGTTGAACTGATGAAATCATCGGTGGCGAGAACCGCGCGCCCGGAAGTACTGAAAGGTTTAGGCGGTTTTGGCGGTCTGTTTCAGCTGGACGTCGCCAAATACAGCGAGCCGGTTCTGGTGTCGGGTACAGATGGCGTAGGAACCAAGCTGCGCTTTGCCTTTATGATGGATCGTCACGACACGGTAGGGCAGGACGCGGTGGCGATGTGCGTGAACGACGTGCTGACCCAAGGCGCGGAACCGCTTTTCTTTCTGGATTATCTGGCTCTGGGAAAACTGATTCCCGAAAAAGTAGCGACGATCGTCAATGGCGTCGTGGCCGGCTGCGAATTGGCGGGGTGCGCCCTGATCGGCGGTGAAACGGCGGAAATGCCCAGCTTTTACGGCGAAGGAGAGTATGATCTGGCCGGTTTTGCGGTGGGGATCGTCGAGCGCCAAAATTTGATCGACGGTTCAAAGATCCGGGAAGGGGACGTCTTGTTAGGGCTGCCTTCCACGGGACTGCATAGCAACGGCTTTTCCCTGGTGCGCAAGGTATTTGATCCTTATGAGCTGGACACCGTCTTTGAGGAATTGGGGGAACCGTTAGGGAACGTGCTGCTGCGCCCGACGAGAATCTATGTCAAAACGCTGCTGCCCTGTTTGCAGGATAACAAAGTGCTTGGTATCGCCCATATTACGGGCGGCGGTCTGACCGGGAATGTTCCGAGGCTGCTTCCGGAAGGCTTAGGGGTGAGTATCGCGCTTTCATCCTGGGAGCGGTTGCCGATTTTTAGCCTGATTCAGCGATTGGGAGATATTGCTGAAGAGGAGATGTACCGGACCTTTAACATGGGGATCGGCATCGTACTAATCGTGCGGCCGGAGGACGAAGAGCTGATACGGCAAAGGATTTTTAACCAAGGGGAAAAATGCTGGACGATCGGCAGCGTGATTGCCGGCGGGGGAGTGAATTATAAGTGAGGATCGGGGTTCTGGCGTCCGGCAGGGGCAGTAATTTGCAGGCGTTGCTGAATGCCCGGCAAGCCGGACAAATAGCGGGAGAATTTGTGGCGGTCGGCTCGGATCAACCTGGGGCTTTCGCGCTGGAACGGGCCAGTCAGGCTGGAATTCCGGAAAAATCATTTCCTTTGAACAGCTATGGGAGCCGGGAAAACCAGGAGGAAAATATCTTACGCTGGCTGCAAGAACGGCGGGTGGAATTATTGCTTTTAGCCGGTTATATGCGCGTTTTGAGCTCCGGCTTTATTTCTCGGGCGAGCTTTCCGATTCTGAATATCCATCCTTCCCTGCTGCCTTCTTTTCCGGGGTTGCACGCCCAGCGGCAGGCGTTGGCCTATGGCGTAAAAATCAGCGGTTGTACGGTTCACTTTGTGGACGAGGGACTGGATAGCGGCCCGATTATTTTACAGGAAGCGGTGCCGGTGCTGGAAGGGGATACCGAGGAAACCCTGTCCGAGCGCATTCTTCAGCTGGAACACCGGCTGTATCCGGAAGCGGTCGGCTTGCTGCTGAACGGAAAACTAGAAAAAAACGGAAGAACAGTAAGGATCAAACCCTAAAACGGCGGAACGCCAACGGGAGGGCAAACATATGCGGTATAGAGCGGTCATTAGCGTCTCGGATAAGACGGGGATTCAGGAATTTGCGCAAGGGCTGGTGGCGCTGGGATTTGAATTGATATCGACCGGCGGAACCTACCAGACTTTAACGGATGCCGGGATTCCGGTGAGCTATGTGAGTGAAATTACAGGGTTCCCTGAGATTTTAGACGGTCGGGTAAAGACCCTGCATCCGAACATTCACGGCGGAATTTTAGCCAGGGATACGGAGGAACACCGGCGGCAAATGCAGGCGTCAGGTATTGCGTACATCGATCTGGTCGCGGTAAATCTCTACCCGTTTCGCCAGACGATGATGAAACCGGGGGTCAGCTTTGAAGAAGTGATTGAGAACATCGATATCGGCGGCCCGGCGATGGTGCGCTCCGCCGCTAAAAATCACGAACGGGTGTCCGTGATCGTGCGTCCGGAGCGATACGAAGAGGTGTTAACGCTCTGGCGTCAGGAGGGCGGTATTTCAGCGGCGAAGCGGCGGGAATTAGCGGCTGAGGCCTTTGCCCACACTGCGGAATATGACGGCTTGATCGCCGGCTATCTGGAAAGACAGCTGGGAACAGAATCAGGATTGCCGCCGTGCCTGCGTCTTGCCGCCCCGAAAGTACAGGAACTCCGCTACGGCGAAAATCCACAACAGAAAGCCGCCCTGTATGCTGATCAGGATACGGGAACCCTGGTGGCCGGTCAGCAGTTGCAGGGGAAAGAGCTTTCCTATAACAATTGGATGGATATGGACGCCGCCTGGAGTCTTGCTCTGGAGATGGAAAGCTGCGCCTGCGTGATCATCAAGCACACTAATCCTTGCGGGACAGCTTTGGGACAGACGCCGCTGGAGGCTTATAGCCGGGCTTTGGCGTCAGATCCGGTCTCCGCGTTCGGCGGCATTCTGGCGTTTAACCGGCAGGTGGATGAAGTTTGCGCGCAAGCGTTGAAAGATCATTTTTATGAAGTGATTGTGGCGCCGGGGTTTAGTCCGCAAGCGCGTGAAATTTTAGCGGTCAAAAAGAATCTGCGGCTGTTCATCGCCGGTCAGCAGGAAGGCAAGAAGGAAGCCGCATTAAAAGTCAGAAGCATTCAGGGCGGCTATCTCGTTCAGGAACAGGACGCCGCCAGCACGCCGCTATCCGAATGGACGACGGTCAGCGCGAAAAAGCCGACGGAGCAGGACCTTCAGGAACTGCAATTTGCCTGGCAAATTGTGAAACACGTGAAATCCAACGCGATCGTTTTAGCCAAAGACGGTCAGAGCGTCGGGGTCGGCGCGGGGCAGATGAATCGCGTCGGTTCGGTGAAGATTGCCCTGGAACAGGCCGGAAGTCTGGCACAGGACGCTTATCTGGCTTCGGACGCTTTTTTCCCGTTCCCGGATTCCCTGGAAGAAGCGGCGAAGGCCGGTATTCGAGCGGTCGTACAACCGGGTGGTTCTATTCGGGATGAGGAAGTCATTGCCGCCGCGAACCGTTTCGGCTTGATCATGGTTTTTACCCAGAGAAGGCATTTTCTGCATTAGAGTCTTCCTTTAAGGGCGTTGGGGTTCAGAACGGTAAGGCTGTTGTCGCAAAATAAGGGAGGCGGAAGGATGAACAAAAACATTCTGATCATCGGCAATGGAGGCCGGGAACACGCGCTGGCCTGGAAATTGAATCAAAGCCCGCAGCTTGGCCGCTTGTATGTGGCGCCCGGAAACGCGGGAACGAAGGAATGGAATGTCCCGATCGAGGCCAATGATATTGAGGCGCTGTTAGCGTTCGCTTTGGCAAAGAAGATCGACTTGACGGTCGTTGGGCCGGAGGAACCGCTGTGTTTGGGGATTGTCGATGTTTTCCGAGAAAACGGACTGAGGATCTTCGGGCCGACGCGGGCCGCCGCCCAACTGGAAGGGAGTAAGGCTTTCGCCAAGTCCGTGATGGATGCGGCGAAAATTCCGACGGCGCAATGGCGGGCCTTTGAGGAGGCGGAACCGGCCAGGGAGTACATAAGGAAAAAAGGCGCGCCCTGCGTGATCAAAGCGGACGGCTTGGCGGCGGGCAAGGGTGTGATCGTGGCGTTGGAGCTGGAACAGGCTCTGCAAGCGGTGGATGAGATCATGGAAGGCTCTTTTGGTCTGGCGGGAAGCAAGATCGTGGTGGAGGAATTGCTGGAGGGCCAGGAAGTCAGCCTGCTGTGTTTTACGGACGGTGATACGGTCTGTCCGATGGTTCCGGTGCAGGATCACAAGCGGGCGCTGGATGGGGATCAGGGACTCAATACCGGCGGGATGGGAACCTATACGCCGCCGCCCTTTTGGACGGCTGAATTGCAGCGGTCGGTTCTCCAGACCATCGTCGAACCGACCTTGCGGGTGATGCGCGAAAGAGAGACGCCTTTTACCGGCGTTTTGTACGTCGGCTTGATGATCACGGAGCAGGGACCGAAGGTGCTGGAATATAACGCCCGTTTCGGCGATCCGGAAACGCAGGTGATTTTAGCCAGACTCCAGTCGGATGTACTCCCCATCTTATGGGCTTGTACGGAGCGCCGCTTGCGGGATATTCAAATAGACTGGTTGAAAGATATCGCGGTCTGTGTGGTCATGGCCGCCCCCGGTTATCCGCAAGCCTACGCCAAGGGCATTTCCCTGCGGCTGCCTTCGACTTTACCGGAAGAGGGCATGATCTTTCACGCGGGCACGGCTTGGGAAGAGGGCCGCGGCTATGTCAGCAGCGGCGGTCGGGTGTTGGGGGTGACGGCTAAAGGAGAAACGCTGGCGGCGGCCAGGAAGCAAGCCTACGCTTTAGTGGAAAAAGTGGGTTTCCCCCAGGCGCATTACCGGCGGGATATCGGCCTCAAGGGATTAAAATAAGCGGATCATCGCTGAAGATTGCCATGAAGGAGGACGCCGCAAATTCCTCCCAGGCTGCCGGAGGCGAGGCTAATTAATGACCGTTCAAAGATCTCCAGCCAGGAAGGCGGTGCGGCACGGAAGATAGCGATCAGCAAGAAGATCGTCGCGGCAAAGGCGGCGCCAATGGCTAAACCATGATACAATCCTTTGCTGCCGGCTCGGTTAGCGCCGAACCATCCGGCAAGAAATACGCTAAAGGCAAGGATGATATTCATCAGGAGACGGCTTTCCGGTAGCGAAGTGAAGGAGAGCAGGAGCCCATAGAGCGCGGAAAGGACGAGGGAACATAGCAACGCCAGCATAACGCCGCTCAATATATAGCCCCAACGAAAGGATTTAGACATGCGAGCTACCTCCTTTCTTTCGTGTGTGCTATATCATATTCTCGATTTGCAGCGAGTATGATAAGAGGCGGGAAGAATTAAAAAGCGGCGCATTCGTCGTTCAGAAAAGGAGTATTGCGTTTTGGCGGGACAGCTTGGCCGCGTTTAGAAGAAAAAGTTTATAAAAGGTAACGGAGAAAGCATTTTCTAAGGAGATTTTTTTGGAGAATATGATATAATAGATATAGAAACCCTGGCTTGTGCGTGTGGATTATCTTTGGTTTTGATCCTATTGAATGTTTAGGGAGCCGATTTGATGGATTGAGTACGGCAAGCCCTTTCACAGGGAAGCCGAAAAAATACATCTAGGCGCCCACCTGCGAGAGCAGGGTCAGAAACCGGGAAATCTAACGGCAAGGTGGGGCGGGTAGGGATTTCCCTACCCTTTCATTTTTTGGAGGAAAAATTGAGCAGATTGATTTTGACGCGGCACGGAGAAACCCTTTGGAATGTTCAAAAGAGAGTACAGGGGTGGCAGGATTCCGCTCTGACCGAAAATGGCCGCTGGCAGGCCCAATGCTTAGCCCGGAGACTGCGGGAGGAAAGCATTGATTATCTCTATGCCAGCGATATGCCAAGGGCTTTGGCGACGGCCAAGGCGATTCAGGAATGTTTAGGTCTTCGGGAGATTATCACGGCGTCGGCTTTGCGGGAATTATCCTTCGGCGAATGGGAAGGCAAGGCATGGGCGGATCTGAAAACTGAAAACCCGGAGTTCGCTAAAATATGGGAGAGCGAGCCGCACCGGGCGCTGATTCCCGGCGGTGAGAGCTTTCAGGAGGTTACGGACAGAGTCTGGGATTGGTTGCAAAGCATTCTGGAAAAACACCCCAGAGATACGGTTTGTATCGTCACCCACGGGCTGACCTTGAAATTATTGATCACGAAGGCGTTGGGGTTCGCGCTGGAAGGGTGGACGGAAACGCCGTGGCAGCATAATACGGCCCTGAATATTCTGGAATATCAGGAGAACAGGTTTCAGCCGGTTTTGTTAGGAGATTGCGGCCATCTGGAGTCGGAGCTTGCCGGAGGTTGAATCCTGAAAAAGAGGAGCGCCCTTTAGAGAAGGTCAGGAGACGCGGCTTGCCAGTCGGTTTCAAAAAACTGGCTCAGCTTGGCAGTGGCGGCGGCTGACGGGATGGTGACGGAATACTCATGATTACGGACAAAAACGGCGTTCGTCCAGCCTGAACCGCTGAAGATAAGGGCTGTATGATCAAATAAGGCAAAATTGCAATTTAAAGCGGGCTGGTTTTCTGAATTTTGATAATAACGGATGACGACCCCCTGAGTCTGGAGATTTTCCAAGGTGACGGGGGTATTTTTCGCTTGGTCGGCGTCAACAAGCAAGCGGATAGCGACGTCCTTTTCGGCGGCCTGAATCAGCGCCGCCGCCGTATCCGGATCGCTGATTTCGGTTAGCTCGATATCGATGGCTTGCGTACTGGCGCGGATCAGTGGTAAGATTTGCTGTTTCACGTTGGCGTCTTTGGCGAGCGTGATTTGATCGGCGGGGGCGGTATTGTTTTCGGGGACAGACAGGGAGAGGGTGGTGGTAAATTCCCAATCTTTAGCGAACACGTCGGCGCAGCGCCGGGAGGATTTTTCAGGCAATACGACGGCGATCGTATGACTGGCCCAATCTTCATTTCTCCAAGCGGCGCCATAAAGGATGGCTTGGGTGTAATCAACGACCAGCATTTTCACGTGATTGAGCTGTCCTTTTAAAGCCGGATAATATTGGACGGAAATGTTGTGGTTTTTAAGCTGCTCGACGGTGGCTTTATTCGCGCTTTGCCACTGATCCAAAAGGATTCTGACCTCTACGCCCGCCTGGGCCTTTTGGATGACGGCGCCGATGAGCGACGGGTCTTCCAGAACGGTTTGTTCAATGTAAATAGAGGTTTTGGCGTCTTGGATGAAAGTTAAGGTTTGCTGATAGATATCCTCACCGTTTAGCAACAGCGCTTCCGCCGGCAGATCAGATACGGGAGCGTCTTTCGGCATAAAGCGGTCAAGACGAAGGGAACAGCCGGGGAGGAAAAGGGCTATGACGCACACCACAACAAAGAGGGCTCGGAGTTTCTTTTTCATCACAAATTCCTCAAAAGTATTTTATCTGAATTATATCATGAATCATTCAATACGCAATTCGTCGCGCAGGGCTTTTTGCAATATTTGGGAAAAGTTGACGTGCGCGTCCTCGGCTCGGCGATTTAACCACGCCGGAATATTAAGCGTTTTTTTAACGAGACGGTTTTCGTGATAGCGACGATAGGCGTCCGTATCCACGGAAATCAAGGTAACAATATCAGCGTCTTCTCTGGACACAACCCGAATACCGGAAGCCTGGGGAGGAAGTTCCTGAGCTTCCTCCATAGCATAAAGCGCCAGAACGAGGAAATCTTCGGCCATCTCGATACATTCCGCCAGCGTCTCGCCTTGTGTAGCGCCGCGTTGGATATCCGGGAAATAAACACTGAAGCCTCCCTCCGGTTCAGGATGGAAAATTGCGGGATAAACATACTGCACGACGAACCCTCCCTATAAGATTCTAAAGCTCGAGGGGCTATTTTAACCCCAGATCCCTTAGGATTTTTTCCTGCGTACCTTTTTTCAGCTCCTGTGACGGGTGTCTGGGGATTTGGGCAATGCTTCCGGTTCCCGGATTCCAGTAGGCGTCATGTTTTGCTCCGTGATATTTAAATTCAATGCCGCGCTTTTTTAGGTAACGGATCAATTCGCCTGCTGTCACTTTATTTCCCCTCCATTGTCACCCTATTATACTACGTGTATACTACGTAGTAAAGAGCTGGCGCTTATTTGTTCCCCCGTTTTTTATAAATCAAGCGTCCTGTAACTGCAATTAACGCAACCCCTCCCCAAAGCAGACCGTAGTAGAGGCACAGGGATAGGGTCAGCCTTCCTACCGGTAAGTAGCGCCATTGCCAGATGAGGAATATCGACCCAAAGCCCATCCCTGTTAAATATACATAACAGCCATATACCAGTAGATAGATCATCCAACAAAGCCACAAAAGGAGATGCTTTTTTACCGTCAGGCAAACGACGGAGCATACAAATAGCGGAACGCTCAAAAACAGCGCCGCTGGGAAACCCGTCCATAGGGCCATAAATAGAAATATACCCCCTATACACGCGAGAATGATGCCGGCAATCCCTTGCTTGGACAAGGCGGACTGCCGAATATTGATGATCGTCATAGGCGCGTTTGACGGGTTATCTTCTGTATGTGCCTCGTCAGCTTCATCATCCTTGAGTAAAAAATCTGTTGATACGCCCAAGAGTTTACTGAGCTGAACCACATTGTCCGTATCCGGCATGGTTTCGCCTAATTCCCACTTGGAAACTGCCTGACGCGAAACCGCAATGTGCATTGCCAGCTGTTCCTGGGATAGGCCTTTAGATTTCCTCAATTGAAGTAATTTTTCCCCTAAAGCCATGCATAAACCTCCTCAGTTCACTCCGTTATTATACGCTTTTGAGCGCTTGCATTCCAGCATATCAAGCTGGAACATCCGCAACCCACGGTTGCAATGAGTTGAATCGTATAACGCGTACAGGCAAATTTAAAAAATAACGCTAATAAAGAACGATCATTGCGAATAAAAGTTCATTTTTTGTTTATTCAGGTTCATTGGAACGAAAGCAAAGAGGTT
>JAITOS010000099.1 GCA_031289815.1 Peptococcaceae bacterium | reverse complement strand
GCGGATACGGGAGCGGCTTTAATAAATTGCGGTCTGGCGCCCAGAACCGTCACTACTTTCATCGGCTTTCTCTCCTTTGTTTCCCTGACGGCGCGAGCACCGTCACCAATAGTTTATGAAAAGTATTTTCACGCTTTGTTTTCAGGCGCCGCCCGTCGTTGAGCTACAACGCGGTCTCAGCGGCGACCCGGAATCCAGGCGCGCGCCTGACGCCAGGTATACGCGCCCAGACGCCGGAAATCCTTATCCAAAGCGATTAAGAGCCCCAGATAAACGATCCCGGCAATCGCCGCCGCTGCCATTGGCTGGAGGAAACGGAGAAACCAGGCGACGGCGGCCATCACCAAAGCGGCGATCACGATTTTCGGGAGCTGCCTCCATATCCGGATGTCATACACACGCGTCCTCACCTGCCAATAATAGGCAACGAAAATATAGATCTCCGTAGCGATCGCCGCCCAACTGGCCCCATAGATGCCATAGCGGGGAATCAAGAACAGGTTTAAGGCGATATTGCCCGCCGCGCCAATCCCCTGAATCCAGGTCCGGGTCCATTGGCGATCGGTCGTGGTCAATACGTCTCCCAGGGCGTAGCTCAAGCACTCCAGGGCAAAAAACCAGCTTAAAATCATCATGATCGGCACGGAGTCCGGAAATCTGCCTTTAAACAGCCAGACCAGCAGCGGCTCCGCCAGAACAAACAGGAGGGCGCTGCCCGGAATCCCCACGGCGCTGAGTACCTTGAAAATCTTCTCGATCGTCTCCTGATGTTTTTCCCGGCTCGTCACTCCCAGCTGATATAACACAGGGTAGAGCACGCTGGTCAAAATTCCGGGAATAAACAAGAGAATGGAGATCAGGCGGTAAGGAGCGGCATAGGTTCCGACCACGTCATTGGCGACGTGCAGCAACGGCAAGATGACAATGGCGATCTGAAAATAGAAATTGTAAAAAATATAGGAGATGCCAAAGGCGAACCCCCGCCGGAACATCTGGGGGAGCCGCTTCAGATTCAGCCGCCAGGAGATTTCCCGGCGTAAGGCCAGATAGAGCAGCAAGGTCAGCAGGACATAGGCCGCCAGGTGCGTTACCGTGATGGCGACGACGTCCCCATGCGCGACCACGACGATCAGGGTTAAAGCGCCAATCAGGAAGGTCGTCAAAAACTGATAGCCGGCGGCTTTATACATCTGTTGCTTCGCCTGGAAATAATTATACACGGTAGCGTGCAAAGCGTTTAAGCCGTTGGCCGCGCCGAGAATCAGAACCATGATCTGCACCGTCCGGCTGTAGGCGCCCATGAACAAAATCATGGCGAGGTACATGGCCGCACAAGTCAGCAGCTTAAACAGCAGGATATTCCCTACATACACCGGCAAGACCTGTTCATCACGCGAGCCGTCCTGCACCATCAGCTGGCTCAGGCCAAAATCGGTAAACAGGATAAAGGTTCCCACAAAAGCCAGCGCGATACTGTATTCGCCGAAAGGACCCGGCCCTAAATAGCGGGTTACAATGATCGCCACAATCGCCGAAATCGTTTTCGCGAGTACGCTGGCGACGCTCAAGGCCGCCGCGTTTTTCAAAACCAAGCGCAATTCCACCGGCTGCCTTATCCCCTTTCCACGACCTCCTGATATAACGCCAGCGTCTGACGGGCGTTGTATTCCCAGGTAAACTTCGCCGCGACCAACGCTTTCCCCTTTACGCCCATCCGGCCAGCCGCTTCCCGGTCACGCAAGAGGGCGCGCAAGGCTTCTGTCAGCGCTCGGACGTCCCGGGGCGGCACAGCCAAACCCACCTTCTCTTCGGTCAAAATCCCGGCAATTCCCTCGCCCAGCGTCCCGATCACCGGCTTGCCGTGAGCCATCGCCTCCAGGTATACGACGCCAAAGGCCTCATTCCAGCTGGGCAAGACGAAGATCTCACAGGCCGCCATCTGGCGCATGGCCAAAGGATGGGGCAGAGCGCCCATGAATTCCACCTGTCCTTGCAGGCCCAGCTCCCGTGTCAGCTGTTCCAGACGGGCGCGTTCTTCCCCGTCTCCCACCACGCGGTAAAGGAGATTCGGAAACTCCCGCAGCAGCTCCGGCAAGGCTCGGATCACGATCGCGTGACCCTTGTCCGGACGCAAAAAGCCGAGTGAAAGCAGGATTCTTTTGCCTTTTATTGCATTTATATTCGTATTTTCTGTATTCGTATGCTCTATATGCGTATTTTCAGGACGACCGCCGCTTACTCCCTGAAGCTCACCCTTCTGACCGTTCGCCGGGGACGCGCCCGCCGTTTCCAGGTGAACGCCATTCCAGATCACCCGGCATTTGGACGGCTCTTGCACCCAACGCTCCAAGCCATAGGCATTTTTCAGTTTATCGCTGACCAAGATCACCCGCCGCGCCTCCTGTACGGTTCGCATCACGCTGTTGGCGCACATCCTGCCGCGCTTCAGGGTATAGGCAAAATCCTGCCCATGAATCGTGACCACGACCGGAATGCCAAAGCGGCGGCCAAAGCTCAGGGCGGCGGCCCCATCCGGATGGGCGACGTGGGCGTGAATGAGATCGACGCCTTGCCGGATCTGCTCCGTCACCACCGTTTTCAGCCCCCGCGCATACGTCCGGGGATAGAGCGCAAAAAGACAGGAGCGCGGCAATTCCAGCACCCGGGGATGATACACCGGAAAATCTCCGCCCTCCTCCCGTTCGGGAACGGCGGGATAGCCGCCCCATTTGCTTCGTCCCGCCAGCAGACGCGGAACCCAGGGAACCGGAGCGATCACCGCGAGCTTCACTCCTAACGCGCTTAGCGCCTGCGCTTGCTGCCGCACAAAAATACCGCTCAGCGGGCTGACCTGATTCGGATACATATGAGAAAGCAGCAAAACCCTCATCCTTGTTCTCCCTTTGCCAGAATCCTTCCATATAAAGCCGTCAATTGCTCCTGTTCCTTTTCCCAGGTATACTCGCTCTGAAAAGCGTCCCAACCTCGCTGGCCGTAGCGAAGCGCTTCCGCCGGATGGTTCAGCAACCAGAGGATTCCGTCCGCCAGGGCTGCCGGATCTTCCGGCGCTACCAGCCTGCCGCATTCATTTTTTTGAATGATCTCCCGGATATAGCCAAAATCAGAGCCGACCACCGGCAACCCGGCCGCCATATATTCCAAAAGTTTGACCGGAATCGCTTTCTGATAGTTCAAGGTCGGCAATAACGGAACCAGTGCAATCGCACTCTCCTGAAGAACTCCGGGAACTTCCTCATAGGGAATCTGACCGCGCATCCGGATATTGCCCGCTGCCAGCCAAGCCTGTATATCCGAGAATTCAGCGGCCAGCTCCGCCGTATCCACCGTTCCCACCAAGACGCATTCTACCTCCGGATGCGCTTCTTTTACCAGACGCATCGCTTGCAGAATCACTTCCAGCCCCCGTTCCCGGTTCATCCCTCCCAAATAGAGAACCACGGGCGGCTTCGGCCCTGCCGGACGTTCCAAGGGAAACTGTTCTCTCAAGGGATAGTTATGTAACACGACGACTTCCGCGTTGACTTGCCGGAACAAACGAGCCATATGCTGATTGACGGTAATGATCCCGGCAAAAAACTTCGACGCCCACTTTTCAAAGCGCTCTACTCCACGGGAAATCGGTTTGCGCCACAGCTTCGGCAGCCAATAGCGGGTGAGCAGGCTGTCGCCATAATATTCATGCACGTCATAGATCACCGGCAGACGTCGGCGGCGTTGCAAAAGCAGGGCCAGCGGCAGTAAATCCGGATCGTGAAAATGCACCACAGCCGGTTTCTCGGCCAACACAGCTTGATAGAGCGCTTGCCAACGCCGCAGACGGTCAAAACGGGAAACGACCGGCGGCACCGCTCGGATTCGGATTCCCTGAATCTCCTCTCCATGATCATACGGAGCGACAATCACGACCTCATAGCCCGCCCTTTGGAGGGTACGGGCTTCTTTATGAAAGATACGTTCATCCAACGGCGAATGGGCCGAGGTCAGCAGACAGATTTTCAGCATACTACCTCTCCGGATTGTAGATCAATCCCATAAAAATCGCGAACAAGGTCATGATTTGCAGATTATAAAACAGTCCCGCCGTGAGATTATAGATGAAGACCGCTACCGTCGCGCCCATGAAGGCAATCGCCAATAAGGCCGAGGCGTCCGTATAACCGGCGCCGGCAAAATAATTTTCGGAATTCCTGAGCCGTCGGCTGGCGACCGCCACCGGCTTGATGAAAAACCAAAGATACGTCAAGAAGCCCACGGCCCCATAGCGCCGGAGAATCAGAATATACTCATTATCCACCGCGGTGGTCATCTCCGTCTTTCCCGTACCCCAACCGAATACCGGCGATTGCTTGACCACTTCCAGCGCTTCACGCCATTGGAAGATGTGACCGATCGCCGAAGTGCTCTTCTGGATATCCGTCGCCTCGCTCATACGCATGGTAAATTCACGCGGCGAGGTAAAAAAGACGGTCATCGTCAAGATAAATAACAGCGCGGCTTTCAGCACGATGATCCGATTCCAGCGAAATTTAAACAGTGACCAGAGACTGAGTACGACCAGCACCGCCGCCGCCCCCAATAACGCCGTCCGGGAAATCGTGAGAAAGGCCAATTTAACGGTCAGCCCGCAGAGAAGCAAGAGGGCGGCGGCGGTTCGCCGACCAGAATCATGAAAATAAAACCAGGTCACTGCCAGCGTCAGCGTGATCACCGCAAAGATCCCCATGACGTTGGGATTATCAAACGTACCCAAAACCCGCGGCGGATTGGCGTCCACCAGATTATTCAGATGAGCGGGCGCCAGCAAGGGCGTCAGCCAGGAATTCATGTAAGCCAGATTCAGGTATTGTCCCCAGGATAGGATCATCGTCAGGAAAAATCCCGCCAGAAACACTCGCCGGATCATCGTCCGTTCCGATTCGCCGACGTCCAGTCCCGCCGCCAGAGTGATCACCAGATAATATTTGGCATAGGTCACCAATTCCATGATATCCCTGACCCCAAAGACGGTGTGCATGATCAGCACCCCGTAAAGGTTGGAAAGAAGGTAGCTGCCGATTAAAAGCAAGAACACGGTATTGATCTTCCATACGGCGGCCCTTTTTTTCTCATCGTGCATTCCCCAGCCATAGACGTCAAAACGAAATCCCCGTCTGATAAAGATCAGCATATTTACGGCAAACGTCCCAAAAATCAGAATTTCATCCAAGCGAAGACGCGGCAGGTTTTCCTGGATGGGAAAGGATGGCAAGAGGATGGCGGAGAGCATCACGCCAAACAACAAAAATAATTTATTTTCATTTTTTCGAGTAATTCCGGTATTCCAAAACATCTTTGTCCCCCAAACTGCTATGCGTTTCTTACGGTTTGTATAATGTTTTGCTGCTGCTCCAAGGTCAATTCAGGATAACAGGGAATGGCCAGCGCCTGCCGACAAGCCTCTTCCGCCGCCAAGAAATCCCCCTGCCGGTACCCCAAACCGCTGTAGGCCTTCTGCAAATGCAGCGGCAGCGGATAATAAATCGCGCTGGCAATCCCCGCCGCCGCCAGACGCTCCATCAGCGCCTGCCGCTCCGGAGCGCGCAAGACATAGAGATGATACACCGGCAAGGCCTGCGGATCACGGCCGGGCAAGATCAAGGGCATATCCGCCAGCGCCTCGTCATAGATCCGGGCCTTCTCTCGCCGGGCTTGATTCCAGCCGTCCAAATAACGCAGCTTCACCCGCAAAATAGCGGCCTGTATTTCATCCAGGCGGCTGTTATAGCCGATCTTTTCGTGATAATACTTCGTTTGGCAGCCGTGAAATCTCAGCATACGCAATTCCGCCGCCAGAGCAGCGTCGTTGCTCACGATCATCCCGCCGTCTCCATAAGCGCCCAAATTCTTGGTCGGAAAAAAGCTAAACGTCGCCGCGTCGCCGATCGATCCGGCCTTTCTTCCCCGGTATTCGGCCCCTATCGCCTGGGCCGCGTCCTCAATCACCTTGAGCTGATACCGTTGGGCGATTTCCATCAGGCGTTCCACATCCAGCATTTGCCCAAAAATGTGTACGGCGATCACCGCCTTCGTCCGCGGCGTCACCTTTTTTTCCAGCTGCTCCAGATCCATATTGAGCGTCACCGGATCGATATCGGCAAAAACCGGCGTCGCGCCCACCTGAGAGATCGTCTCCGCCGAAGCGAAAAAGGTGAAGGGCGTCGTGATCACTTCATCCCCCGCGCCAATCCCCATCGCCTTCAAGGTCAGCATTAAAGCGTCCGTGCCATTGCCCACCGCTACCGCCTCTTTGGTTCCGCAAAATTCGGCGATCTCTTTTTCCAGCGCTTTCACCTGCGGTCCCAGAATAAAAACCGAAGTATCCAGAACTTCCAAAATAGCCCGGTCGATGTCCTCTTTCATCGTCTGATACTGCGCCCTTAAATCGAGCAGTGGTATCCCCACTTGACATCCTCCTCTCTCTTCTATCCTTTTGCACGCGAACAAAGCTCAATCCTCACAGGCATTCATCCTCCGGCACTTCACGCGTCTCACGAGCCGGAAAGCCTTTGACCACGCGCCGGGGACGGGTATCCTTGCTAACCAGCGCCCCCGCCGCCACAAACGTTTCCGGCGCGATCCGGATTCCCGGCAAGAGAATCGAACCGCCGCCAATTCTGGCTCCTTTTTCAATCGTCGCTCCCCTGATCAGCTTAAAGCGCTTCTCTGTTCGCCCCATAAAATTGTCATTGGTCGTAGTCACCATCGGCGCGATGAACACCCGGTCCGCGATATCCATGTAGGCCGTGATATAACTTCCTGTCTGGATCTTCGTATACTCGCCGATCACGGTATCGTTTTCCACCGCCACCCCGCCGCCGATCAACACGTGATCGCCAATCTGGCAGCGTTCCCGGATCCGCGCGCCATCCCCCACAAAGACGTGTTCGCCATAGCTCGTCCCCGCATAGAGGACGGCAAAACAGCCGATCGTCGCGCCCGCGCCCAAGCGCAGCGGCGGCAAATCCGCTTGCACCTTGACCGTACTGGTCGCCGCCGGTCGGGGTCTTTTGCCTAAAGAGGCGTGACTGCCGACGAAACACGCTTCCCCCAGGACCGTACCGGCGTCAATCACCGTATGATCCCCGATTTGCGTACCCGCGCCTAAACAAACGCCCTCAGCCAAGGTTACATAATTTCCCAAGCGGCAGTCCGGCCCCAGGCGCGCGTCCTTCCCCAGGACGCAGCCGACGCCCAGAACGCTCCCCGCCTCTAACCGCGCGCCCTCGCCGATCAGCGAAAAAGCGCCGATCATTACATCCGGAGCCGCTTCCGCGCTATCCGCCATGACGACCTGTTGAAATACCACCGCCATGCTCCACCCCGCTTTCTTCTATGCTCCCACCGTCTTCATACTCGCCGCCGAACGCCTGAAAAGAGCGTTCGCTTTTCGCTGCGTCAATCAGGCTATTCGGTGAACGGAAACCCCACCGGCTGCTTGCTTTCCTGGCAGCGATAGACCGCCAGAATGATCTCCACCGCTTTTCGTCCTTCCTCCCCAGGAATCGCCGGATCACGATCTTCTTTTACCGCCTGAATCATATCCAAAAAAAGCCTGCGGTGGCCGAAACCATACACATCCGGCGGATCATTTTCCTGCGAGTCAAAGAGCCGTTGTTTCTCCGCCGCCGCGTCCGGAAATTCCCAGGTTTCGATCCGGTTCACCGCGATGCCGCCAATCATGACGCTGCCGCTCTCCCCAAAAACATTCAAGGTCTCCTCTATATTGCGGGGATAAATCGTGGACGCCGCTTCAATGATTCCCAACGCGCCGCTCTGAAAGCGGAGAACCGCCACCCCGACGTCTTCCATCTCAATCCGGCGCAGATGCGTTTCCGTATAGCCGAAAACCGACGCCACCGGGCCAAACATCCACTGCAAAAGATCGATGTTGTGGATCGACTGGTTCATCAGGACGCCGCCATCCTGCGATTTCGTGCCGCGCCACGGCGCTTGCCGGTAATACTCGTCGTCGCGATTCCAGCGTACCGTCGCCTGACCATGCGTCAGTTTGCCAAAACGCCCTTGTTCCAAAGCGCCGCGCAGCAACTGGATCGAGCGATTATACCGGTTCTGATGAATCACGCCCAATTTCACTCGCGCCTGCCGACAAGCGGCAATCAGGGCGTCCGCGCTTTTCAGGGTCATGGCCATCGGCTTCTCCACCAGCATATGTTTACCCGCCTGAGCGGCGGCGATCCCGATTTCCGCGTGTAAGCCGCTCGGCGTGGCAATCGTGACGATATCAATATCCTGACGTTGCAGGAGTTCTTCATACTTCTCATAAGGTTGCGCCTTATATTGGCTGGCAAACGCCTGCGCGCGCTCCGGAACGATGTCACAGACAGCCGTCAGCTCCGCTTCCGGCAAGGTCGTAATCGCTTCCGCGTGTTTCCGCGCGATTCTCCCGCAGCCAATGATTGCCAACCGCAATTTTTCAGGAACCGCCATCCTCGCTCTCACTCCTCTATTCGTTCTTTCCGTCCACCGGGTATAGGTTTATATCTTGACGATCTTCTCCCGGCCCACAACCGCGTTTTTCGTCGCGTTGCGGGTATCCACCACCAAGGCGGCCTTCTCCACCACCCAGGAATAATCGACTTGACTATGATCCGTGATGATCAGCACGCAATCTATCGCGGCCAGAAGCGCCTCGGTCAGAGGGCGGTTCTCCAAACGCGCCGGACCACCGCCATGCGCCTCAATGACCGGGATAAAGGGATCGTGATAGGACAGCGCGGCCCCTTCCCGCTGGAGTAATTCCATGATCTTCAAAGCCGGAGACTCCCGGATATCGTCGATATCCTTCTTATAGGCCACCCCTAAGATCAATATTTCAGCGTCCTTCAGGCTCTTTTTATTGCGGTTCAGGGCTTTCACCACTTTATTGACCACATAATAAGAGACCTCCACATTGATCTCACCGGCTAATTCGATGAACCGGGTGTGGAAATCATACTGACGGGCTTTCCAGGTCAGATAAAAGGGGTCAATGGGAATACAATGGCCTCCCACGCCCGGTCCGGGGTAAAACGTCTGAATGCCAAACGGCTTCGTACCGGCGGCTTCCACCACTTCCCAGATATCGATCCCCATCCGGTCGCATAACAGCATCAGCTCATTCACCAAAGCGATATTGATCGCCCGATAGGTATTTTCAAACACCTTCGTCAGTTCAGCCGCCGCCGGACTTGACACCGGCACGACATTGACGATGGTCTGGTTATACAGCGTATAGGCGATTTCCAGGCAGGCCGGGGTCACGCCGCCCACCACCTTCGAGGTGTTTTTGGTGGTAAAGCGTTTGTTCCCAGGATCCACCCGTTCCGGCGAGAAAGCCAGGAAAAAATCTTTGCCCACCGTCAGCCCGGTGCGCTCCAACAACGGCAGGATCACTTCCTGCGTCGTTCCCGGATAGGTCGTACTCTCCAGGGTGATCAGCTGCCCGGAACGCAAGCGTCCGGCAATCTGGCGCGCCGCCTCGTCCATATAAGAAATATCCGGATCCCTGGTCGCCGTCAGGGGCGTCGGTACGCAGATGATCACCACGTCGCATTCCGCTAACCGCGTAAAATCAGCCGTCGCTTGAATGACTCCCTGCCGGACCAACTGGCGAAGCTCTTCGGACTTGACGTCGCCGATATAATTTTCACCGGCGTTCACTTGCGCGACCCGCTGTTCATTGACGTCAAAGCCGACGACGGGAAAGCCGACCTTCCCTTTCTCCACGGCCAGCGGCAAGCCCACATACCCTAAACCGATCACCCCGATTCGCGCCTGATGCGCCTCTATTTTCTGTTTCAAGGCGAAAGCCGTTTCATCCTGCTCCGTAATTACCTTTTGCACTGTCATCCTGTCGTTTCTCCTCTCCCAGATTGCTATCACTTCTCACAGCCGCCTTCGCCGGTTTTTGGCGAAAGGTCGCGACCACAGACCGCAGCAAGCCGTTCACCTCTTCCCCGCTAAGGTAAGAGCCGCGCTCCTTTACGACCTGAATCAGCTCCTTGAGCTTTTCTTCGTCAATGGCGTTGGGCTTGGCCACAAAAATACGCTTATGCCGGGTCGCCGAGGTTCCTTCTTCCGCGGTCAACAGCTCTTCATAAAGCTTTTCTCCCGGCCTGATTCCCGTAAACTTAATCGGGATGTCCAGATCCGGTTCAAAACCGGAGAGCCGGATCACATCCTTCGCCAGATCGACGATCTTCACCGGCTGGCCCATATCGAGGATGAAGATTTCCCCGCCTTCCGCCATCGCGCCCGCTTGAACCACCAATTGCGCCGCTTCCGGAATCGTCATGAAGTACCGCACCATATCCGGATGCGTCACCGTCACCGGCCCGCCTCTGGCAATCTGCTTTTCAAAGGTCGGAATCACACTGCCGCGGCTCCCCAGGACATTGCCGAAGCGCACCGCCACAAAGCGCGTTTTTGAGCGCCGGTCGGTCGTTTGCACGATCATCTCAGCGATTCTTTTGGTCGCGCCCATGACGCTGGTCGGATTCACCGCTTTGTCCGTGGAAATGCTGACAAAGGTTTTGACCTGGAAGCGATCCGCCGCTTCCGCCAGATTGCTGGTTCCCATCACATTATTCTTCAACGCCTCCTCAGGATTCCGCTCCATCAGAGGCACGTGCTTGTGCGCCGCCGCGTGAAAGACCACCTGGGGCCGATATTTCTGAAAGATCAACTCTACTTTTTCCTGATCCTTGACGTCCAGAATTTCCACTTCCACCACCAACGCCGGATAATCCGCCTGGAGCTCCTGCTCGATGTCAAATAAGGAATTCTCCCCGCGTCCGGCCACAATCAATTTTTGGGGATTAAACTTCGCCATCTGGCGGCATAATTCCGAACCGATCGAGCCGCCGCCGCCTGTCACCAATACGATCTCTCCGGTCAAGTAGCCCGCGACTTCGTCAATATTCAGCGTCACAGGCTCCCGCCCCAGCAGATCTTCCACCCGAATCTGCCGGATCGCGGTGGTATCGATCGTACCGCTGATCATATTGAAAACTCCCGGCATAATCTTTAGCGCGACCCCGGTCCTCTTGCAAATCTCCACCAGCTCCCGGATCACGTCCCCGGAAGCGGAGGGAATCGCAATAATGATTTCGCCGATCTCATGCCCTTTGACCACCCGCGGGATATCCCGGCGGGTCCCTAACACCGGAATCCCCATGAGCTGATATTTTTGTTTACGCTCCGAATCGTCGATGAAGCCCACCGGCCGCCCGTCGCGATAGTTTCTGTTTTTCAACTCGCGCGCGGCCATCACGCCAGCGTCTCCGGCCCCGACGATCAGCACCGATTTTTGCGCTCCGGCGGCTTGCTGGGTAAACATATTTTCCTGTACCAGCCGCCAGATAAAACGGGAAGCTCCCACTAAAAACCCGGTCATAAACCACATCAGGAGGGTCACAGTATAGGGCATACGCATCGGCGCCAAAAAATAAACGGCAGTTACCGTCCCGCCTGTGGCTACGGAAACAGCGAACAGGATCAGGAGAAGCTCTCCCGTGCTGGCATATTGCCATAAACGACGATATAGCCCGAAGACGTAAAATACCCCCAGATAGAGCAAGGCCGCCACCCAAGCTGTATGATAGTACGTCAGGTAATACTCCGAAGGGATGTTCCCCACTTCAATAAACCGTATATAAAAACTCAGGAACACCGCCAGATTGACGAGTATCAGATCGACCAGCATCAGCATAATTGTTCGCTTGCGCAGCAACATCGCCAATAATTCCTTCCCTTTCGTTCTCTATCTCCACCAACAGACTCATTCGCTGTTTTTCACTTCAGTTTACTATAGTTTTTCCCCTATTACAACCCGATGACCACCGCAACGCCTTACAGCCGCTCGCAACGCCGCTGCTTTCAGCCAGTCGCTGGAGGCTTACCCCCAGCTTCCTGCCA
>JAITOS010000075.1 GCA_031289815.1 Peptococcaceae bacterium | reverse complement strand
CGCTTACCTACGGCGGAAGACCTGGAAGCCTTGCGCCATATTCCTGGCGTGGCGGACTTTATCCGCACGGCCAATACAGTGAACGACTCAAAGGAGGTGAGCGCTTGAAAGCGGAACGCACGTTTGGCTTTGATACGCGTATGGTTCATGCCGGACATATCCCCGATGCGGCGACGGGCGCGCGGGCGGCGCCTATTTATCAGACCTCATCTTATGTATTCTACGATGCCGATCAGGCGGCGGATCTCTTTGATCTGAAACGCTATGGACACCTCTATTCGCGCATCAGCAACCCGACGGTCGCTGTCCTGGAAGAGCGTTTGGCTTCTTTAGAAGGGGCGACGGGCGCGGTAGCGACGGCCAGCGGTATGGCGGCGCAATTTGCGGCGTTTATGACCTTGCTGGAACCAGGGGATGAGATCGTCGCCTCTTCTCATCTCTACGGCGGTTCGGTGGTGCAGCTGACCTATACCTTGAAAAAGATGGGCGTCATAGTGCGCTATGTCGATCCGACAGACCTGCAAGCGTGGGAACAAGCGATCACCCCGCGCACCCGCGCGCTGTACAGCGAGCTGATCGGCAATCCGCGCGGCAGCGTCCTGGATATTCAGGCGGTGGCAGGGGTGGCTGAGGCGCAGCGAATTCCTTTGATCATCGATAATACGATTGCCACCCCGTACCTGTGTCGGCCGATGGACTTTGGCGCGACGATCACGGTTTATTCCGCGACGAAATTCATCGGTGGTCATGGAAATTCTTTGGGCGGCGTGGTACTGGATTCGGGGAAATTCGACTATTCGCACTTCCCGGCGATCGCCGCTCCGTCGCCGTCTTACCACAATCTGCGTTTCTTTGACACCTTTGGGCATTATGGCTTTTTGATGAAAGTGCGCGCGGAAACCTTGCGTGATACCGGCGCTTGTCTGGCGCCGATGAATGCTTTTTTATTGCTGCAAGGGTTGGAAACGCTCTCCTTACGGATGGAGAAGCACGTGGCCAATGCCCTGACGATAGCCCGCTATCTGGAAGCGCACTCTCAAGTCGATTGGGTAGCGTATGCCGGTTTGCCGAGTCATCCGCAGTTTGACTTAGCGCAAAAGTATTTACCGCAGGGAGCGGGAGCGGTGCTTTCCTTTGGCTTGAAGCGTCAAGGGAGTGAAGATGTGCGGTTGCGCAGCAAGCGTTTTATTGAGCGCTTGCAATTGTTCAGTCATTTGGCCAATATCGGCGATGTGCGCAGTCTGGTCATCCATCCGGCATCGACGACCCATCAGCAATTGAGCGATGAAGAGTTGGAGGCGTGCGGCGTCGGCGCGGATCTGATTCGCTTGTCCATCGGCATTGAAACGGAGGAGGATTTGTTATGGGATTTGGAACAGGCGCTGCGTGCGCTATCCAGCTGAACTCGTCGCTGACGCAAGCTGAAAAAGAGCTTTATCAGAACAGGACGGTCATTCAGGATATTTTACAAAATACGCGCACGATTGCCATGATCGGGTTGTCCACAGAACGGCAGAAAGCCAGCTATTTTGTGGCCACATACTTACTGGCCGCCGGTTATACGGTGATTCCTGTGAATCCAAAAGCGGACGCTATCCTCGGTCAGACGTCCTACCCGGATCTGCGGAGCGTACCGGTGTCGATTGATCTGGTCGATGTATTTCGTCCAGCCGCTGATTGCTTACAGATTGTCCAAGAGGCCATTACTTGCCGCGCCAGGGCGATTTGGTTCCAACTCAAAGTCATTCCTTTCTCAGCGGCTGCATTGGCCAGAGAAGCCGGACTGGCGACCGTCATGGACCTATGCGTCAAGATGGAGCATGGGCGCTATCACGGCGGTTTGCACGCGGCGGGGATGAACACGGAAATCATCTCGGCCAAACGTGCGCAGCCACAAGGACGGCTCTGATGAGTGAGCGCTTCACGGTCGTTTACCGTTTGCAAAGTAAAGGCGGCGGCTGTGCCGAAGAATGCTTCCTCAGGAAGCGTGGTAAAATACTCATGAACATGGATTTGCGCAAGAGGGGGGATGAACCGTGGACGTAAAAACGGCGCTCGATCAAATGTTCCAAGACCTGAAGGATCCTTCAGGCGAGTATGGGCTGAAAGAAAAGGTCATGCAAGAGGAATATTTGATTCATGGAGAACTAAAAACCTGGCGGGGAGAATTTCTGGAAGTCCGTTCCCCGATCTGTGAAAAGACGGGGGATCATTTTGAACGCAAGGTCATCGGCGCTTTTCCGCAATTAAGCCAAAAAGAATCCCTGGAAATTTTGGACTCATCGCTGGCGGCCTATCAAAACGGCTGCGGCGTTTGGCCGATGATGACGGTGCAAGAACGAATCGACTGTATGGAAACATTCCTGTTGGAAATGCTGGAGGTCAAGAAATTCGTCGTCAAGATGATTATGTGGGAGATCGGGAAGAGCTTGGCCGACGCCAACAACGAATTTGACCGGACCGTGGCTTATATCCGGGATACGATCGAAGCCTTGAAGGACCTGGACCGCCAATCCTCCAGATTTATTAAAGAAGGAGGGATCATCGCCCAGGTCAGGAGAGCGCCCTTTGGGGTGGTGCTGTGTATGGGGCCCTTTAACTATCCGCTGAACGAGACCTTTGCCACCTTGATTCCGGCCTTAATCATGGGCAACGTCGTGATCTTCAAGCCGCCGAAGCTGGGCGTCCTGCTGTATCAGCCGTTATTAAAAGCCTTTCAGAAAGCGTTTCCGCCCGGAGTGGTCAATGTCGTCTATGGCCGGGGCGTTAACGTGGTCGGGCCGCTGCTGGAGACGGGGAAAATCGATTCCCTGGCCTTTATCGGTACCAGCAAAGTCGCGGATACTCTGAAACATCAGCACCCGAAGCCGCACCGTCTCCGCTGTGTTTTAGGCCTGGACGCCAAAAATCCGGCCATCGTCATGGAAGACGCGGACATGGAGCTGGCGGTGCAAGAAGTCCTCTTGGGGGCCTTGTCCTTTAACGGCCAGCGTTGTACCGCTTTGAAGATCATTTTCGTCCAGCAAAACATCGCGGCGGAATTCAACCGCCGTCTGACGGCGAGCATTGGGCTACTAAAGATCGGACTGCCCTGGGAAGAGGACGTCCGGATCACGCCTTTACCTGAAAATAATAAGATCGAGGATTTGCAACGGCTCGTCGCCGACGCGCAAGCGCACGGGGCGCAGGTGATCAATGATTTTGGCGGCGAAGCGAAGGAAACCTTTTTTTATCCGGCGGTGCTGTACCCGGTCAACGAAAAGATGAAAGTCTATCACGCGGAGCAGTTCGGGCCGGTCATTCCCATCGTTCCCTTTGCGGATATGGAAACGCCGTTGCGCTACATCGTCGAATCGAACTATGGGCAGCAGGTCAGTATTTTCAGCCAAAACCCACAGCTGATCGCCACCCTGGTGGATCAGCTCGTGAATCAGGTCTGCCGCGTCAATATTAACAGCCAGTGCCAGCGCGGCCCGGATATTTTTCCCTTTAACGGCAGAAAGGATTCGGCGGAGGGAACGCTGTCCGTCACGGACGCCTTGCGGGCCTTCACGATTCGGACGCTGGTCGCGGCGAAAGAGAATGAGCCGAATAAGGAGATTATCCGCAAGATTTTGAAAGACGACCTCTCCAATTTTATTTCCACGGACATCATTTTATAAACGGAGAACCAACCCCGTTAAAATAACCGTTCCGCTAGATGATCGAACGCACTTTGCCGCCGCGTCGTAAACTGTTCACTGAAAAGGGTGCAGTTTACGACGCGGCGGTTATTTTTGTTTTTGGCAAAAAATGCTGAAAAGTTAAGCGACCGGCATACATAAGCAAATATGAAGCGGGGAAAATAAAAAGCAGATGACGACGAAGGAGGTAATCAAAGTGAAACGATACATGAATGTTATCGCTATAGCGGTTTTAGCGCTGGGCTTGAGTTTGAGCGGCTGTGGAACGCAGCCCAAGGCGCAAAATCTGCCAGACCCGCAGGTTGGAGAAAACGGTCAGCCGCCGGAGGCGGAAGCGGACGCGGGGCGGCAAGACGTTCTGGGGCCGGATAAGAGAATCGTGATGGGGTTCTATACGGACGAGGAGGCGGCGATTCCCGGCTCGGTAGAGTCGATGAGCCAGCATCTTCAAGCGATGGATGAAGTCGCCTTTTTCTGGTATTCCTTTGACGGCGCGGGCAATGTCACGCGGATGGGCAACGTGGATTTGGGCATAAAAGAGACGGCTCAAGCTCAGGGCGCGAAGGCCTACGCTCTGGTTCACAATCTCATAGAAGGGCAGTTCGACGCTGATTTGGCGCATCGCGTTCTGGCCACGGCTGCTACGCGTTCGGCCTTTGTCAACAATCTGATGAGCCTGGTCATGAACGAGCAATGGGATGGGATTTCCATCGACATTGAAAAAACGCCGCCGGCGGACCGCGACAATTATTCCGCCTTTCTGAACGAGTTAGGAAAGGCCCTGAAAGCGAAAGACAAGATTCTGAACGTATCGATTCCGGCTAAATATCAGGACTATCCGGCGGATCTGTGGTCGGGGGCTTATGACTATACGGCCATCGGTGAGGCGGCGGATCAGGTTATTTTGATGACGTATGACGAGCATGGTTTGGGAACCACGCAAGGCCCGATCGCTTCGGTCAGCTGGGTCAACCGGGTTCTGGATTTTGCTACCGGGCAGATTCCCAAGGAGAAAATCGTGATGGGGCTGCCGGTGTACGCTTTCGATTGGGGTTCGGATAAACCCAACCAGCCCGCCTATCTGTCCTATGCCCAATCCTTGGAACGGGCCAAGGCGCAGGGAGTCAGCGTCTTGTTTGACGAGAACAGTCAGGAATCCCATTATACCTACACGAGCGCCGGGGTTCGGCATGAGGTATATCTGGAGAACGCCCGCAGTCTGGCGGCTAAGTTGGAAAACGCCAAAGAGCATCAATTGCACGGGGTGGCGATCTGGCGGCTGGGTATGGAAGATCCGGCCATGTGGGACAATGTGATCAAGACCTATGGAACTAATAACCAGCAGTAAATAAGGGAGCGCACACGCACAGTAAAGAGAACGGTATCGAACCAGCCAATCAGGAGCGGGCTGTCCCCCGGAGTTATAGAAGCAACCGGGCGGGGGACGGCCTTTTTTTGTCTTCATTTTTGTTTTTTGGTCTGAAGAAGCTCAACGGAGATGTTTAAAGTCCTCGTGTGTTAAGGGGATAGAGCAAAAAACTCGAAAAAGTTTTATTCCTACTCTATTCACGCTATTCGTCCGCCGAATTGGCGCCGCCGAGAATCTCCCAATGACCACTTTTAGTCGAGCCGACACGCCGGATAACATTTTTCTTTTGCAGGCTATCCAAATACCTTTGAATCGTCCTGCCGGATTTCGAGAGTGCCGTCGCTAACTGTTCCGCTGTTACGGAGGGAGTATTTGCTATGGCTTCGAAAACCGCTTGCTCCGATTTTTTTAATACGACATTTGTTACGACGTTTCTTACGACATCTGGCGTTTTTTCTGTCGTAAGAAAATTTTCGTCAGGGCGATAAAACACCACCGAGAAACCAAGTTTCAGCATTTGGAACTCGACCTTAACGCCCGTTTTTTCGCAGGCTTCGGTAATGCGCCGCAGACCGGTGCCGAAACTTTCAATGTCTTTCGAGTAGTACATCAGCTGCGCTAAAAGCGGGTTCCGCTTCACCGACCGCCCTGTTCCGTCAATGAAGTCCTGTGGGGTCAAGCCTTCCGGGAACGTGCCGGGGTTGTATATCTCAATGCGGTTGCTGTGTATCGTGACTTCGTTGTTTTGTGACGAGGAATACAGGCGATGACAATAGCTGTTGATGATTGCCTCGCGCACGGCTTCTATTGGGATTTCGGGGATTTCCTTGCGCTGAATGGAACCGTCAAGCACCACGCGCCAGCGGATATTACTGCGGATATATTTCTCGGCAATCTCTACAAGTTCCGTGACGCTGCCGCTTTTGCGGTCGATATCGATAAACGTGAGACGCTCCGGCCCGGCAAAAATCGCCATCTGAATTTCCAGATTGGGCGAGCCGCAGAACAGAACGTCAGCGGCGTTTTTCAGCTTGCCGTCCTGTGTAACAGCGAGTTTATTCAGTACCTCGGCGTTGTCGGTATAGGCAAAATCAATGCGCCCCGCGTTGTTGGCGTGGTCAATGTAATCGCGAAGCACGGTTTCCTTTACGTCGGCGACGGTATGCGCGGAAACATCGCTGTCCCAAGCGTCGCGACCCGCGTTCTTTTTAAGGATATAGCTTTCCAATTCGGCGGCGGACATCTGCCTGTCTGTGTCGGCGACGCGGACATACGCCCTGCCAAAAGCGTAATAAGGCGCGTTCTCGCCCGCAAACTCGACGTAGATACAATGTTTGTCGCCGACGTACACGGCATTGATTTTAGGGTAAATCTTCGGCTCGATATGGCTTGCCACGGATTCGCTCACGTCGCGGAGTGTCTTGTCGGATATGTCCATGCCGAGCGGCGTCCCGTCGTTGCGGATGCCGAAATACAGTTCGCCGCCGCCGTGTTTATTGAGTATGGCGGCCATAGAGATAACGCCCTCGCTGAGTTCGGCGGTGGTTTTCTTGAATTCAAGTTTTTCGTTCTCTTTGGCGAATTTCATTTTTTGTCCTCCCGTCCCACTATCAAGGGTTGCGCATTCGTCTAAGTACGTATGCCCTCCTCCCGAAGTTCAAACAGCAGAGCGCCAAGACACAATGTATTTATATCTTACATAATTCAAAGCCGTTTGTCACCATGCATTCTATTTTCAGAGAATGCGCGATGGCGAATATTATAGCCGGTTCGCATGGTGTTTTAACGCCCCCCGAAGTTGGGGTTGTTAAAACAAATCCAAAATTAGGCTTTCCTCCCGTTGGGTTTTGCGCTATACTGTTAGTCGCAGACCAGTTCAGCGAGTATAACCTGTTACGATGACCATGACGAAAGTCTGAATCAGCCGGGTGGATTTTACTGGGCGGATTCTGATGTAGATTCTGACTTAGCAGCTAAAAACATAAAAAAAAGGGAGCGGTTCCTTGATTAAAGAACTGATTGTGGTAGAAGGAAAAAACGACGCCCAGGTCAT
>JAITOS010000096.1 GCA_031289815.1 Peptococcaceae bacterium | reverse complement strand
AAAATTTCCTTCACCGCCGCCTCAATCCCGTCCTTCACCCGCTCCAGCGGCATTTCCACCCCGATCACCCCGGTGGAAGCGACTAAAACGTTTTCCGTTTCGATATTCAGCTTTTCCGCCGTTTTGCGAACCATCTCCCAAGCCGCCCGATCTCCGGCTTCTCCTACACAGGCGTTGGCATTGCCGCTATTGACCACAATCGCTTGCGCCACCCCGTTTTGCACGTGCTTTTGGGTCAGCCGTAAGGGATGCGCTTTTACCTGATTGCGGGTAAAGACCCCTGCCGCTTGCGCCGGTTTTTCCGAATAGATCATGGCCACGTCATACTTATCCTCATATTTAACGCCCGCCATCACGCCGCAAGCCCGGAATCCCTGCGGCGCCGCCGCTCCGCCCTTCAGCCATTTCCATTTGTCCATCATCAGCACTCCTCGTATAATATGATTTGCAGGAAAGGAAACAGCGTTCCTGCTTCCCCGTCGCTTGCTCGCCGTCAGACCAAACCGGTTCCCTCATCCATTCCCAGCATCCTGTTCAAATTCTGCACCGCCGCCCCGGAAGCCCCTTTTCCCAAATTATCCAGACGCGCCAGCAGGAGGATTTGTTCCCCCTCGCCGCAGACGAATATCTCCACCCGGTTGGTATGATTGCACCCGGTCGCGTCCAGGTAGCCGCGATCCAGATATTCCTGAGAAGCAAACGGCATCACGCGGATGAACCGCTGCCCGTGATAGTAGGCGGTCATCGCCTCCCACACCTCACGCGCCGTCAGCCGCTTCGCCAGCAATCTTCTTGTCAGGGGAACGCCGACCACCATGCCCTGGTAGTAATCCCCTACCATCGGCGTAAAGAGCGGCAAGTGGGTCAGCCCATTGATTTTCTGCATTTCCGGCAAATGCTTGTGCCGGAGGTCCAGGGCGTACAGACGGGGACTTTTCAGGCGCTCGTCTCGCCCTTCTTTTTCCTCATAGGCAGCGATCAATTTCTTGCCGCCGCCGCTATAGCCGCTGACAGAATAGCTCGTCACCGGATAATCTCGCGCGACGATCCCTTCCTGAACGAGCGGATAGAGGATGGTCGTAAATCCCGTGGCGTGACAGCCCGGTACGCACACCCGCCGGGACGCTTGTATTTTTTCTCTTTGCTCGCCGCTTAATTCCGGCAGACCGTATACCCAATCAGGATGGGTTCGGTGCGCCGTGCTGGCGTCGATCACTCTGGTTTTTTCATTCGTCACTAAAGAAACCGCTTCCCGCGCGGCCTCATCCGGTAAGCACAGAAAAACCACATCCGCTTCATTGAGCAGCGCCCTGCGGGCGGACGCGTCTTTGCGTTTTTCCGGCGCAATGCGCAAAATTTCCAGGTCTTCCCGGTTTGCCAGCCGTTCATTGATCTTTAAGCCGGTGGTTCCTTCCTGACCGTCAACAAAAACCTTACTCTTCATGCTCTCTCCTTCGATCGCCAAAATTCTGTTTAACCAGCGGTTCGTGGCGTCCCGCGTGTATGTGTACTTGTACTCGTACTTGCGTTTGTTCGCATAGCGGGCTTGTATTTATAATTATACATACTTATGCATAATAATGCAATCATTTTTACACTTTTCCGTGTTTTAGGAAGTACGTCCGCGCCATAACCCCTCGTCCATCCAGTCCTTCTAAATGCTTCCTTCCGGGCAAATATTTTTGTCCAGTTTCCGCGGATCGCCGTCATTTACCGATTCTGCCGCCGCCGTCACAGGCCGAACACATTTTGGTATACCGGGAACTCAACGTCTGCCCCACCCTTTTCCGGGTCATTTCGACCAGCCCCAGTTTTGTCAGCCCTAAAACCTGACACTTTATTTTATCATTCTGACAGCATTGTTCCAACTGGTTTAACACCCGGTGGCGATCCGCCGCCGTTTCCATATCGATAAAATCGATCACGATGATGCCGCCCAGATTTCGCAATCGCAATTGTCTGGCAATTTCCTCAGCCGCTTCCAGATTGATATGCAAAACCGTCTCCACCAGAGATTGCTTTCCCGTATATTTTCCGGTGTTCACATCGATCACCACCAACGCTTCCGTCTCCTGCACCACCAGATAGCCGCCGCTTTTCAACCAGACTTTAGAGTGCAGCGCCTTGTCGATCTCGCCGTATATCTCATATTTGGCGAAGAGATCCTCCTGCGCGTCCCAAACGACCTTCCGGCAAGCCGGATGATTCAGCTCCTTTAAGGCGGCGCGCAGCATTTTCGCCATATTTTCCTCATCGACGACTAACTGATCGACTTCCGCGTCGATCACATCGCGAATCAGACGCGAGAACAAATCCGCGTCCCGGTGAATCAACCCCGGCATAGAGACGTGCGGAGTCTTCGCCTCAATCTCCCGCCAAAGCGTGATCATGCGCTGAATATCAGCCCGGATTTCCTCAGCGGCGATTCCTTCGGCCATCGTCCGCAAAATCAAGCCGCAATCCGAGGGCCGGATCTCTTCCGCCAAAAGCCGCAAGCGCTCCCGCTCTTGCTCGTCCACGATTTTATGCGATACGCCCACATAATTCACATTCGGCAGAATGACCGTATAGCGTCCCGGCAGCGTCACCTGCGTCGTCACCCGCGCCCCTTTATTTCCCGCCGGCTCCTTGATGATCTGGACGACCAGCTCCTGTCTGGGCTTCAGCAGCGCGCCGATAGCCAAATTTTTCGGGAAAGCGGCGAGCCATTCTTCTTTTCCTCGCAGGGGGGAAGGTAATAACACATCCCGGATATACAAATAAGCGTTCTTCGCCAAACCGATATCGACAAAAGCCGCCTGCATCCCGGGCAGTACATTTTCAACTCGCCCCCGGTACATACTGCCAACCAGCCAGGACATTTCCTCTTCAAAGACCTCTATCAATTCGTCCCGCTCGATGACGGCCGCCCGCAAACAATTGCCGCGTCCCTGTAAAATGATCTTTTTCAAGCCTCCCGCTCCTTCCCCTCCTCTACCGCCGCAGAACCTCCTGCCTGAGCGCCGTCGCTGTTCTCCAAAGGGGTTCGCCGCCGCCCATTGTGACAGATATACAGCCCCGTTCGCCGAATGCGCATTTCTCCCAGCGTCAACGGCAGATTCTCCATAGCGCCCAGACTGGCCGCGACTTCCTCCGGCCTTACGCTTCCCTGATTGCCGATGGTGATTTCCAAATCCAAGGCCACCCAGCCGTCTTGAACCGATCCCGTCATCTTTTCTACCCAGGGGCGGATATCTTTTTCCTGCCGCCCTTTTTTACTAAAACACAAATAATTGACCTGCGTCCTGCTCAGCCAGGAAAGGATCGCTTCCCGCAAGCTCTCTTCCGGCAGAGGCGCCGCCAGCGGCAGCCGCACCTGATACACCGCCAGATTCAGGACGGCCATGAGCGGCTTTACTTCCGGTCTCATAACTCGGCCTTCCAACAGAGTAATTCCCGGCGGAAACTGTCCCTGCAAAGCGCTCATCACCGCAGCGGCGTCCTCATCGTCTTCCTTTTTCAATTCCAGATCGACATATTCCCGCTCTCCTTCCACGCCCACCGCCAGCGCAGAGCCAAAAGAAATCTTGGGATGAGGGTTAAAGCCTTCCGAATAGGCCATCGGAATGCCCGCCCGCCGCAGCGCTCGTTCAAAAACCCTGGTCAGGTCTAAATGGGCGATATATTTAGCGTCATCCTTCTTCCCAAAAGCCATTCTCAATCGCATACAAACTCACCCCTTCAAGTCGATATCGACGCCCAAGCCGCCGCAAACGCCACAACCGGAACACTCGCCAAAACGGCAGTCCGGCGTCGTCACTTCCTGCATGGCCCGGTCACGCTCCCCGATCAGAAATTCTTTATCGACCCCGCAGCTCAAATGATCCCACGGTAAGACGTCGTCGCCAGCCAAGGGTCGATTGGCGTAAAAATGAGGATCCACCCCCGCTTCCTGAAAGGCTTGCAACCACAGCTCATAGCGGAAATGCTCCGACCAGCTGTCAAAGCGGCAGCCCTTTTGCCAAGCCAGGAGCAGCACCTTCGCCAAACGCCGGTCCCCTTTCGCTAACACCGCTTCTAAAAAACTGGTCTGGACGTCATGATAATTGTATTTAACGCGGCGGTCGCGCAAGCGTTCTTTTAAATATTTCTGTTTTTCCTCCAGCGAAGCCATGCTGTCCTGCGGTTCCCATTGGAACGGCGTATGGCTCTTCGGTACGAAAGAGCTCGTCGATACGGTGATCGCGACATTCCGGCGGCCGGATTTCACCCCGATATCCACGACCTTCCTGACCAACGCCGCAATCCCGTCCAAATCCTCTCTGGTTTCCGTCGGCAAACCGATCATGAAATAGAGCTTGAGGTGCGACCAGCCCGCTTTAAAAGCCGCCGTCGCCGCCTCCACCAGATTTTCCTCGGTGACGCCCTTGTTAATCACATTACGCAGACGCTGGCTCCCGGCTTCCGGCGCAAACGTCATCCCTGATTTTCTCACCTTCTGCACTTCTTGCGCCAGCTGCACCCCAAAAGAATCCAGACGCAGGGAGGGCAGCGAAACATTGATCCTCTCATCCTTATATTTATCCAGGATGCCCCGGATGACCGGCTGGACGCAAGAATAATCCCCCGTTGACAGCGAGGTCAGAGAAACCTCCTGATAGCCGGTAGCGCAAACGAGCGCGTCCATCTGCCGCCAGAGCGTTTCCGGCGAACGCTCGCGCACCGGGCGGTACACCATCCCCGCCTGACAAAAACGGCAGCCGCGAGAGCAGCCCCGCATCACTTCCAAAGTCATCCGGTCATGAATGATCTCCAAATAGGGCATAATAGGTTGCGTGGGAAAAAGAACCTCATCCAGATCTTTGATCATCGCCTTCTCGATTCTGTCCGGTACTTCTTCGTCCGCTCTCTCGATCTTCTCAATACGCCCGTCCGCCTGATACGCAACCTGATAGAGCTCCGGCGCGTAAACGCCCTGAACTTGCGCGGCGCGCCGCAAAAATTCTCTCCTGGGCAGCGGCTGTCTCTTTTGTTCCGCGATCAGATCCAGAACCGCCAGCAATTGCTCTTCACTTTCCCCTAAAAGAAAGAAATCAATAAAAGGGGCCAAAGGCTCCGGATTATAAGCGCAAGGCCCGCCGGCAATGACCCAGGGATCCTCCGGCCCACGCTCCGCCGCGTAGAGCGGGATCCCGGCCAAATCCAGCATATTGAGGATGTTGCTAAAGCTCATCTCATACTGGAGCGAAAAGCCGACGACGTCAAAGTTACGCAGCGGTTGGAAGGATTCCAAAGAATAGAGCGGAATCTCCTCTTCCCGCAGCTTCTGCTCCATATCCGTCCACGGGGCGAAAACACGTTCACACAGATACTCCGGATGATGATTCACCCGGTGATAGAGGATCCTCATACCTAAATGAGACATCCCCACCTCATAGATATCCGGAAACGCGAGCGCCATTTTGACCTTGGTCTGATCCCAATCCTTACGCGTCACGTTCCATTCATTGCCGATATAGCGGCTCGGCTTCTGCACCCCGGCCAAAAAGCGTTCCACCCTGGGTCTGATATCTTCCCGCGCCGCATTGGTTGCGTTCTTCATATGCTCGAAAACTCCCTCTCCTGTATCTGATGGTAATTGAATATTATATCACAGGTTTTCAAGGATTTGCAGCTCCTTCGACTGCGCAGTCAAACAAAGAATCCCCCAAACATCTATACTGAACGGTGGTCTATCGCAATGAAAATCCCATTCCTTACAGGTTCCGGAAACATCCCTGTGAAATATCAGGACGCGTTTTTTCGTGAAATCCACAAAGAAAACCTGTTCCGGTTCATCCTGATCTCCTGCTTCACGCTCTTCACTGAAAATATACTCCTGTGGGGCCGGAACAAGGTTTTAGCCGCCGACGGCAGGTTCATTCTGGCGTCTTTTATCCTTTTTAACCTCATGTTATTGCTTTCTATGTATTTTTCTTACAGAAAAACCGGCGTCGCGCAGAATGTATCTGTGTTCCGCCAAAGGCGCGCTTCATGGCTCTATCTGTTCTTTTTATTGCTGCTTGCCGGCGTTGTAAGGATCTTTTTTCAGCCTGACTTCCTGACCGGCGATATCTACAGCATGATCCTCTTTGCCGCCGCCGCTTTTATCTATATTTCGCCGGCGGCGAGCTTCACCCTTTATGCGCTTGTCTTTTTGATCTTTTTCCTGTTCCTGTCCCTCCAGCAGAAGCAGCCGCTGAGCGTTGGCATTCTGCCATACAGCGTGTTGGCGCTGAACCTGGCCGCCTGGATTTTGAACGCCTTTATCTTCCGGATGAGAATCGACGCCTTTATCGAAAAAAAAGAAGCCGAGGAAACCGTGGCCCGGTTGCAAGAATTGTCCATCCGCGATACGATGACCATGCTGTATAACCACGATCACGCATTTTTCCGGTTGAAAGAGGAAATCAATCGGGCGCAACGGATTCAATACCCTCTGACCATCGCCATGATCGATATTGATGATTTTAAAGACGTCAATGACCGCTATGGTCATCTGACCGGCGACAAGATCATCGTTGCCGTCGCGCAAATCCTGCGGGACGTCTGTCGGAACACGGATATTATCGGGCGGTACGGCGGGGAAGAATTTATCCTGATCATGCCGGACACGGATTTAAAAAACGCGATTCTTTGCTCGGAAAGATTACTTCAGCGGATTCAGACCACCGCCTTTCCGCAAAATATTCATATTACGGTCAGCGGCGGGCTGCGGCAATTCCGCCAGGAGACGGCGGAACCGTTGATCAAAGCCGCAGATGAAAATCTCTATCAAGCGAAAGTCGGCGGCAAAAACAGATTCGTATGGTGAGTTGAAGCGGCGCGAAACGGCATTTTAAAAAACCCCGGCGGCCTTTCGTTGTGGACGCCGGGATTCTTTTATTCTGGATTCAAGTTTTAGCGTTCAGCGTTCAGGATTTGGCCTCGCCCAGTAAGTGAATGAATTCCAGCACCTTTTTTTGATCTTCTTCCTTTAATTGTTCCAGCAAGCAAGAAATTTCCTGTTTATAGAAAGACATGCGAACTCACCTCTCCAGCTAAATTTTTATCCGGCTGAGCTTAACATCCCCTGAATGCGAAATTTCATTCCGGAGTTGTCACGTTTTTCGCCTTTTTCGTCTTTTTCGTCTTTGATGAAAGGCTGTCAGCGCTCGCCTTCAAGCGCTTGCCCTGCTCCAAGGGCACGGGAAAAGGCAGGCCGCCCTGCCGAACAGCCTGTTTGATAACTATCGTAACCGCCGTCGATACATTCAAGCCAAATGCTTATGATGTTCGTGCCATCACCTTTCACGCTCGCAATGCCGTTACGTTTCAGGTAGATATAAGCAGTGGTTGCATCATATGCGTCGCTAAGTTCGCTTTCAAGTTCACTCACATAATCCGCCGCCGGAGAATCTTCCGGAAATTCATCCAATCCCATCAACGACAGGAGTGAAGCCACGGAATGCTTGATGGTCACGCCTTGATTTCAAGACCGCCCACACCACGCCGTCAAACCATATTCGTGTTGTGCCTCTAAACGCCCTGTCTTTCGCGGATTTAGCGACGGGAACGATGAAGGGCGGCAGTTCGCTTTCGTTTGTCTGGGGTCCGCGAAGGGCGGGTTCGCGTCGCAGGCGTGAGCGTGAAAGGCGAAAGCCCGGATGAACAGCCACACGGACGGCTCTGGAGATGTAAATCGCGAGCTTGAGAAAGCTGCTCACTTATGGTACGATGAGGTTGCGAATGGATGGTCATCGTATCGGGCGCATAGCGTTTTACTGTACGAAAATGGGCGAGTCTGCATATAGGAAAAGGGGGTGTTTTATATGGCTGAAACTACAACGATAAGGATCCGTATGGATAAAGAGCTAAAAGAACGGGCCGACACGGCATTTAATGAAATGGGTCTGAACTTGTCAGCCGCGTTTAATATGTTCGTGCGCCAAACTCTGAGGCAAGGCAAAATCCCCTTTGAAATCTATACAGACCCGTTTTACAGTGACTCGAATATGAACGTCCTGCGTCAGTCCCTGAAAGAAGCAAATGAGGGCAGGCTGACCGCCCATGAGCTTATCGAGGAATAGCCCATGATAAAGCTATGGACGGATAGAGCCTGGGAAAATTATTTATACTGGCAGAGACAAGACAAAAAAACGCTGCAACGGATAAACCAGCTCATAAAAGATATTGAGCGCAACGGGTATAACGGCATAGGGAAACCGGAAGCGTTGCAAGGCGATTTATCCGGGTGGTGGTCGCGGCGTATAGATGACACGAACCGTTTAGTTTACTGTCTGCACGATAGCGATACAATTAAATTTTTACAATGCCGCGGGCATTACGGCGACAAATAAAGGAAACACCCTGCGCTTTTCGCGGCGCTGTGTTGTTTCCTTTATCTCTGAAATCCGCGAAGGGAATGCGGGTGAGCCTTCTCTGGCTGAGAGGTCGCGACGGGCGGGTGGATGCGCCTTGGTTTGCTGAAAGGCCGCGAAGGGCGGACGGGTTTGCTTTCGGTTGCTGAGGAGCCGCGAAGGGCAGACGGGTAAGCCTTCTCTGGCTGAGAG
>JAITOS010000051.1 GCA_031289815.1 Peptococcaceae bacterium | reverse complement strand
GAGAGACTTATCCCAAAAGGCAAAGTCTCTCGTTCCAAGCCCAAGCCAGCTGAAAGCAAACCGGGAAGCAACCAAAAACCAACGAAGCTAAAGCAATAACAGCAAAGAAGCCCGCGCCTTTCCCGGTGGGGCTTCTTTGCCGTTTTACTTGCCTGTTGCAATCGATTTTTGCTTATGATATAGTGTAATCAGATAAAGCAACCGAAAACGGTTAGCCTCGGAGTTTAGTTACAAAATAACCGCGTTCCTTGGCTCGGAGCGGTTATTTTTTTGGGGTGTTATCCAGTAAGATCGTCAGGATCGCTAAGATCACCGCCAATAGTACCAAATATTCCATAAGCCTCACCTCCTTTCCGGAGGATGTCGGCTAACCGCTGCGCTTTATCTGATTACGTAGTGATTATACCAGTTTATTGGAATTTATGGAAGGTATTCTTCGTTAGCCTATAGAGGACCGCGATCATGCCGCTGACTATACGGAAAGCTAATGAACGCCAGCTGGCTTTCCCGAGGGGCTTCTTTGACGTTCCGTCCGGAAAATTATCACCTGGTGATAATTTTTACCGCCAACCAGCGATCGGTCAGCACCCTCCGCACTTTACTCCCCGTAATTTTCAACAAACCAAGCGACCATTCTGCCCCCAATGCTCATCTTCTTCGGCGTTAACGGCAACGCAGCCGCCTTAAACCAAGCGGCTTCCTCGATTTCTACCCCATCCGGCTGAATTTCGCCGCTCTCATATTCGGCAGTAAAACCAATCATCAAAGAATTCGGAAACGGCCAAGGCTGACTGCCAAAATAGCGGATATTCTTTACCCGGATCTTTACTTCCTCCCAAACCTCTCTCTGCACGCATTCTTCTAACGTTTCTCCCGGTTCGGCAAACCCGGCTAAAATGCTATATACCCCAGCGGCAAAATTCACGGAATGCGCTAAAAGAATTTGATCGTCCCTGATCACCGCGACAATGATCGCCGGCGACAGCTGCGGATAGCGCACTTGACCGCAATCCGGGCATTTTTTTGCCCTTTCCGTCTTCTGCGTCTCCGCCGCCGAGCCGCATTTGCCGCAATATTGGTTATCCTGATCCCAACGAACGATCTGAATCGCTTTGCCGGCGAGAAGAAAGACGCTTTCCTCCACATCGTCAAAGATCGATCTCAACTCCCGGAACCGCATCCCTTCCGGCGCCACAGCGTCAGGAAGCGCTTCCGCCGAATAGCAGGGCCGACCCTCCAGCTTGCCTAAATATTGGATTCTCCGCGCGGAAATGTCGAATTCCGCCAGGGCTATGGCCAGCGGTACTCCCCAGCGATGATCCTGCGAGCATTGCAACAGGATGTTATTTTCCCGGAAAACAAACCAATAGGTTAATTCATTTTCTCCGTTTTCTTCAGCCGTAACAGCCGGCACATAGGTCTTATACACGCCCTCTCTTGGCAAAACCCCTGATCCCACCTCTCCTGCGATTTGTCTCTACAGCAACGGCGAAAAAAGCCGCGCAAAAGATTCCTTCACTCTTTCCCCTAAAGGCCGCTGTTCAAATTCCTCCGGCCATATCTCTTCGCTGTCGTTCATATCCTGTTTAAAATCCCACTCCAACCGCTGAGCAAAGGCGCTGTCGTAGATGAGCGAGGTCACTTCAAAATTCAGACGGAAGCTGCGTTCGTCAAAGTTCGTAGAGCCCACCGAACCGATTTCGCCGTCGATAATGAGAATCTTCGCGTGCAAAATCCCCTTCTTATAACTGTAAATCCGGACACCGACCGCCAACAGCTCCATAAAAAAAGACCGCGCCGCCCAGTAAGTGATCTGGTATTCCGGAACGCCCTGCACAATAATCCGCACGTCCAGCCCGCTCAGCGCCGCCGTCTTCAAGGCCATCATGGAGCTTTCGTCGGGAATAAAATAGGGCGTTTCCAGATAAATGCTCTTCTCCGCGTTCGTCAGCGCCACAAAAAACACCTGTAGCATGGCTTCCTGATTGCTATCCGGCCCGCTGGCCACAATCTGCACGCGTCCGCTTCCCGCACTTGGCGCCGGGGGAAAGTAACGCTGATCCTCGATCTTCTCTTTCGTGGCTTCGCTCCAGTCATGCAAAAAAACAGCCTGCAAATGCTGCACGGCGTCTCCTTCCAGCTTCACAAAGGTATCCCGCCAAAACCCCAGCTGCTTGCTACGGGAAAGATATTCATCGCCGACGTTGAGTCCGCCGGTAAAACCGATCTGGCCATCGACGACGACGATCTTGCGATGATTGCGCAGATTCAGTTTGCCGGTCAGGAAAGGAAAGCGGATCGGGTAAAACTCCGCCGCCTCAATGCCCAGCTTTTTCAGATGGCGAAAGCTCTTGATAAACGCCCAGCTGCCCAAGCCATCCACCAGGATCCGCACCTTCACGCCGTCCGCCACTTTTATCCGCAAAATACGCACAATATCCCAGCCGATCATATCATGCTGGAAGATATAGTATTCCATGTGAATATGATCCTTAGCCTCGAACAGCGCCAGCATCAGGGCCCGGAAGGTCTCATCGCCGTTGGTCAGCACCTCCCAGCGATTATTGTAGGTCAGACGGGACATCGCGTCTAAGCTCAGCAGCTGCTCAAGCTTCCGGCTGACCGGACGCATCCCCGGCAGCCCCATATGCCCGTCTTCTCCTTCCTCCCGCTTGCTCTCTACCTGAACCAAAGCCACTTCTTCCCGTTTGGACAGGCGATACCGCCGTACCACGCGACCGAAGACCAGGAATAACAGCGCGCCCAGCACCGGCAGCGTTCCGAGAATGAGCAGCCAGACAATGGTTCTGGCCGGGTCCCGGCTTTCCAGGAAAATGACCGTTCCCAAAAAGAGCAGTTGTAAGAATATAATGATAAAAATAATCACATAGCCGCTTATCGTCCATCACCTGCGTTTTTTCTCTTGCCGGCCCCCAGGCCTTTCAGTATTCTATCTCCCTTTTTAGCGTACTATCCGCCAGCGGCGCGGAAGAACCGGCTTCTTCCTCCCCCTGCCAGCCTATTTCCGCCAAAAAACATTCTCCGTATTTTTCCAGTTTAAACTCACCCACGCCGTTCAAACGGATGAATTCTTGCCGGTTCGCCGGACGCTGCACCGCCATTTCCCGCAGCGTCTTATCGGAAAAGATCAGATACGGGGGGACGTTCTCCCTCTGGGCCAACACCAACCGCAACTTGCGCAAACGGTCAAACAGGCGTTCACTGTCTCCTGTAGCTTTTAACGGCTGCCGGAGGATTTTCTGCCACACCTGTTCCCGCCCTTTCAACACCAGCGTCGCCTTCGGCGCCAATTTGAGCACCGGGTACTGACCACCGGTCAAGTGCATATAATCTTCCGCGACCAGATAATTGATCCGGTCCTTGATCCCCTGCAACGGCGTTTCCCGCATGATCCCATAGGTGGATAATCGGTGAAAACCCAGCTCCCGGATTTTTTTCGTCTCCGAGCCTTTGAGCACTTCCGCCGTCAGAGCCGCCCCGAAGCGCTGCTGCATCCGATAAACACAGGAAAATATTTTCTGCGCCTCTACTGTAATATCCAGCGTATCCCATTGATTGCGGCAATTACCGCAGTGATCGCAGTGTTCCGGCGCGTCCGCTTCCTCAAAGTATTGCAAAATTTCCTGGCGCAGACAGCGGCCTGTATGGCAATAATCCACCATGATCTGCAATTTTTCAAATTCCTTGAACTGGCGCGCCGGCTGTTGCACGCTCAACTCAATCAGCCGTCTCTGAGTTTGCACGTCCCCGGCCGCAAAAAGAAGAATGCATTCCGCCTGTTCACCGTCACGACCGCTCCTCCCGGCTTCCTGATAATAGCTCTCCATACTCTTCGGCATATTATAATGGATCACATAGCGCACATTGGATTTATCGATTCCCATGCCAAAGGCGTTGGTCGCCACCATCACCGTTTTGCGATCATATAGATACTCCTCTTGGCTGGTCTGCCGTTCCAGATCCGTCATTCCCGCGTGATAGCGGGTCACAGCGACGCCCCGACCGGCGAGAAGCTCCGTAAGCTTATCCACTTCTTTGCGCGTCGCGGCGTAGATAATCCCCGCCTCTTCCCGATTGGCCTGTACATACGAGAGTACAAACTGCCGCTTATTTTCCCCCCGCAAAACCGAATAATTCAAATTCGGCCGGTCGAAGCCCGTGACCAGTACCTGCGGCTCTCTCAAGCCCAACAACTGGATGATATCCCTTTTGACTTCCTCCGTGGCGGTCGCCGTGAAAGCGCCGATGCAGGGGCGGTTGGGCAAGGCCTCGATGAAGGGGCCGATCTGGCGATAGCTGGGCCGGAAATCATGTCCCCACTGGGAAACGCAATGCGCTTCATCGACCGCCACCAGGGAAATCGCCAGCGAAGAGATCATTTCCCGCCCGTGTTCGAGTTCCAGACGTTCCGGCGCCAGATAAAGCAGCTTCACCGCCCCTTGCCGTATCCGCTCCAGCCGCTCTCTCACCTGCCGGGGCGTCAAGGAGCTATTGAGGAATACCGCCGGCAGTCCCATCTGTTCCAGGGCGTCCACCTGATCCTTCATCAAGGATATCAGCGGCGAGATCACCAGCGTCAAGCCGTCCAGCAACAAAGCCGGAATCTGGTAGGTCACGGATTTCCCCGCTCCGGTCGGCATGATGGCCATAGTATCACGCCCGCCCAGCAGGGAAGAGATGATCTTCTCCTGGCCGGGGCGAAAGGCTGCATAGCCAAAGTACCGATGTAAGAGGGCCAAGGCCTGCGTCAAGTCATTTTCCGGCGGCGGTTGAGGGTTCATGCTCACTCCTGTTTCCTGTAAGGTTTATTTTTCGCGTTTTTTTGAGGTTGGCAGACAAATTTCTCTATGACTCTTTTCGCCACAATTTCACTGAATTCCTTCTCAGATGAGCGCTATTATCATATTATCCGGGACGGACAGCGGCGCGAAGAAGCCCTCAAGGATGGTAGTTCTTTATATCGGCGGCCTGTTTTCCCGGCGTCGTCAGGCCATACAAGCCGCGCCAGATAATATACAGCCAGAAGCCCAAAACGCCGCCCAGCGTATTGGCGATCACGTCGTCGATATCCGCGCTTCGGCCCGCCAAGAGCTGACTCAATTCCGTGAAAAGCGCCAAGCCCAAGGACAGGAGAAATACGGATAGGTAATTTTTGCATCTTTTAGGAAAGACGACGGGCAGCAGAAAGCCCAGCGGCAAGCACATGCATACATTCAGGAGCATTTGCCAGAACAGGCCCGCATTACTGGCACCATAGCGAAGCGCGGTGAAGAACGGCTGTAAGGGACGCAGATTCAGGCGTCCCCAGTACCAGCCGTGGAACATGGCGTGCCTGCCAAACATGAATTGCGTGATATAGACATACATCACCGCCCAGCCTGTGAGCGTGAACTCGGCCAGCATTTTGAGGCGCGGCGGTTGGGGGCGGTGATTTTGCCGCAGTTTATGTATCAGAAACCAGACGGCGGCGGCTATAACCAGCGCCAGCGGCATGATTGGCAGTATGAGGGCCAGGTAGTAACGCATTTCTTTTTCTCCATTATTTACCGTTTTCTCTTCAGCGATTTCCGGTCCGTCTCTTCCGTAAAGCGGTCAGCAAAACATTCACCGGCACCGGCACCGCCCTTCGCGGTCTCTCAGCCAAAAGTCCGCGCACCCGCCGACTCTCTTTCCATTTCAGCCGCCGCAGCGAATGACAGCCCGTTCCGTGACCAATAAGCTGACCGCCTGGTCATGCGCCGCCGCCGGGACCTGTTCGACCATCTGACATGCAAAAGCCATCCCCCATAACGGCGTATTTCGTGACAAACGCGGCAAAAAGCGGTCATAATAGCCGCCGCCATAACCGAGACGGCGGCCCCGAACGTCAAACGCCACCCCCGGAACGATCACCAAATCAAGCGCCGTCGGCTCGATGACCGCCGTCCGCTCCGCCAACGGTTCGCGAATCCCCCATACGCCCGGCCCGACATCGCCGTTCAAATCATGCACCACCGCCGGAATCAGAACTTTTTCCGGCGCGCAGCGCGGCAATACCAGCGTCTTGCCGTCGGCCAGAACGTCCGCCGCCAGCAAGGACGTATCCACTTCGTCGTTAAAGTTCAAAAAAAGCATGATCGTCCGGCTTTGCCTGTACTCCGGCAGCGCTGTCACCCGCCGCCGGATGAGCTCGCTTTTTTGTCGGCGTTCTTCTTCGCTCAAAGCGCTCCGGCGTTCTAAGACCGCTGTTCGTATCTTCTTTTTGAGCAAGCTGGTCTTGTCTTCCGTCATCTTCAAGTTTCCTCTCCCCGTTTCAGCGCCTTCGCTATCCCTTGTTGGCGTCGCCTATGAGCAACGATCTGTTTTGTCAATTAAACCTATGTTCTATTTTCCCTCAAAATTTCAGCTGAAAATTATCCCCATTGAAAAAGGTCAAACCACGCCTTGTGCCTAACTTATGCACAATATCCACAGGGCCTGTGCATAACAAGCGCTTTGTTTCACAATTTGCCCGCGTTCCTGAAACCCGCTTCCCATACTTAGCCACAGACTTATCCACATTATCCACAAACATTTTTCACAAACGAACATACGATCTTAGGTCTTCAGACCTAGCCGGTAAAGCTTTGGGCGATCCCCTTGGCCCGCCTTTCGACCTCCTGACAGATTTGTTTTTCCTCTAAGGTCGTTAAGCGCCGCTCCGCCATCAATACCTTTCCCGCCACGACGACGGTTCGCACATCAGACGCCAGCGCGCTGTACACCAGGTGCGCCGGTATCGAGTGCCGGGGATAAAAATGCGGCTGCTCCATGTTCACACTGATGATATCCGCCTGATAACCGGGCGCTAAACGTCCCAGCCGCGACAAAGCCAGCGTCTTCGCCCCGCCGACGGTCGCCATTTCCAGTACTTCATAGGCCGGTAAAGCCGTGGGCCCGGCGACCAGCTTTTGCTGATAGGCCGCCGTGCGCATTTCCCCAAAGAGGTTCAGGTCGTTATTGCTGGACGCGCCGTCCGTCCCCAAGCCTACGGTGATCCCCTGTTTCAGCAGCTCCGTGATACGCGCCGTGCCGCTGTTCAGTTTCATATTGCTTTCCGGATTGTGGGCCACGCAAACCTGGTTCCGCTTGAGGATAGCGATATCTTCATCGGTTAAATGTACGCAATGCGCCGCCACCACGTGCCCGCCGAACAGGCCGAGTTCCTCCAGCCACTGCACCGGCGTTTTTCCCTGTTGTTCTTTGATAATATGAATCTCATCCAACGTCTCGGCCACATGGATATGAAGCCCCACGCCGTGCCGGTCCGCCTCTTTCTTGATGCGGCGCAGATACTCGCCGGAACAGGTAAACGGCGCGTGGGGCCCGAACATCACCGTAATCCGGCCCTCTCCCGCTCCCTGATACTGCCGCAGTAAATCCACATTTTCCTGTAAGCGAAGCTCCGCGTTCGGACCCACGTCCATCAGGCCGCGGGAAAGCACCGCTCTGGTACCAGCCTGCAATACCGCCTCCGCTACTTGGTTCATGGACATATACATATCCAGCATGGTCGTCGTGCCGGAGCGGATCATCTCACAGAGCGCCAGCAGCGTGCCCCAATAGATATCCTCGTCTGACATCTTATCTTCATAGGGCCATATCTTGCTCTCCAGCCACTGCATGAGCGGCAGGTCGTCCGCGTAGCCCCGCAAAAAGGTCATCGCCGCGTGCGTATGCGTATTGATCAGTCCCGGCATAAAGACGTCGTTGGGGTATTCGATCACTTCATCCGGAATAAAACCGGCCGGAGCGGATTTTCGCGCCCCGACGCTTACGATCACATCGTCCTGGATGGCAATCTCGCCGTCCGCAAAAAAATGATCCGGGGCGGTCATGGGTAAGACCATCCCCCTCAGCAGTAGTTTCTTCATCCTCTGTTCTCCCTCCAATTTTTCGTCCTGCCGACCCGCCCAAGCCCCGGACGCGAACTCGGATTTTCAGGCGCGGCCCGTCCTTTCAGGCGGATGGCTCCTGCCGCTGTCCATAATGCTCCCTGTAGCCCTGGCGGATCGTCTGAATTTGTTCCTCATCTAAAAGAATCGGCCCGCCCAACGACTGGGACAGGATATGGATTTGAGCGCTTCTTTCCACGACCTGACATACTTGAAGCGCGCCCTCCGCCGTAGCGCCGACGCCGACCAGGCCGTGGTTCGCCAAAAGCACCGCGTTACGTTCTCCCAAGGCCGCCGCCGCCGCCAGCGCCAATTCGATACTGCCCGGATTCTCGTAGGCCGCGACCAGGATCGGCGCGCCGGCGCTTTGTATCAAGTCCCCGATAATCCCAGGCAAGGGCGTTCTGGCCACGGCATGGGCGGTGGCATAGGCGGAATGAATATGTACGATTCCTTTTACATCCCCGCGTTGGCGATAGATCTCCTGGTGCAACAGATGTTCCGTGGACGGCTTCCGCCGCCCGTCTAATACCTGGTGATCCAAGTCCAGCAGCACCAGGTCTTCCTCTGCCAGAGTAGCGTAATCCATCCCGGACGGCGTAATCCAGTACCCTTGTTTCTCCGGATCCCAGGCGGAGACATTTCCCCATGTTCCCACCACCAAACCGCTGTGAACAATTTCCCTTCCCACCGCTAAAATACTTTCCCGCAGCATCAGGAGCGCACCATCACCTTTAAAAGATTGACGGCGTAGGGAGGGGAAACGATCCCTTTTTCCGTAATAATCCCGGTAATATATTTGGCCGGCGTCACGTCAAAGGCAGGGTTGTACACCGGTATATCCGGCGGCGCCACCGGAACTCCGAACACTTCGAGAATTTCTTTGGCCGAACGCTCTTCAATGGGAATTTCTTGCCCGCTGGGCAGTTTTAAATCGATGGTAGAGGTCGGCGCGGCGACATAAAAGGGAACGCCGTGGGCCTGCGCCAAGACAGCGAGGGCATAGGTTCCGATTTTATTGGCCACATCGCCGTTGGCCGCTACCCGATCCGCGCCTACGATCACCAGATCAATTCTATTTTGCTGCATCAAAAACCCAGCCATGCTGTCCGCAATTAAGGTTACCGGGATCTGGTCCCGCTGCAATTCCCACGCGGTTAATCTCGCTCCCTGAAGAAAGGGCCTGGTTTCACCGGCAAAAACATGGATCTGTTTTCCGGATGCATACGCCTTGCGAATGACCCCTAATGCCGTACCATACTCTACGGTCGCCAGACTTCCGGTATTGCAATGTGTGAGAATCTGCGCGTTTTGGGGAATGATCTCGTTCCCGTATTCCCCGATCAAACGGTTGCCCCGAACGTCTTCCTCAGCGATCTTATCCGCTTCCTGGGCCAGCCTCTGTTGGATAGGCTCCAGAGCTTCCAGGCTTTTATTTTCTCGCAAACAATCTTCCATACGGCGCAAAGCCCAAAAGAGGTTGACGGCTGTCGGCCGCGTTTTTAGCAACGTCTCCTGCACTTCTCGCATGTAGGCTTCAAAGGCATCGAGCTCTCCTTGATATTGTCTGGCCCCCAGCACATAACCATAGGCGGCTACCGCGCCAATGAGCGGCGCTCCCCGAACCTCCATCTGTTTAATTGCCGCGGCGACGTCCTCATAAGTCCGGGCCGTCCGGAAAACGATTTCCAGCGGCAGCTTGGTCTGATCCAGAATACGCAATGAATCTCCCAGCCATTGGATCGCCTTCATGATTCACCCTCCTTAAAACTTTCCTGCTTCTTTCGCAGCCCGAGCACAAGAACAATTTCTTTCCATCCCTAAATTTTTCAGCGTCCGCCCCAGTAACGCCGCTAAGGTCTTGCCCAGGGATTTAGTCATCGCCGCCACTTCCGCATGGCTCAAAGGATGATCGGCAATCCCCGCCGCCATGTTCGTGACCAGGGCGATCGACGCATAGCACAGTCCCCCTTCTCTCGCCAGTACAACCTCCGGCACCCCGGTCATCCCCACCATATCGCCGCCCCATTGATGGAACATCCTGATCTCCGCCGGCGTTTCAAAACGGGGGCCTTCCGTACACACATACACGCCTTGCGCCTGTACCTTCAGCTGAAGCTCGCTCGCTGATTGGAGAATGATGTTCCGGATTTCCGGGCAATACGGTTCCGTCATATCGACATGCAGAACTCCTTCTCCGCCTTGGTAAAAAGTTCCTTCTCTTTTTTTCGTAAAATCCAAAAACTGATCCGGTAAAACCAAATCCCCCGGTAATAACGAAGGGGACAGCGAGCCTACCGCGGCGGTAGCTATGATTTTCCGCGCGCCCAGCGCCCGCAACGCCCAAATATTGCCCCGATAATTAACGGCGTGGGGAGGCAGGACATGCTGCCGTCCATGTCGGCTGAGGAACATCACCTCCTGCCCGTCCAGGCTACCCGTCGTAACCTCCACCTGCCCATAGGGCGTATCGGCGAGCACTTCTTTTTGCCCTTCCAAGGGTAAATATTCGACTCCGGTTCCTCCTATAATCGCCGTACTCAGACCTCCGCCTCCTCTCCTTCATTGCCGTCAAACAGAGCCGCCGCAAAATCAGCCGCCACAAAAGGCCGTAAATCGTCCGCGCCTTCGCCAATCCCGATCCATTTCACCGGAATCCCCGTCTCTCCCTGAATACCGAGCACCACGCCGCCCTTGGCCGTTCCGTCCAATTTCGTCAGAACAATACCGGTCACGCCGGCAACCTCTTGAAAGAGCTTCGCCTGTTGCAAAGCATTCTGCCCGGTCGTCGCGTCCAGAACCAATAAGACCTCGTGCGGCGCTTCGGGAATCTCCCTGGCAATCACTTTCTTTATCTTGCGCAATTCCTCCATCAGGTTCACTTTATTGTGTAAACGGCCCGCCGTATCGATTAAAAGCACATCCACCTGGCGGGACTTCGCCGCCTGCATCGCGTCATAGACCACAGCCGCCGGATCCGCGCCTTCCGCTTGTTTAATCACTTCCACCCCGGAACGCTGTCCCCAAATCTCCAGCTGGTCAATCGCCGCCGCCCGAAAAGTATCGCCCGCCGCCAATAAGACCCGCTGTTCCCGGCGCGTGAACCAATGCGCTAATTTCCCAATCGTCGTCGTCTTGCCAACGCCATTCACGCCGACGGTCAGGATCACCTGCATTCCCGCCGCCGACAACGGAGGAGGATTGCCCTTTTCCAATATCCCGGCGATCAGCTCACGCAAGACTTCGCGAAGCTCTTCCGCCTGCGTCAGCTTCCGCTCTTTCACTTCCCGCCGCAAACCGGCGACCAAATCCGTCGCCGTCTTCACGCCGATGTCCGAGCGGATCAGCAGTTCTTCCAATTCGTCATATAAGTCTTCGTCGATCTTCTCTCTGCCGGTCAATACCTGGCTCACTTTATCCATAAAATTTTGTCTGGTCTTGCTTAATCCTTGCTTCAGTTGTGAAAAAAATCCCGCCACTTTGGTTCCTCCTTTTGAGGTCATTTTAGCATAGTTGCGCCTGATAAGGGAAATTAAAGCAGCAACCGCTCTTGAGATCCGCCCTCCATGGAAACGGTCAACAGCCTTGACGTCCCCGACTGCTCCATACTGACGCCGTACAGCACGTCCGCTTCCGCCATCGTCCCCTTGCGATGGGAGATGACAATAAACTGCGTAGCCCCGGACAGTTGTTGCAGATACGTCGCAAAACGGCGGACGTTGGCGTCGTCCAGGGAAGCCTCGATCTCATCCAAAATACAAAACGGGCTGGGTTTCACCCGCAGTAAGGCAAAAATCAAAGCGATGGCCGTGAGCGCCTTTTCGCCGCCCGATAGCAGCGACAGCCATTGCAGCTTTTTCCCCGGCGGCTGGGCGATGATTTCCACCCCGGTAGAGAGCAGGTCTTCCGGATGCAGCAAGCGCAGTTCGGCCTGTCCGCCGTTAAACAACTCTCTGAACACGCTTTGAAAAGCCTCATTAACCGCCGCGAACCCGGCGGCAAACCTTTCGCACATCTGCTGATCCAACTCACCGATGAGCGATTGCAGCTTCTCTCTGGCGTCCAGTAAATCCTGACGCTGTTCGCACAGGAATTCATAGCGCTCCGCTAATTTCGGATACTCTTCTATCGCCGCCTGATTCACCGGCCCCAGCGCCTCAATCTCGTTTTTAATCCGAGCCGCCTTTTCGGTCAGGGCCGCCCGCGCCAGCGAGCTCCGGAAAGGCTCCGTTTCCGTCCATTGCAACCCAAATTCCTCTGCCAGCCGGATCAGCCCGTTGTCCCAGTCCGCTTCCAGGCGCACCAGGTTCAATTCATGCTGATGCTTCTTCTGCTCCGTCTCCTGTACGGCGCGGCGAAACTCATTGAGGCGGAGATCCGCTTCCGTCAGCTCCGTCTCCCATTCATTCTTTTGGCTCCGGTGTTGATCCAGCTCCAACAGGTGCCCCGACTTTTCCGCTTCTTTGCTCAGACGCCGGTTTCGCCAGGACTCCGCTTCCGTCATATCAGCGGCGAGAGCTTGTTGGCCGCTCCGGAGGGCTTCTTTTTTCTCCGCTATTTCCCTCCCCAATTCCTGTCCCTGAAGGTTCTCTTGTTCTAACATCATGGACGTCTGGGTTTGTTCTTGTTCCAGCTTGGCTACGGATACCTTATAGCGCGTCAATTTTTCCGAAAGCTCATCGAATACCACCGACGCCGCTTTGACGGCCAATTCCTTCTTTTCCAGCGCCTCGCGCGCCGCCGCCGCCCCGCCCTCGCGCTGGCGCAAGGTTTCTATCGCTTTTTCTATGTTCAGCCGCAGCTCCTGCTCATTTTCTTGCAGCTCCTGCTGTTTCAGTTGTTGAAAGACGGCTTCCTCTTGCCCGCGTTTTCTTTGGCCTTCGTACTGGGCAATCGCGGCCTTTGCCTGGGCTTCCTGTTCCCGAATCCGGACATCGGCCATTTCGTTTTCCTGTTTCCGGACAATCTTTTCTCGCTTTTGTTTAGACAGCGCCTCCAGCTGTTCGCTCTGTTGCAGCTCTTCCGCTTGTAAACGTTTCATTTCTGCGGCCAATTCCTCGATTTCTCTGGTTCGGCCCAATAGATGCCCTCTGTGCTGTTGGGAACTGCCGCCGGTTAAGGAACCGCCGATATTGACCTGATCTCCCTCCAGCGTGACCACTCTCACTCTGTATCCCGTCCGCTGAGCGACTGCCGTCGCCGTATCCATCCCCTCCACGACCAGAATGCGGCCAAAAAGATATTCCATTGCCGGACGATATTTTTCGTCAAAGTCAACCAAATCCACCGCCAGCCCAATAAAACCCGCGACCTTCTCCAGCTCCGCCGGATAACGAAACCGTTCCGCCCGAATCACATCCAAGGGCAGGAAAGTCGCCCGGCCCAATTGATGTTGTTTCAGATAACGGATAGCCTTTTTCGCCGCGCTCTCATCCTGAGCTACGATATTTTGCAAGCCGCCGCCCACTGCGGTTTCGATCGCCAATTCATAGATTTGTTTTACCCGGATCAATTCAGCCGCCGTGCCGCATAAACCGTTAAGCTCCGCCGCGCCTTTTCGTTTCGCCTGGATGACCTCCCGCACGCCGCGCTGATATCCTTCCAGGGAATCATTCAATGCCTGCAAGGCTTTCCGCTTGGCCTTGACCTCTTCCAGACGCCGCTGAGACGCCGCCAAAGAGGCCGCCGTCTTTTGTTCCTGCTGTTCCAGCGCCAACAACCGGGTCTGGCCGCGTTGACGCTCGTTTTCCAGCTCCAGTCTCTGCGTTTCCAAGTCTCCCAGACGCGCGTTCTCCTGTTGCAGCGCGTCACTCAGCCGCCGGACTGCCAGTTCCTTTTCCGCGCGCTCTTTCTCATTCAGTTCCCTTTGATTGTCCAGAGAATCTAAACGGTGCCGCCAGCCCGTCAAGGCGTTGGAAGCGTCCGTCTGTTCCGCCAGGGCGTTAAACACCCCGGCCTTCAAGCGCTCCTGTTCTTCCGGATCGTCTCTTTCGGCCTGGACGGCAAGCATTTCTTTTTCCCGCGTTTCCAGCTCGTTTTTTTCTTCGGCCAAGGTTTGCCGGATCAGCGCGTATCTTTCCTTCCAGGTCTGGATGCGGGTTGCCGCGGCCCCCTGCTTGCTTTCTATTTCAGCCGTTTCATTCTGTAAACGGGCGATCTCTTCTTGGCGATAACGGATCCGTTCTTCCCGCAGGGTGATCTGATGCAAGTGATCCGCGCAATCCTGCTCCGCTTGATGAACCTGTTCTTTTTTCAGCTGAATCTTTTCTTCTAACAGGAGCAGCCGCTGTTTTATTTGCGCGCAGTTCGTTTCTTCACCGGATAAGAGCGATACCCCTTGCGCCCAATCGCTTTCAAAGGTTTCCGCCTGACTGCGCAGGGAGGTCAAACGCTGATCAACCACGGTCAATTCCTGCACCACCGCCTGGATTTCCAACTGTCTTTGCTCCCTGTTCAGCTCCAGCCAGCGACTGGCGGTTTCCGCCTGAAGGGCCAGCGGTTCCAGCTGCGTTTCCAGCTCCGTCAGGATATCCGCCAACCGCTGTAAATTCCGGTCCGTATCCTCCATTTTCTTTACGGTTTCCTTTTTGCGCACCCGATACTTCGTGATCCCCGCCGCTTCTTCAATCAATTGCCGGCGGTCTTCCGCTTTGGCGCTGAGCATCTCTTCCACGCGCCCCTGACCGATGATGGAAAACCCTTCCTTCCCGGCCCCCGTGTCCATAAAGAGCTCGTGGATATCTTTCAGGCGGCAGGGAACCCGGTTGAGATAGTATTCTCCCTCGCCGTCACGATAGACGCGCCGCGTGATGCTGATCTCTTCATACTCCAAGGGAAAAATACCGGTAGCGTTGTCAAAGATCAAGGACACTTCCGCCATGCCGATGGGAGAGCGTTCGGCGCTGCCGGCAAAGATGACGTCTTCCATTTTGGCGCCGCGCAAGGATTTCGCGCTTTGCTCGCCCACCACCCAGCGTATGGCGTCCGCGATATTGCTTTTGCCGCTGCCGTTCGGCCCGACAATCACGCACAAGCCCTGGCCTAATTCAAATTTCACTTTATCGGCAAAGGATTTAAATCCTTGAATATGAATCGATTTTAAAAAAACGGGAGAGTTCTGGTCTTTACCCATCTTTCTCCCTCCCCCAGTTTTCTAACACGCGCTGAGCCGCATTCTGTTCCGCTTCCTTCTTCGTCCGGCCTTCGCCTTTTTCCTTTAAATGATCCTGCAAGAATACTCCGGCGGTAAAGCGTTTATTATGATCCGGCCCCTCTTCCGCCAGAATCTGATATTGGACTTCGATCCCCCGGCGCTGCATATCTTCCTGAAGCTGGGTTTTGTAATCTCCGTAATTTCCCTGGGCAATCTCCTCGATATACGGTTTCAATTGTTCCAGAATCACGCGCCGAGCTTCCTGTAAGCCGTACTGGAGATACACCGCGCCGATGACCGCTTCCCAGGCGTCGGCCAAAATGGAGGGGCGCTCCCGTCCGCCCGATAATTGCTCTCCCCGTCCCAGCAGCAGCTCGTCCCCCAGCTCAATACTCCGGGCTACCTTCGCCAGCGTAATCTCATTGACGACCGCCGCCCGCATTTTGGTCAATTCCCCTTCCAAACGACCGGGATAAGTTAAATACAAATATTCAGCCACCAAAAAATCCAGGATAGCGTCTCCCAGAAATTCCAGCCGCTGATTGTTTTCCTGCCCTTTTTCCGGATGTTCAAACATATAAGAAGGATGCGTCAAGGCCATCGCCAGCAAGCGATTGGGACCGTTCCCCAATTCCAGCCGTTTTGCCAGCTGATAGCCGGGTTTTCGCAAACGAATATTCATTTCCTGCCCCGATTTCATATATTTCCCCAAGCGTTCAACCCGTTTTTTTCTCACGACTGTCCGCCCTCTTGTTCATATTTTGCCAGTATGATCGTGGCATTATGCCCGCCAAACCCTAATGAATTCGACATGGCTACCTTTACCTCCTGCCGACGGGAGATATTCGCTACATAATCCAAATCACAGACCGGATCCTTTTCTCCATAGTTGATCGTCGGCGGAATAAGGCCGTTCTGGATGGCCAAGCTGCACACAATCGCTTCAATCGCGCCCGCCGCCCCCATCAGATGCCCCGTCATCGATTTCGTGGAGCTGACAGGCGTCCGATAAGCGTCTTCGGCAAAAACCATTTTGATCGCTTTCGTCTCGCAGGCGTCATTCGCTTCCGTGCCGGTGCCGTGGGCATTGATATACGAAACGTCTTTGGCCTGTAAACCGGCGTCTTTCAGGGCCAGGCTCATCGCCCTGGCCGCCCCCAGACCGCCGGGCGCCGGATTCGTAATATGGAAGGCGTCCGACGTACAGCCATATCCCACCAATTCCGCGTAGATCCTGGCGTTGCGCCGTTGCGCGTGTTCTTCCGCTTCCAAAACGAGAACGCCCGCCCCTTCCGACATAACAAAGCCGCTGCGTCGGGCGTCGAAGGGTCGGCACGCCGCCGCCAGATCGTCTTTCTCCGTTGACATCGCTTTGATAGCGCAAAAACCGGCAAAGGCCAAGGGGGTGATCGGCGCTTCGGCGCCGCCGCACAGGACGACGTCCGCCTCGCCGCGCTGAATGAGACGCAGCGCCTCCCCGATGGCGTTGGTCGCCGAGGCGCAAGCGGTAACGATGGTCAGGCTCGGCCCTTGCAGCCCCAAGGCAATCGAAACGTTGCCCGCCGCCATGTTAATGATCAGATTGGTGATAAAGAAGGGACTCACCCGGTTGGCGCCTTTATTCATCAAGACTTCTTTTTGTTCTTCAAAGGTCGTCACCCCGCCGACGCCGCAGCCAAGAACCGTCGCCACGCGTTCTTTATCCAGCGATTCCAGATCCAAAGCGGCGTCCTCCACCGCCATCTTGGCCGCCGCCACCGCCAGCTGCTCAAAGCGGTCCGTCCGGCGGATTTCTTTCCTGTCCAGCCAAAGCGCCGGATCAAAATCTTTGATCTCACCGGCGACCTTCGTGGGCAAGTCGCTGACGTCAAACCGCGTCACCGCGCCAATTCCCGATTTCCCCCGATTCAGATTATCCCAGAATTTTTCTATGCTATTGCCCACCGGTGAAACGCATCCCATGCCGGTAATCACGCCGCGCCTTTTCACGTGCTGTCCGCCCCCTTTCTGTAATGCAACATTTCGTTCTTGATCCCTTCAAAGATTCGGTGTACCGACAGGATCTCTTTGATCTTATAGAAGTAAGCGCCGGAAAAAATCAAACCCTCTTTGATATCTCCTTGCTGCGCTTTATTCAGACGGTCGGTAATACAAAAGTTCCGCAGACAATGCTTCAGACAGCCGGAGCAGCTCGTTGGCTTAAAGGCCTCGGCGTCCTGCTCCAGCCTGTCGCTAAAGGCATTGCGAACGCCGCTGCCCGGCAAACCCACCGGACTTTTTATATAGCGATGGTCTTCTTCTTGCGCCTGAAGCAGATATTCCTTCCAGGCTGGCGCCGCGCTGCTCTCTTCGCTGAGCGCAAAACGGGTTCCCATCTGCACCCCATCCGCGCCCAGGGCCAACACTTCGGCGACATCCGTCCCATTCACCACGCCGCCCGCGCCGATCACCGGGATATCGACGCTTTGCTTTACCTCCGGCAATATCTCCCGCATCGACCGATCCGTCCCCAAATGACCGCCGGCTTCCTTCCCTTCGACGATAATCGCCGCCGCGCCTAATTTTTCCGATATTTTAGCCAGTTTAACGGTCGAGACGATGGGTACCACCGGGATCTGATACTCCTTGCCCCAGGTAAACATATCCCTGGAGAAACCGGCGCCGGAAACCAACAAATCAATTTTTTCCTCAAAGGCCGCCTTCACCAGCTGCGCAAATTGCCCGGAAGCGTACATGATATTCACCCCGATGATCCCCTGGGTGCGCCGCCGCGCCTCGCGAATCTCCGCGACCAACTCCGCAATCGAAAGCCCGGTTCCGGCAATCAACCCGATCCCTCCTTCTTCAGCCACCGCCGCGGCGAGCGGCGCCAGGGAAATACGAATAGCCATGCCCCCTTGAATAATGGGAATTTTAGCGATCAAATCAGCGATCCGAAGTTCAGGAATCCGCACTTTTTTTCCTCCATTCCAGCTTCTCTATGATCTCCCTATGTACACCAACCCTTGGATCCGGACTCATCTATCTACACCCTGCAAAAAACCATGCCGGTCGCTTCCCAGGGCAGTTTTTTCAAAAGAAAGTCCCGCAAAAGCTACGGGACTTCCGGTCTTATTGATTTCCTTTAATATAGTTTACCGCATTACCAATCGTCCGGAGTTTTTCAGCTTCATCATCCGGTATATCCAGGTCAAATTCTTCTTCCAGCGCCATAACCAATTCGACAATATCCAGCGAATCCGCATTCAAACTCTCAAAGGAGGTTTCCAACGTTACCTCATTCTCATCTACACCCAACTGTTCAACGACGATCGCTTTTACCTTTTCAAAAACTCCCATGCCGCTTCTTCACCTCCTCTCCATCAAATAGACATGCCACCGTCAATACTCAGCGTTTGTCCGGTGATATAAGCGCCCGCGGGAGAAACCAAAAACAGGACGGCCTGGGCGACATCTTCCGGAACGCCGATCTTCCCCAGCGGGATCTCTTTCAGAATTTCATTTTTCATCTCTGCCGGTAATATATCCGTCATATCCGTAGCGATATACCCTGGAGCAATCGCATTCACCCGAACCCCCCTGGACGCGAATTCTTTGGCCGTTGCTTTGGTCAGCCCGATCACTCCCGCTTTGGCAGCCGCGTAATTGGCTTGCCCCGCGTTTCCTTTGATCCCTACAATAGACGATATATTGATAATGACCCCGGACCGCTGTTTCAGCATGGATTTGCTGACCGCTTTGGTACAGAGAAAAACCCCTTTTAAATTGGTGCTTAAAACTGCGTCCCAATCCTCTTCCGTCATGCGCAACAGCAGACGATCTCTGGTAATTCCCGCGTTATTAATTAATATATCGATTTTTTCGTATTTGTTCATAACTGTTTTTACCAGCCGCTCGACGTCCGCGGCCTGACTGATATCCGCCTGACACAGCTCCGCTTCTCCGCCCCGCTCCTGAATCAAACGCACGACCTCTTTAGCCTTATCCTCACTGCCCGCGTAATTCACCATGACTTGAGCCCCCGCCGCCGCCAGCTGCAAGGCAATCGCTCTGCCTAATCCTCTCGCCGCGCCGGTGACCAGGGCCACCTTTCCATTCAAACTCATTTTACCGACTCTCCTTTAAATATGCAAGTGACTTTTCCAGCGACGCTTGATCTTCTATATGCAGGATCTTGCCGTCGGGCACGATTTTTTTGATCAAGCCGCTTAAAACTTTTCCCGGCCCGCATTCAACGAAGGTATCCACGCCCTGTCCGGCCAGATATTGTATAGACTGTTCCCAGCGCACCGCACCGCTGATTTGTTCCAGTAAGGTCGGCACAATTCTCTCTTTTCGGCTCACCTCCAAGGCGTCTATATTGGCAATGACCGGAATCCGCGGCTCCTGCCAGTCCACCTCGTTCAACACCGCCGCCAGCCGCTCCGCCGCCGGCTGCATCAGCTTTGAATGAAAAGGCCCGCTGACCGCCAAGGGAACCACCCGTTTAGCGCCCAACTCTTTGGCGGTTGCCATCGCTTGCAGCACCGCCTCTTTCTCGCCGGAAATCACGATCTGACCGGGACAATTATAATTCGCCGACGCCACCACGCCCCGGTCGGACGCCGCCTGACAGGCTTGTTCCACCCATTCGCTCCGCGCCCCCAAAATCGCCGCCATCATGCCCTGTCCTTCCGGGGAGGCTTCCTGCATATATTCGCCGCGTTTGCGAACCAGCCGTAACGCTTCCGGCAAACCGATACTGTCGGCGGCCACATACGCGGAATACTCTCCCAGGCTGTGTCCGGCCAGAAAATCCGCTTGCACCCCCGCCGCCGTCAGGCAACTCCAGGCAACGACGCTCACGAGCAAAATTGCCGGCTGGGCGTTGAATGTCCATTGAAGCTCCTGTTCCGGCCCTTCCCGCATCAGCCGCGGCAGTTCTTCTCCTAACGTTTCCCCGGCGATTGCCAACGCCTGTTTTCCTATCGGCGTTTGGAAAAGGTCCTGACCCATCCCGATCCCTTGCGCGCCCTGACCCGGAAATACGCACGCCATCTTCCCCATCGTTGAACCTCCCAGTCTTTAGCCTTGATTCATGATCCGTTGCAACTGCTGCCATTCCCGGATCGCCGAGTGAATCACATCCAGCAGAATATCCTTCGCCGGTTCGATCTTTTTCACCGCCCCGGCCACCTGTCCGGCCATGACGGAGCCGTTTTCAATATCTCCCTCCACCATCGCCAAACGCAATTTCCCCGTACCCATCTTTTCTATTTCGTCCGGAGAAGCGCCATCTTTTTCCGCTTGCGCCATCTCACGCATCAATTTATTGTCCAAACAGCGAACGGGATGCCCTGTCGATCTCCCCGTCACCGCCGTATCCCGCTCTCTCGCTTTAAGCACCATCTGCTTCACCTTGGGAGAGATCGTACATTCCTCCGCGCACATGAAACGCGTACCCATTTGTACTCCTTCCGCGCCTAAAGCCAAGGCCGCCAGGAACCCTCGTCCGTCAAAAATCCCTCCCGCCGCCAGCACCGGAATATCCACCGCGTCAACGATTTGAGGCACTAAGGGCAGCGTACAAACCTCTCCCACATGACCGCCGGATTCATAGCCCTCCGCGATTACGGCGTCTACCCCGGCCTTCGCCAGACGCTTCGCCAGGGCCACCGAGGCCACGACCGGAATGATCTTGGTGCCGATCTCCTTCAGCGCCGGTATGTATTTGCCGGGGTTGCCCGCGCCGGTGGTGATGACCGACACTCTTTCCTCTATAATCACCTGCATCACGTCCTCAAGATAGGGAGACATGAGCATGATATTGACCCCAAAGGGTTTTTGCGTGACCGCTTTCACTTTGGCGATCTCTTCCAGGAGCCAAGCCGCCGGCGCCTGCCCTGAACCGATAACGCCCAAACCGCCGGCCTCTGATACCGCGCCGGCCAGCTCTCCGTTCGCCACCCAAGCCATTCCCCCCTGAAAAATCGGATATTCAATACCGATTAAATCACAAATTCTCGTTCTGATCATCCTTGTTCCCCTTTCCTCCCCATTTACAGGCAATCGCTCCCCAAGTCAGTCCGGCGCCAAATCCCACCATCATCAGGATATCGCCGTCCCGTATTCTTTTCTGTTGAACCGCTTCGTCCAAGGCCAGGGGAATCGAAGCCGCCGAAGTATTCCCATAGCGTTCAAGATTCACAAAAACCTTCTCCTGATCCAATTCCAGCCGTCTGGCAGCAGCTTCTATAATCCGTTGATTCGCCTGATGGAACAGGAACAGGTCAATATCTTCCAGACGCAAATCGCACTTGCTCAGGAGACTTTGCACCGATTCCTCGATGACCCGCACCGCGAACTTGAACACCTCGCGGCCGGCCATTCGGATCGTGTGTAAATTCGCCTGCACGGAAGCCGTGGTGGCCGGGATGCTCGAACCGCCCGCCGGCTGAATCAGAAGATCGCCGCCGGAACCGTCAGCCCCTAGCTCCATCCCCAAAAAGCCGTACCCATCTTCCACCGGTTGCAGAACAGCCGCCCCGGCGCCATCACCAAAAAGAACGCAGGTACCCCGGTCTTGCCAATTGGTGATTTTGGACAACGTCTCCCCGCCGATCACCAAAGCGGTGCGATACATCCCCGCGGCAATAAACTGACTGGCCGTCACCGCCGCGTAAATAAAGCCGCTGCACCCCGCTTCCAGATCAAAAGCGGCCGCTTTGCTGATTCCCAAACGGTCGGCCACCAGGCAAGCGGTCGCCGGAAAAGCATAGTCAGGCGTCACCGAAGCCACGATCACCAGCTCCACCTCTTGCGGCAGGATCCCGGCGTCTTCCAGCGCTTGTCGGGCGGCTTGATAACATAATTCCGAAACGGGAACCCCTTCTCTGGCCTTGCGCCGTTCCTTGATCCCGGTTCTGGCGGTAATCCAGCTATCCGTCGTATCCACCATTTTCTCGAAATCCTTATTGGTCAGGATATCTTCCGGCACGTAGCTTCCCAGACCTACGATCCCTACTCTGGACATGATGAATCTTCCCTCTCTCCGCTGTCCGGCTTTCCTAACGCCCGAAGGTCTTCCCTGATTTGCTCAATCAGCCTGACTTCCACACATTCTCTCGCCACTCTGACGGCATTGCTGATCGCCTTGGCGTTGGAGCTGCCATGACAGATGACGCTAATCCCATTCACTCCCAGCAACGGCGCGCCGCCCACCTCCGTATAATCCATGATCTTGGCAATCTCTTTCAAGCCGGGTTTAATCGCGAGTGCGCCTAATTTGCGCAAAGAATTGGCGGTAATCTTCTCCTTGATCAGTTCAAACAGAGCGCCCACCAGTCCTTCAAAGGATTTTAACAGCACGTTGCCGACAAAGCCCTCACAGACCACGACGTCCACCCGGCCATAAGGAATATCTCTTCCTTCCACATTGCCGGCAAAATGAATGGGCGCTTGTTTCAAAAGAGGATAAGCCAGCTGCGTGAGTTCATTTCCTTTCCCTTCTTCACTGCCGATATTCAACAATCCGACCTGCGGCCGTTCTAGCCCTAAGATTTTTTCCGCGTAAATGCTGCCCATCAAGGCGTATTGCAACAGATTTTCCGCTTTAGCGTCCGGATTAGCGCCGACGTCAAGGACGACCTTGCCCCCCTTCAGGGTCGGCAGTACCGCGATGATCGCCGGCCGGTCAATCCCTTGAATCCTCCCTAAGCCCAATAGAGCCGCCGCCATTTGCGCGCCGGTATTCCCCGCGCTGACCACGGCGTCCGCCTTTCCTTCCCTGACCAAACGCGTCGCCACCACAATAGAGGCGTCCTTTTTCCGGCGAACCGCACTCGCCGGATGTTCATCCATTTCTACCGCTTCGCTCGCGTTCAGCAAAGCGACGTTAGCGGGCTGCGCCGTCATATACGGCTTGATTTTTTCTACCTGCCCAACCAAAATGATATCGATCTCCGGACAGGCTGCCGCCGCCAACAGCGTCCCGGCCACAATCTCCCGCGGAGCGTAATCTCCTCCCATCGCGTCCACAGCAATCTTCACGCGAGTTCCTCCTCTGCCGCTGGATTTTTTCCATTCCTTTAAGGGGTTACTCTGCCAAGCCAAACATGATCCATTGGCCTTGTATGACCTTTTGTCCCCGGACTTTGCCGGAGATATCGATCTCATAGCGATTTTCATGGCGTTTCACGACCTGTCCTTCCATCTCGACCCATTCATCTTGCCGGACAGGGCGTAAAAATTTCAATTGAGCGCTTCCCGTCAAGGCCATGTCGGCGTTTACGAGAGCGGAAGCAAGCGAGTTCGCCTGCGCAAACAGCTGATGTCCGCGGGCCACGCGCGCTTTCGTCAAAATCATATCTTGCGTGATCAACAATTCCGAGCGCCCGTATTGGCCGACGACCAACGCTTTCAGTTCGCCAATGATTTCCCGGCCAGCCAAAGCCCGCAACTCTTGGTAGGCGTCGTTCGCTACCGCCCTGGTTCTCTCTTTCAGTTCCGGTATCGCCAACGCCCTGCGATCCAGACGAATCGTCGGTATGCTCACGCCAAATCTTACGCCTAATTCTCCATCGGTTAAAAACGGGTTATGGAACAGCGCCTGTGGCAAGGCTTTTCTCCGTTCTATTCTGCTGAGTCTGTCCATCCATCCTACCCCCGGACTCTTTTAAAATTATCACCTGGTGATAATTATATGCCCGTTTTTATTTTTAAGCAACTGACTTTTTGAAAAATACGGCAAAAATAAAAAGCCCTCATCACTGAATGAGGACTTCCCGTTAGCTGCGTTATTCACCCATCGCTATGACTTCTCTGCCATTATAATAACCGCAAGAAGCACAGACGTGATGCTGCATCTTGGGCTTATGGCATTGCGGGCAATCAACAAGATTCGGCGCCGTTAACTTCGACATGGCCCGGCGTTTGCGCACTCTGGACTTCGATTGGCGATGTTGAGGAACACCCATGATTCCACCCCCTTCTAAAATAAAAACAAATCGTCAGTCTTGACGCCATTTAGCTAAATCCATCATCCGGGGATCGATTCGCTGCTCCTGACACTGACATTGACCCAGATTCAGATTTTGACCACAAGCCGGACAGAGGCCACGACAAGCCGCTGAACAAAGTCGTTTCATCGGCAACGCCAGCAGGATCTGTTCGACGATCCGTTCCTGAATCTCTATTTCGTCCTTTTCAAACAACAGAGCCGTTTCCGCTTGCTCCTCCGTTGCCCGCTGAGCAGTTACCCACTCGTCTTCATACAGAACCACCAGAGGAAAAGTAAACCCTTCCAGGCAACGTCCGCAGGAAGCGCTCATTTCCGTCTGCACCGATCCGCGAGCTACCAGCGTGTCTCCGGCGTTCGTCACTTGAAGCTTGACATGTACCGGCTGGATAAAAACGATCGTTTCTTTATCAAATTCAATCGCCGGAAAACGATCCTCCAACTCATAGTGAAGCGTCGCTCCCTCCATACGGCGAATTTCAGCGATATTGATTTTCATGCTTTCCACCTCGATACATAACAATAATTATATGCATCCATCTTTTTTTTGTCAAGGTTGCGGAAGAATATTCTCATATTCTCAATCTACGTCGCCGCCTTCGTTGGGGGAATCCGCATTGACGGAAAGAAACTCCCATCCTCCTGCGCACCGTAGCAGGAATAATCCACGCCCTTCATAAACGTCTCGCGGTCGTTGATTTTATCCGTCAGCTTCACCGTAGGCGCATTGCCCCTATTGTTTCTGATTGTATAAGAGCGGCCGCCGACAAACGATGAATGTCCGCCGGCAACCGCCCTCTCTTTGTCCGTTGTTTATTGATTCAGACGTTTATCGGCGTCTTGCTTCTATTTCTTGACGATTTCCTCCGTATCCAGAGCGATCATCAATTCTTCATTGGTCGGAATAACCAGAACGCGGCACTTGGCGTCCGCCGTGGAAATATCGTTTTCAATGCCGCGTTTTTTGTTCTTTTCCGGGTCAATGCTCACGCCGAGGAAACCTAAGGTCTTGCAGATCTCCAAGCGCATGGAAGAGGAGTTTTCCCCCAGACCGGCGGTAAAGACGATGGCGTCCGCCCCGTTCATCAGGGCCGCATAGGCGCCGATGTACTTTCTCACCTTGTGGGCAAAGACGTTCCAAGCCAGCTGCGCCCGTTTATTGCCGGCGCCGGCCGCTTCCTCCACGTCGCGGAAATCGCTGCTGACGCCGGAAATCCCTAAGATACCGGATTTTTTATTCAGATAGTCTTTTATTTCCGCCGTGGTCATATGCTCTTTTTCCATCAGATAATTGACAATCTCCGGGTCAATCGAGCCTGACCGGGTACCCATGACCAGTCCTTCCAACGGCGTTAAGCCCATAGAGGTATCAATGCATTGACCATTCAGAATCGCCGCCACCGAAGCGCCGTTGCCCAAATGGCAGGTGATCAATTTAAAATCTTTTTCGCTTCTATTCAGAAATTTAGCCGCCCGCAGGCTGACATAGCGATGAGAGGTTCCATGAAAGCCATACCTTCTGACGCCATATTTTTCATAGGCTTCATAGGGCAGCGCATAGATATAGGATTCCGGCGGCATGGTTTGATGGAAAGCGGTATCAAATACCACCGTCTGCGGCACACCGGGCATTAACGCCTGACAAGCCTTGATCCCGGCAATATTGGCTGGATTGTGCAAGGGGCTGAACACGATGCAATCCTCAATGGCTTTCATCACGTCGTCATTGACCTGAACGGATTTCGTAAACTTATCTCCGCCATGCACCACCCGATGCCCTACGGCGTCTACCTCATTTACGTTTTTCAGCACGCCGTATTCCGGATGCAGCAGGCTATCCAGAACCAACCGGATCCCCTCGTTATGATTGGCGATATCTTTGGTGATCACCGTTTTTTCTTTACCTTCAGGTTGATGCGTCAGAACCGAACCCGCCATACCGATACGTTCCAGCAGACCTTTTGCCAATTCCGCCTTGGTTTCCATCGCCAACAGTTGATACTTGAGTGAAGAACTTCCACAGTTTACTACTAGAATTTTCACGTTACTCTCCTCCTCCTTTATGCTGGACCTCACCTTCAGGGTCCTTAACATTTCTCATCATTTCAAAAAATGCACACATTCAATAGTTTAGCACAGTTGCGACAAATTTCAAGATTTTCTAAAGATGTCTCTTATTTCTGTCAATTTAGAATACGCGTTCTTTCTTCCCGGCGCTTCTATCGCCGCCGCCCCTCCCATATAGATACAATAAGGGCAGGTGGATACGATGTATACTAAGTTATTGCTCTTCCTCTTTCTCGCTGTTTCGATGCTTTTCCATCCTCAGGAAGTCATTGCCGCCGCCGTCCAGGGTTTAACGCTTTGGTGGCAGTTTGTCCTGCCGGCCCTGCTCCCCTTTTTCATTTTAGCCGAATTGCTGATGGGGGCCGGTTTGGCGCGCCTGCTCGGCGCCCTGTTGGAACCTCTGATGCGCCCCATCTTTCGCCTTCCCGGCGCCGCCTCTTTTGTCATCGCTATGGGCTACACTTCAGGGTTTCCCATCGGGGCCATACTGACCGACCGTTTATATCAGCAAGGAGAGCTCAACAAGGAAGAAGCGGAACATCTGATCGCTTTCACCAATAACCCCAGCCCCGGATTCATGTTCGGCGCGGTGGCCGCCGGCATGATGCAGCAACCCCGGCTGGGCGCTGTCATCGCCGCTTCCGTCTATTCCGCCAATCTGGCCGTCGGCGTTCTTTTCCGCTTTCTTCATCCTCCTCAACCTTCCCAGCCCGCCGCGCCTCTTTCCCCGCCTTTAAAAAATAATTTTCGTGTATTGTCCAGGCAATTGCGAGCTCAGCAGGTTCCGGTCGGACAACTGCTGGGAAACGCCATCCGGGTCAGCGTCCAAACCACCTTAGCGGTCGGCGGCTTTATCGTATTCTTCGCGGTCGTGATTCGCCTGCTGTCGCTTTGGCAGCTTTTCTCTCTGCTGGGCGCGGCGCTACACGGTCTGTTGCCCTTTATCAGCAGCAACGGCTGGGAAGCCCTGCTCAGCGGCGTCGTGGAAATGACGCTCGGCTGCCGGAATACAATTACCGCTTTTACTCCTTCCGCCGGACAAACCGGCCTTATCTGCTGGCTCATGGGCTGGAGCGGCTTGTCGATTCTGGCGCAGGTCGCCGGCTTTATCGGCAATGAATTAAGTGTAAAACCCTATGTATATGGCCGCTTGCTTCACGCCTTCCTCGCGATGGGCTTCAGTCAGTGTTTCCTGCCCCTGGTCAAGATTCCGGCGGCCAGCCCTCCGGGGATCTTTCTTCCCTCTCCGTTTTGGCTGACCTGGCAGTTGAGCTTTCAGGGCTTCCTCCTCCTGATCGTGCCGCTCTTCTGCCTGGGCTGGCTCTGTCATCTGCGTCAGCGGGCGCGCTGATTCCGGCCCTGTCTTCCTGGCTATTCCTTCGCTTTTCCCTGCTCTTTTTCCCTTTCTTCCGCCTTAACGGCATTATTCTTCAGTTCTTCGCGATTATGCTGGATGGCCTGATAACTTGCCATCATTTTGGTCTCCGCATATTGAAACAGCTCGTCGGCGTATTGCAGAGCGCCGGTTTTCACCTCCTGAGCATAGGCTTGCGCCTGCCTCACCAAGTCCTCCGCATACGCCTGCGCTTGCCGGTTGATTTCCGATTCCGCCGTCATCTTCTCTACATAGGTTCTTCCTTTTTCGACAATACGCTGAGATTCTACCTGAGCTTCATCCATGATGTGCTGGCGCTCGTTTAATATCCACTGGGCATCCTTGATCTCTTCCGGCAGGGCCGCTTTGATCTGGTCGATTAAATCAAATACCGCGCTGTCGTCAATGAGCACCTTGCCTGTCAGCGGTATTTTTGTCGCCCGATCAATGATTTCCTCAACTTCTTCCAACATACTAAAGACGTCCCGTTCCAAAAACCATTCCCCCTTATTTTAAATCCCATCTCTGTAAATACCAGATCCGTGTATCCCCATACCTTCCAGTCTGACAGATTTTAAACTGTCCGGTAGGCTGCAATTCTTCATTACAGCCGGTTTCCGCCACAATGACTCCCCGTTCAGAAAGTATAGCTAACGGAGCCATCCGGGCCAGCGTCTGATTCACCAAGCCCTGGTGATAAGGAGGATCAAGGAAAATCAAGTCAAATCTCTGATCCTTCCACTGCGCAAGAAATAAAAATACGTCCATGCGAGCAACGGTTACTCTCTGCTCTATGCCCATGACCTTCATGTTTTCCCTGATTACCCGGCAAGCAGGCAAATGATGTTCCACCAGGACAGCGGACGCAGCCCCCCGGGAAATCGCCTCAACGGCCATATTCCCCGTACCGGCGAAGAGATCCAGGACGCGCGCGTCATTTATCTTTTCCCGCAATACATTAAAAACAGCGCCCTTTACTTTATCGGCTGTCGGACGGGTTTCCATCCCTTTGACTGATTTAATGCGCCTGCCGCCTAATTCCCCGGCAATCACCCGCACGGTTTCATCCCCCATATCCCATTATAGCAAGTGAAACGTTTCCTAACTAGAGAATTTGCTAAAAAACATTCGTAGTATAATTTATCCGGCAATTTTTCATACTAAAACATCTCGCTATTGTTTCTCCGACAGCTGAAGGAGGGCTTCCTCATGAAGAAAGACGAATTATTCCATTTTTTTAAGGTGAACCTGGACATGGCCATCGAAGCCCATGAACTTCTGCGCGGACAAGGCCAGGAAGAAATTGCCGGCGTAACCATGACGCAGGAGAAAACGCCACACGCAACCGTCACCACCATCACGATAGAAACAGAAGAGGGATCACGCCAGATGGGGCGGCCCTTGGGTCAGTATGTCACGATTGAAGCGCCCTCGATTCTTTCTAACAATTATACCGCACATCAGGAAATAACTGAAATATTGGGAAAGAAGTTGATCACGATGATGGCGCTCGGCGAAGACGCCAGCATCCTGTTGGTCGGTTTGGGCAACTGGAACGCCACCCCGGACGCCCTCGGCCCGCAGGTGGTTAACAAGAGCCTCGTTACCCGCCATTTATTTCAATTTACACCGGCGGCAGTAAAAGGCAAGCTGCGCAAGGTAAGCGCCATTACGCCCGGTGTTCTCGGCCTGACGGGCATTGAAACCGCCGAAATCATCCGGGGTATCGTCGAGCACGTACACCCGGATTTGGTCATTGCCATTGATTCTTTGGCCGCCGGTTCCCTGGACCGGATCGGCGCCAGCATTCAGTTGGCTGATACCGGCATCAGCCCCGGCTCCGGCGTCGGCAACCGCCGCATGGGTTTGACCCAGGAAACGATCGGTTGCAAGATTTTGGCGATCGGCGTCCCGACCGTGGTCAACGCCGCGGTTATCGCGCACCACACGCTGGAAATTTTGCTGGATGAATTAAAGACCAGTCCTTCTCTTTATCGGCTTTACAAAGAACTCAATCAACAGACGACGGAAAAAATATTGACCGAAGTTCTCTCGCCCTTTAACGGTAGCTTGATGGTGACGCCCAAAGAGATCGACACCCTGATTGACTCCACGGCCCGGATTATTGCCGGCGGTCTGGGAATGAGTCTCCATCCGGAGATCAATGAAAAAAATTACGCGGCTTATTTTCAATAGACGGCGTTTCAGTAAACAGCCGCCCGGATCCGCCTTTCCCTATGGATTGGCGAAACTCATCAACCCTTCATCCCATAGGATCGCCGTTCTCCTCTCTCAATTCTCAATTCGCCTTATTCCGGCGGCCAAAAAGAGACTGCTTCCCCCAGACGATCCCCGTCTGTTCGGAGGCAGTCTCTTGCCCTTTAGCTTTTTTCCATCAATCTCTCTGGCGACCGGTCATGAAGTCCGCCGGTTTGATCTGCGCCGGCGATTCGATCTTTTTAGCCTTCCTACCGGCCAACCCGATTTCCTGAGCCACTTCATATTTAAATTTTTCAAGTTCCGACGTTAAGGGCGTACTCTGCTGTTGATCGCTGTTGTTTGCTGAATTCAAAGCCAACACCTCCCGTTTTTTTCAGACGAACCCGCTCGTTTAGCCATATTCACAGTCCGTTCTTACAACGATATTTTGAACCAAAAGCAACGGGCCCATGCGCGGTAAAATCTGGCTTTATGCTATGATTTGTATGAGCCGCAACCCGGTCAGAAGATGGAATTTTTACACCCGGTTTTTAAGCCTCATCCTGAAAATCCCGCTTATCTCTCATCCCTACATAAAAGGCCGCCGCCTCGTTTCTGGTCTGAAATCCCAGCTTATCCAGCAGCTTCAACACATGGCCCTCCACCGTCCGCTTCGAGAGCGTCAGCTCATCGGCAATCTCTTGATTTCGCTTCCCTTTGGCCAGAAACATCAGGATTTGTTTTTCCCGCGCGGTAAGGGAGGCGGAAATCCGGATCCTTTGCTGGAACATGGCGGCTTCCTCTTGCTCCGCGCCGGCACTCATCCGAGCCAGCAAATGTTCCGGGAAATGCGTTTCGTTGCGGGCCGCCTTGCGAATCGCCGCAAACATCTCCTCCGGCAAACAGTCCTTCAGGAGAAAGCCGCTGGCGCCCTGAAGCAGCGCGGCTTCCACGCGGCTCTTCGGCTCCTCGCCGGTAAGCATTACGATATGACTGCCCGGCAGGAGCTCCTTGATTTTCGCGATGACGTCAATCCCGGAGCCGTCCGGCAGAAAAATGTCCAGCAAGACGACGTCCGGCTGGCTATCCGGCAGTTGGTTCAGACACTCCGCTGTATTGGCGGCGCTGCCCACCACTTCGATATCCGGCTCAGCGGCCAACAAGGCCGCCGTTCCTCGCCGCACGAGGGTATGGTCGTCTACGATCATGACTTTGATGGCGCTATCTTTCATAGATTACCTCCAACGGAATATTTCCTTCCAGAGTCGTCCCTTGACCGAGCGTCGAATGTACGCTGAACTGCCCGCCGAGACTCTCAATCCTTTCCCGCATTCCCATCATGCCAAAGCTCTTGTTTTCCGCTGAATGATCGAGGATCGCGGCTGGCTCAAAGCCCCGTCCGAAATCTTTCAACGTAATCTCCAAGCCGCGTTCGGAAACGCCCAGGGTGATCTCCGCCCGCGAAGAGCCGGAATGCTTGACGGCATTGCGCACCCCTTCTTGCAGGAAGCGATAGACCGCCAGCTCCGTCTCATCGCTAAAGCGTTGTGTCCGCTCTATTCTCCGTATTTCCAGAGAAATCGTGATGAATTCCTCTTTCATGGTATCCGCCAGAAAAACCTCCAGCGCCGGAATCAGTCCCACTTCGTTAAAAGGCGGCGGCCGCAGGGCGCTGCACAGACCGCGCAGCTCATACGCCAGATCAGCGGCGAGTTCTTTGGCCGCCGTCACACGCTCCGTTTGATCCTTGCCCCCCTGTTCGATCTCGGCTATTTTTCGGCTCAGACTGCAACTGATTTGGAGCGGTCCGTCATGGATTTCACGCGCCACCGACTCCTTTTCTCTTTCTAAATTACTCAACAGCCGTCTTTTGATCATCAGCCCCCAATGATTTTGCTGTTGGCTTTTCTCGAACAGCGCTCTCGTTTGCCGCAGCTCTTCTCGCAGGGATCGCTGCTCGCCGCAGGCGATCAGCCTTTGAAAGATCTGACGCCCGATGTCCGTCCGCTGGGGCAGGTCCGCCGGATTAAAACGAATTTGCGAACAAGCGTATCCCAGAAAAAGCCCGCACTGCTCAGTAGCGGTGGCAAAAAACAGAAAGCTCTCGGCGGGATAATGACGCGGCAGTACCTGCCCCACCCCCGTCGCCAGCGTACTTTTTCTTTCCGCATAACAGGCTTCCAGCAGCTGCCGCTCGCCTTGCCGCTCCAGAAAGCGCCCCACCGCCTCTTGCCGCCGGACGCCTCCCGCTCTTTCCATGATGGCGAAGACTCCCTCCAGCTCCCATTCCGCGCTCAGCTCTTCCAGGATGTCCGCTTCCGTCTCCGTTCTGACAGCCGCATAACTCCCGGCTGTTTGGTCCTGCGCCGGACGAAGGACGATGTACAAGTTTTTGAAGACTTTTTCCAAGAGGATGGTCAGCCCGCGCGCCAGAAAGACGAGGCTCAGCGAAAAAGCCAGCAGCCAGAAATACAGGCTGACAAGATTGGGATACTCTTGCTTATGGGGCCAGACAAAGAGCATCAGGAAATTGAGAATCACAGCGGCGCTGAAAAAACAAGCCAGCGTTTTCAGGAGCTTCGGCGCGCTGGGTAAGGAGCGGTTTAAGATCGCGTAGAGCATGGAGAGCGGCAAAACGACGACGAAGAGTTCCGTCAGGCGCGGACTGAGCCATGACTCTCCCTGCCATAAGAGCGGGAGAGCGTTCAGGAGCAGGAAGGGAGCTAATCCCGCGAATAATCCCACGGCCATGAGCAAAAGCTGGTTCCTTCGCACCAGATCGGCGGGAACCCGGATCGCGTAGAGCAGATGGGCCAGCGCCAGCAGAGAGCCGGTCAGAAGGTTCACTAAAACCAGCGTGCGTAAGGCGCCTGCGGCAACCGGCGCGCCCAACCATCTGAAACAGAGCCCCACGATTAAAACGCTCGGTAAGATAAGCAAAAACCGCGCGGAAAAGTGGAAAAACTTCCCTGCCGTGTCCCGCCTGAAGAAAGAAAAGAATCTTATCAGGAACAGGGGCGTCAGGGAAAGACTGATTAAAAAGAGTTCTTTAGCCAGGAACATCCCCCTGGCGGAAGCAGGCGCCAGGATGAAGACGACGCCCAGCAACCAATTCAGGGCCAGCAATCCTCTGACCCGCCGCGAGTAGGGCTGCTTCATCCAGGCAAAAAAACCGGCGACGATAAAGATGAGTCCTATAACGATTTCCGAGAAGTCCAGCACGATGGTTTGTATCGCCGGATAGGGGTCGATCCGCAGGGTGTAGACCGTTTCCCCGCGCCGTATGTCGATCAGGGAAGCGCCTTCGATCTCGTTCCATCGCTTGACCGACGGGAATTGCGCCGGATTCCGTTGATCGATAGCCAGCACTTCGTCCCCTTCGCGGATCCCCAGCTGATACCCCGCGTCGAAAGGGGCGCTGCGAACGACCGTCCAGTAGTTCCCCGTCTTTTCCAGAGACACGCCCAGAACCTGGTGCCTGACAATCCCCGGCAGGTAACTGCCAAAGAGGAACACGAGAGCTATATTGAGTAGGATCAAACCAACCTTGACGGCTCTTTTCTTATTCACGCGCTTCCCCCCTCTGCCGCTCCTCTTTTTGCTTCAACGCCTCGGCGTAAATACCTTTTTTGACGTGTTTTGTGGCTTCACCGAGGAACCAACGACGAGAGCCTCATAACCCGTGGTCATAAGGCCGCTCGTGCGTAAACTCCGATTCTTGAAAGTATGCGCCGATTCTCTATCTAACCTGCTGTTCAGCGGTCATCACCGATTTTCACGCCCAATGTTCTTCGCTGGGGCCAATGATAGCCATTGAATTACCCGACACTTGAACTGCCGAGAAGCCCCGGATCATCGCCGCTTTTTCCTGGGGCGCTAAATCCGTGCGGGCGACGCGGGCAGCGATATCCGCCGCCGTTTTGGTCTTTAAATTACTCACCATTTTTGCTATTGATAGAAAGTTCATGTTATTTCCTCCTTTATTTTGTGTCGTTAAAAACTAGAAAACCTCTGATCTGTTTGCGCGTTGTCTATAGGTCTTTGCGGCAGTATTTACGGATATGTTTGAATAATGAATCCCCTACCGTCGCAGGTTCAACATGAACAAAGTCTGTCAATCCTTCTTCCCCAAGTGGAGTAGCACGATTTCCCGCAACAGCGTCTATTCCAAGCTCACATAGAAGGTTCGGCTCTGGCTGTCCCCCTTGTCGTCCAGTTTCGTTTCGTAGAGGATGACAGCGTTCTCAAACAGCCGGTAAATTTCCGTGCTGTCGAAGTTCACTGGCGCGTCATACATCTGCACGAAGGTATGCTGGTAATAATCGTAGAGATAGACTCTGGCGCGGTCACTGGTACTCCACCAGGTAATATATCTGGAGGTGATCTGCGGATTGCTTCTGGTCATGGGAAAAGCGGCGTCTATTTTATTCAGGTAGATAGCGGAATTTTCATCGACGACGATCTCGATGCTTTTGGTTTTGAGATCCATCAGGGCGATTTCCGCGTTGCTGGAAGCCTGACCCGGCTTGGTTAGGGGCAGTTTCACCATCGCCAGATGGTTTTCGTACAGACTGGGATTATCATAGAATTCTTGGCTACCCGTCAGGGCTTCTGTTTTTTTGGAAGGGATATCATAGGAATAAATCGCGCTATATTTATACTGAGCCATTCTAAAGGAGAAATCATCATTCGGCTCACTATATTTGTTCCAGACGATGGTGTCGCCAAATATGGAGCATTCATACAGCCACTCGGAGGTAACGTCGTCGGTTCGCTGCACGGTTTCCTTGGAACCGGCGTTTAGATCAGCCAGCACAACCTCACTGGACGCGGAATCCCGATAGGGGGAGTTTTTACAATACGCCAACTGATTATTTTCGGAGATTTCTATACGCTTGGGGGCAAGTCCGACAAAACTTGGAATGTTATCGG
>JAITOS010000016.1 GCA_031289815.1 Peptococcaceae bacterium | reverse complement strand
TGCAGTTTCTGTAATAATTCTTTTTGGCTCATGCCGTCTGATTGTAAAAGCTCTCTTAAAATCCTACTTTGACTCTCTGGGATTCCTCCAACGTTTTTGGCTATTTTTTGGCGTTTCCGAAATAGAAAGTTTATACATTGCCGAAGTAAAACTGACAAGGTTTCAGAATTATTAATATCCATAAATCATCTCACTTTCAATTTTAATAGGCGCCTATATTTATTATATAGGCACCTATGTTATTTGTCAACGTTTTTATTTGATTTATTTTTACTTTTTTCATAACCCGTTTATATTCAAGCCTTTACCATTGCCTTAAAAATTCCTTTCATATCCGGCGGCTTATCGCGGCCCTGCCATTCGCCATAATATTTATATTTTCCCTTGCTGTGGAGCTTCGGGTTCTCAATATATAGATAGGCCGTTTTCAAAACATATCCTGTCAGAGAGCCGCCGCACAGCCCGCGCCGAGCCGATAAAATTCCGAAACTTCCAGGTACAGTTATAAGAATTGACGGGATATTTGTGTAAATTCGTTGCCGGGGATCACGGAAGAATTGAGAGCTATCGCCAAGGATGCTATAATTAGTTTAGGCGATGATATTTTGAATAGATCACCTCAAGAGGAGTGATCACTCACTCACTCACTCATCTGGAATTATATGACAAAGCGCAATTAAAATCGGGAGAAACTGCACCTATTGTGGAAATATACGAACAGGGCGTGGCTTATGAAGCCAACATTTTTGTAAGCAACGGGGAGTATAAAACCGATACCATTCAACAAGCTGATATTGTATATGCGTTTGCGGAAACAAGTAAAAAAGCAGTTATGTGAACTGAATCTGACCACCCGAAAGGGTGGTTTTCCTTATCGCGGACGCTTCGGGAAGGAGTTGACGCACCCGTGAGAGAACAACACAATACCCAAACAACAGGGAGCCAAACATTTTATACGGTTGAAGATATCGGGCGTATCTTTTGCTGCGGAAAGGATCGGCGGCTAAGAATATAAAAAGTCACCATATAAACAATTTTGAACAGAATGTCATTTTTCAAGGTTTTAGCCGCTCGATTTCCTCCAATACCTCATCCAGCCCCGTATACTTAGCTCCGGCTTTTTTAGCGGCCAGCAACTCTTGTTCGGCGAGGTCAAATTGTTTCAAATCAAAATAGAGCAGCCCCAGGATATAATGCCCGTCCGCGGGCTCAAGAGCTTGCAGCATGTTGGCGTGTTCGATCGCCTGATCATATTGATTGTTCAATGCCTCCGCCCGAACGAGCGTCCATAACACAGCGACTCTATAAGCGTCCGGCACATCCGGATCCGCCAGAATTTGTCCGGCTTTCTCTTCCGTATGGAGCCAATCTTCGGCTTGCTCATACCCGGCCAGCTCGTTCATGCTGACAAGGAGACGATTTTGTTGGTTATGAAACCCATACGACAATCCCGCTCCCAGGACGGCGACCGTCAAAACCAGATAGAGGCAGCGGTTGAGATACCAACGTCGGCCCGCCCAGGCGGAGATGATACCCGAACTCAGGAAGCCGCCGATCAAGCCGCCCACATGAGCGAAATTATCGATATGCGCGACTGAAAACCCGTATGTCAGGTTAATCACGAGCGTCAGCAGGATATTTTTGCCAAAATAGCGTTTAAAGAAGTGCGGCTGCTCCAAGCCGAAAAACAACAGCGTTCCCAGTAAGCCAAAAATGGCCCCCGAAGCTCCGACTCCGGGATTGGTAGAAAGCATGAAACTCAGCACATTGCCCATGATGCCCGCCGTCAAATATACCGTGATGAGGCGAAAGCGGCCAAAGATCCTTTCCACCACCGAACCTAAAACGAACAGCGAGTAACTGTTTACCGCCAGGTGCATGACATTGATGTGCAAAAAAACGGGCGTAAGGAAGCGCCAGTATTCCCCCATCAGGATACGGTCGTTTTCCTTGGCCCCGAAATACAGCAAAAGCTGATCATAACTCGTCCCTGACCGCATGGACACAACCGTTAAACAGACCCCCATCCCTACGTTGACCGCGATAAGGGCATACGTCAGCCAGGGAATCGCGCGCCTCTCCAGCCGTTGAGCTTCTTCATTTTTAAAGCTATCCGTATCCTCCATTGGCTCTGCCCGTCACTTTCATCGTTTATCGGCGGCGACTGTGCCCATTTCCATAAAAGGCGATTCTTTGGTATAATTTTTTCAAGAATATATTATTTCTTTTGTGTTGAAAGGATATCATCATGAAATCGATCTATTTTTATGCTACCCCGATCGGCCGGATCGGCGTGGCGGAAAGTGAAGGCCGTCTGACGAACCTGTTTTTTCCCGCCGAGAAGATCGCCGAACCGGCCATCGAAGTTGAGACCGGCCTGCTCCAGGAAGCCGGAGAACAGCTGGAACGCTATTTTTCCGGCAAACTGAAAGATTTCACCTTGCCGCTGACCCCTGTCGGCACCGATTTCATGCAACGCGTTTGGGCCTGCCTGCAAACCATTCCCTATGGCGAAACCTGGAGTTATCAAAAGGTCGCCCAAACAATCTCTCAGCCGAAGGCCTGCAGAGCCGTTGGCCTCGCCAATCATCGCAATCCGCTTCCGATTTTCATTCCCTGCCATCGCGTGATCGGCAAAAATGGGGATCTGACAGGTTTCGGCGGCGGTCTCGAACTCAAGTCTCTGCTGCTGGATTTAGAAAAAGAACATCTCGCTTCATTTATTTCTTGCTAACATTTCTTACTAAGGAGGTTTTTCCGTGACCAGAACAGCCTTGATCATCATCGATATGCAGAATGATTTTTGTTTGCCCGGCGCGCCCTTCTCGGTGGAAGCCGGTATGAAGACCATTCCTCTGATCCAAAAAGCCTTAATCGCCTGCCGCCGGCACCGGCTTCCCATCATCCACGTCATTCGCCAATACCGGGCGGATGGGAGCGATACCGATCTGACCCGCTACGTTCCCTTTAAAAAGGCCGACGGCGCTTTGATTCCGGGGACGAAAGGCGCGGAAATCGTCGTTGAGCTTCAACCCGAACCGGGAGAATATGTGGTGGTCAAATGGCGCTGGAGCGCTTTCTTTCAGACGGAACTGGATCTTCTCCTCCGGCGTTTGGGTGTTCTCCAGGTGGTCGTCGCCGGGGTTCAAACCCCTAATTGTATCCGCGCCACCGTTTGGGACGCCCTTTCCCTGGACTATGAAGCAGTCGTCCTGACCGACGCCACCGGCGCTAACACCGAGGCAATCCATCAGGCCAATCTTCTGGATATGCAAAATGTCGGGACGCGGTTGCTGACGACCGACGCGTTTATTCAATCCCTGCCGGATGTTCCGACAGCCAATCTACAGGAAACCATACGGGCGGAGATTCAGGCCCGCCGCTAGGATGTTGCTTCCGGCCCCTTTTTATTCCAAAGCGGCGACGAGGTTTGGCAACACCTGTTTTTTCCGGGACACGACCCCCGGCAGATAGACCCGGTTTTCCCGTGGCTGAACATTAAAAGCCCTGCCCACGATCTCCTTCAACTCACCGACGAAGAAGACCTCCGAGCCTTTATTCAATACATCGGTCACTAATAACAGAATCAAGTCAAACTTGCTGTCGGCGCAATAGCTGTCCATAAACGACAAGACGGGATCTTCGATCTCAGCAATACACTCCATGTCAATCGTATACACCTGGCCGATCCCGATTTTGCCTTTGTTCAGTTCAAACATCTTAAAATCCTTCAGGAGGATGTCTCTGGGAGTTTTTCCTTTTAAGGAAGACCCCGCTTTAAACATTTGCATCGCATAACCATCCATTTGGATGCCGGCAATCTCCGCCAGCTTTTCCGCCGTGATCTTGTCTACGTAGGTACAGGTCGGCGATTCAAATCTCAGGGTATCCGACAGGATCGCCGAACACATTAAACCGGCCATTTTCAGCGACGGACGGATCCCCGAAGCAAAATACATATTCGCCACGATCGTACAGGTACAGCCCACCGGCTCGTTCTTAAAGAAGATCGGCGTTCCCGTCTGAATATCGCCCAAACGGTGGTGATCAATAATCTCCAGAATCTCCGCTTCCTCAATCCCCTGCACCGTCTGGCTCATCTCGTTATGATCCACCAGAATGACTTTCTTTTTATTTTGCGAGATGACGTGATAGCGCGAGATGAAGCCTTTGACCCTGTTTTTGTGATCAACGACCGGATAACTTCGGAACCGCGTCGTCATCATCGTTTCTTTCACTTCATCCACAAAATCGTCCATGTCGAACTTGATAATATCGCCGGTCGTCATCACGTAGCCGATGGGTATGCTTTGGTTAATCAAGCGCGCCGTGGTAAAGGTATCGGCTTGGGTCGCCATCAAGATGCAGGCGTACTCTTTTGCTTTATCAATAATCAATTGATCGGCTTCATGACAGCAAGTGAGTATCACGCAATTGGCGCCCAGTTCGATGGCTCGGACCACGCTGTCCGGCCGGTTACCAGCGATGACGATATCCCCTTTTTCGATAAAGTCCGTCAACTGAGACGGCTCCGCCGCCAGGATCATCACCTGCCCGGTGGTATGAAAATCACTCGTTCCCCCGTGGATGATCTCCGCGTGGATGGTGTCGGCAATGTTTTGCAGGGGCGTCTGGCTGGTCGCCAGAATATGATTATCCAGCGCGTCCATATATTTCTCCGTAATATTGGATAAGGTCACTACCCCGATCAATTTTTCGTTTTCGTCTACCACCGGCAAGGCTTTCACATTGCTGTTCCTCATGATATTCCAGGTCGTTTTCACCGGAATCTCCGGCGACAGACTGGGTACCATATCCACATTCAGATCCGACACCTGTTTTTTAACCGTTTCCACCAGTTTTGGCAGTTCGACGCCAAAGTAGTCTAAAACAAATTCGGTTTCTTGATTCAGATCGCCCAACCTGCCGGCCACGGCGTTATGTCCCTGCTTTCTTTTCAGCTCCGCATAGGAGATCGCCGCGCAAATCGAATCCGTATCCGGATTTTGATGACCCAAAACATAGATCTTATCGTTCATAACTCATTCCCCTTCGGCTTTTTCCAGTCTGCCCTCATCATGGTTCACATGACGGTTCACTTTTTACTCCGCTCCTTTAATTTTACCACAAAACGCAAAGAAAAGATCACCCGAAGCAGCCGCCAATACCGTATTTTCAAACCACGTTTAGGCGGTAATGCGGTAGTATGGTCTGATTTCCGGCAACGATTGCAAAGTAAACCTGGAACTTAGCAGGGATACAACAATATGTATAACGGCAAAACAACACCCGCCAATCCCTGCGGAAAGCGGGTTTCATCATTTTTCATCATGGTCGGAGCGACAAGACTTGAACTTGCGGCCTCTACCACCCCAAGGTAGCGCTCTAGCCAAACTGAGCTACGCCCCGACATTTTCAGACTTTACTAAAATACCACATACGCTGCCTTTTTGCAAGTTCCCGGCTTACATCATCCATTCGCTGCACTCATTCACTCAGCTTTGCCCGATCAATTCGATTTTACGGACCTCTTCCATTTCCCCCAGCCTGGTAAGCAAATTCTCCGGTATATCCACCATCCCGGCCGTTTCGATGGAAATCGATACATTGGCCACCCCTTGCAGCGGAATCCCCTGATTGATCGTCAGCACATTGCCCTGGCATTGCGCTACCAGATTCAATACATTGGACAAAACCCCGGCTTTATTCTCCAGGATCAGGGAAATCGTCACGATTTTTTCTTTGCTGACGTCGTAAAACGGGAATACCCCATCTTTGTATTTATAGAAAGCGCTGCGGCTTAAACCCGCCCTTGCC
>JAITOS010000142.1 GCA_031289815.1 Peptococcaceae bacterium | reverse complement strand
AAATAATCGCCATTGCCGCTATGACGATTGACCATCTGACATGGACTTTTTTGCCGGGCTATCGCACGGACGCGCTCACTTTGTCATTACATATTATCGGGAGATTGACCGCCCCCATTATGATGTATTTCGTGGTAGAGGGGTACTACCACACAAAGAACTTGAAAAAATATATCACGCGAATGTTTGGGTTTGCGCGCATAGGTCATTTTGCCTATGCGCTTATGTTTGATAAAAATTTCATTCCTTTTCAAACTTCCGTCTTTGACCAAACAAGCGTGATGTGGACGCTTGCCTTGGGGCTTGTCGCTCTGGCGACGGCGAAAAGCGAGAGTCCTAAATTAAAGCCGTGGCATAGGCAGGTGATTGTTTGGGGCTGTGCGATTGCCGCGTTTTGCGCTGATTGGAGTACCCCGTTGGCCATGTCCATTTTATATGTGGGAATTAACCGGGGAAACTTCAGAAGACAGATGATGTGGTTTGTTTCTTTTATAGCCGCATATGCAATCGTATATGCTATATTCCTGAATTTTGCTTATGGTATCATTCAAATGTTCGTTGTGTTAGCCATCCCGTTCATACAACGCTACAATGGAGAACGGAGCAAGTGGAACGGTATGAAATGGTTTTTCTACATTATATTATCCTGTCCATTTGACTATATTAGCTCTTATTAGAATATTCTTTTTATGAATTACTGAATAAGCATACGCAAAGAAAAGGCGCTTCACCTCTCCATAGTGTCGCGCCCTTTTTATGCCGCTCTCGTCGGCTTGTTGTAATATCCGCTTCCTTTCCGTTTTAGGTATCTCTACCGATTGCACTCCCGCTCTTTGGCATAATCGGAAATTCTCTTTATGGTATCGCGCACCAGTTCAAGGATATTGTCAAGGCGACCCCGGCGACAGAAAAACAACGGCGGTTTTGGCGATAGCCGCCGCCATAACGACGGGCGCAGATGTGGATATGCACAAGCCAAGCGAAGGGCGGACGGTTCCGCGCCAAGCGAGGCATGGACGCCGAGCGCGTCCCTTTGCGCCAGGAAGGCGCAGCGGGACGAAAAGCGGAACCGTCCGCCATTCGCGGTCTCAGCAAAGAAGAAGTCGAACCCACCCGCCCTTCGCGGTCCTCCAGCAAACGAAGGCGCACCACCCGTCCTTCGCGACACCCCGACAACCCCCCCTGACCAACATTGACTTTTGCCCTCAAAGAACTATAATCAAGTGAAAGAGGAAATACTGAGAAAGAAGATGGATTGCAGAGATCCGGACCGAGGTGACCGTCATGGATTTTAAAGATTATTACGCGATCTTGGGCGTAGCGGAAAACGCGGACGCTAAAGCGATTAAAAAAGCGTATCAGCAATTAGCGAAAAAATACCATCCCGATAAAAATCCGGGAGATCAAAAAGCGGAACAAACCTTCAAAGACGCGGCTGAAGCCTACCAAGCCCTCGGCGATCCGGAAAACCGGAAGAAGTACGACGAACTCCGGCAGAACTATCAGCAATGGCAAGCGCGCGGCGGCAGAGAAAACTTTGACTGGAGCCGCTGGCAGAGACAACCGGGAAACGGCAGCCAAACGCGAACGATGACGCCGGAGGAATTCGCCGCCATCTTCGGCGAGTCTGGCATGGGCGGATTCAGCGCTCATGGCGGAGCTGGCGGGGGAGGGTTCTCTGATTTCTTTTCCAGCATTTTTGGCTTTGAAGGCATGGACGACAGCCGCCAGCGGGGAAATCGCCGCGGCGGAGCTTATGCGGCAAGCGGCAGGGCCTATGCCGGCAAAGGAGAGGATATCGAATTAAAGGTCCGTATCACTCTGGAAGAAGCCTTTATGGGAACCACGCGACTGATCGATAACCAAGATAAACGCATTGAGGCCAGGATTCCTCCAGGCGTCCGCACCGGATCCAAGGTTAGGGTCGCCGGTCAGGGAGAAGTCGGCGGCGGCGGCAGGGGAGACCTCTATCTGATGATCACCGTGGAACCGCACCAGCGCTATCAAAGAGAGGGAGACGATATCACCACGAGCGTACCGGTGGATTTCTTTACCGCCGTATTGGGCGGAGAAGTATTGGTACAGACGCTCAGCGGCGGCTTAAAATTGAAATTGCCGCCGCTGTCTCAAAACGGTGTGAAGTTTCGCTTGGCGGGCAAGGGAATGCCGAAGCTGAAAAATCCCAAACAGAGCGGCGATCATTACGCGGTCGTGGATATTGTGCTGCCGGAGCATTTGAGCGCCGAAGAAATCAAGGTCTTACGCGAGCTTGCCGAACACCGTCATGCTGATGGGTAGGACAAACAAAGAGGACGCTCCGCGGACGGCAAATATGCCAGGGGAGCGTCCTCTTTATAGTCTGCGTCACGGTCAGGAACCGCGTTCAGGGTTCGCCGTTCGGAAGAACTGAACGCCGACGCGGCTCAGGCGGAGAACTGTTTCAGGACGTTAGCCGTCTCGATGGCGATGACCGCCGCGTCAAAGCCTTTGTTGCCGGATTTAGTACCGGCGCGTTCAATCGCCTGTTCAATGCTATCCGTCGTCAGGACGCCGAAAATGATCGGAATTCCCGCATTTAAGCTGGTAGCGGCAATTCCTTTCGTGACCTCGCCGGCGATATAGTCAAAATGCGGCGTCGAACCGCGGATCACGGCGCCAAGGCAAATGACCGCGTCGTAGCGCTTGGATTCCGCCATTTTTTGGGCGGCTAAAGGGATTTCAAAAGCGCCCGGAACCCAAAGAATCTCGATTTCGTTCTCGGTTGCGCCGTGCCGTTGCAAGGCGTCTAAAGCGCCGCTAAGCAATTTGCTGGTGATAAATTCATTAAAACGGGCGGCGACGACGCCAAATTTTAAGCCTTCGGCAATGAGCGTTCCTTCATAGTGTTTCATGTTCAGTCAGCCTCCATTATTTTTATAGTGATACAGATATCTCCCTGTCAGATAATCGACAGATAATGACCCAGTTTATCCTTCTTGGTATGCAGATAATGGGTGTTTTCCGGTTTGTGCGGAATTTCAATCGGCACGCGTTCGACCACTTCTAAGCCATACCCTTCGAGGCCAATGATCTTTCTGGGATTATTGGTCATTAAGCGTAGCTTGGTAATCCCTAAATCAGCCAGAATTTGCGCGCCGGCGCCATAATCACGCAAATCATCCGGAAATCCCAGGGCCAGATTCGCTTCCACGGTATCTTTTCCTTCTTCCTGTAGCTTATAGGCCTTTAATTTGTTCAAAAGCCCGATCCCGCGTCCTTCCTGACGCATATAGAGAAGGACGCCGCGCCCGGTTTTTTCGATCTGTTGGAGGGAGGCGTTTAATTGTTCGCCGCAGTCGCAGCGCCGGGAGTGAAAGACGTCGCCGGTGAGGCATTCGGAATGGACGCGGACTAATACGGGTTCCCCGGTGGTGACGTCGCCTTTGATCAAAGCGACGTGTTCCAGATCGTCTAACAGGCTCTGATAGCCGATGGCGGTGAAACTCCCCAGATCCGTCGGTAATTGAATGCTGACGACGCGATGGACGAGTTTTTCGGTTTTGCGCCGGTATTTGATAATATCCTTGATCGTGATGAGCTTCAAGCCATGCCTTTGCACAAAGGGGAACAGATCGGGAACGCGCGCCATCGTGCCGTCGTCATTCATGATCTCGCAGATCACACCGGCAGGTTGTAGTCCGGCCAGGCGGGCTAAATCCACCGCGCCTTCCGTATGCCCCGTGCGGATGAGAACGCCGCCGTCCCGCGCCAGCAAGGGGAAAATATGTCCCGGCAAACGAAGATCCTCCGGACGGCAATGGGGGGAGGTCAGAACTTGGATGGTGGCCGCCCGTTCGTGGGCGGAGATGCCGGTCGTCGAGGTCGCGGCGTCTACGGTCACGGTAAAAGCGGTGTTGTTGGGATCGGAATTATGCGTGACCATAGGTTTTAAGCGCAGGGCCTGAATGCGCTCGGAGGTCATCGGGACGCAAATCAGCCCGCGCCCGTAGGTCGCCATGAAATTGATCGCTTCTGGGGTAACTTTTTCGGCGGCCATCAGTAAATCGCCTTCGTTTTCGCGGTCTTCATCATCGACGACGACGACCATTTTACCTGCCCGAATATCGTCTAAGGCTTCTTCAATCGTATGAAAGGTATCGTGCAATTCTTTCACTCCTTATCCAGTTGTATCAGATAAAACCGTGTTCCAATAAGAACTCATAGGATAGCTGTTCCCCTGCCGGAGCGTCTGGCCGCTGGTTTGTGAGTAAACGGGCCACATATTTGCCGATCATATCGGTTTCCAGATTGACCGGATCGCCCACGCCCTTGAAGCCCAAGGTCGTTTGCCCACAGGTGTGCGGAATCAGGGAGATGGTAAAGGAGCGGGCGAAGACCTCCACGATCGTTAGCGAGATGCCGTCAATCGCAACCGAGCCTTTCGGTAAAAGATAGGGGAGAAGCTCCGGCGGCAGGGAGATCTCCGCTATGGTAGCGATTCCCTGGCGGGTCAGGCGCTGGATGATCCCCACGCCGTCGATATGGCCGCTGACCAGATGGCCGCCTAAACGGGTTTGCAGTTGCAGCGCTCTTTCCAGATTGACCTTCGCGCCGTGATTCAAACCGGCTAAACTCGTTTTGCGCAGAGTCTCCGCCATGATATCTACCGTGAAATCATGCTCGCTGAGGGCGACGACCGTCAGACAAGCGCCATTGACGGCGATGCTGTCGCCGATTTGGGTGGCGTCTAAAACCTTCGCGGCTTGAATGGTCAGGCTCGCGGAATCCGGTAAAGAGCGGATCTTTTGGATGGTTCCCAATTCTTCAACGATACCGGTAAACATATTACTCCTCCTCGTTGGCCTGGTCAGGGCGTTGGATATAGGCGGTGATATGCAAATCGCCGGAGCTGAGATCAGCCGACAGTTCGGTTAAGGAAATGGCTTCGGACATACGGGCGATCTCTAAACCGGCCAGAGGAGAAGGGCCGTGACCGCCGATCAATTTGGGAGCGATGAAGAATTCCAGCTTATCGACCAGGCCCTCAGCGATCATTTTGCCGGCCAACTCGCCGCCGCCTTCCAGTAACACGCTGTTCCAGCCGCGTCCGGCTAAATCACGCAGAAGCCGTTCCAGCGGCACGTAGCGTTCCGTGTCGTACTGCCAAACCTCTACCCTGGGGAGACTGCGGAAATGAGCAAGCTGAGCGGCGGCAGCCGCCTGCGTGGTGGCAATCACGCAAGGCGCTTGGGCGGAGGAGGTGAGCAGACGGGCGTCTTTTTTTAAACGCAACCGTCCGTCTACCACGACCCGCACCGGGTCCCTGCCGTCTGGCACCCGGCAAGTAAGGGCGGGATCATCCTTGACGACCGTCTCGCTCCCCGCCATAATCACGTCGCAAACATCGCGCAGCCGGTGTGCCAAAGCGCGGGAGCGTTCATTGCTGATCCATTGGGAATCACCGCTGGCGGTCGCGATTTTGCCGTCTAACGTTGAAGCGGCTTTATAGACGACCCAGGGCAAACCGCTGGTCATGACCTTGATGAAGGCTTCGTTGAGCTGCCGCGCCTCCTTCTCCAAAACGCCGACCTCGACCTGAAGACCGGCGGCGCGCAGATATTCGATCCCTTGACCGGAAACGAGGGGATTGGGATCCACCATCGCGGCGACCACTCTCTGAACCCCCGCCTGAATAATCGCCTTCGTACAGGGCGGGGTCCGGCCGGTGTGGTTGCACGGTTCCAGGGTCACATACAGGGTGGCGTTCCCGGCCAAAGCAGCGGCGGTCTCCAAGGCGAGGACTTCCGCGTGGGGCGTTCCGGCTCGCTGATGGAAGCCTTCGCCCACAATTTTACCCTGATTAACGATGACGCATCCGACCAGCGGGTTCGGGCTTGTGCGCCCGCCAGCGTTCGCCGCCAGAGATAAGGCCCGCCGCATATAATATTCATCCTGGGAAAGCTCCGGATCGTTCATAGAAACTCCTTTCTTTATTATGCTCAGGGGCTTGTCTCTGGCTGGCCGAAGACAAGAAAATACCCCGAAAAATTTTCCGGGGTAAGGACTGTACTCAAACAAAAACACAAACAGGAGCGTATCCATCGTATTTTTTGTCCTCTTCTCTTCCAGACTGTACTGTCGGCTCCGGAATCACACCGGATCTGCCTGATGGCTCGCGGGCTAAACCGCCGATAAGGAATTTCACCTATCCCCAGAGGAACGATATTCAATTTTAGTTCCAAAACCATTATAGCGAATCTGGAGAAGAAGGTCAAGTCGGCGGCTGGTGTTGTTTTAAAGTGGGTTTTAAAGGCGGCGGACTTTCGTGGCTTTCGCATAGGCATTTGTGGCGTTCTTCCTGAAAAAACTCGTCCCGCAATAAGCCCAGCAGGATAGAATCACGGTATTCTCCCAGCACATAACAGGCTTGCCGTTGGCGGCCCTCGATTTGAAAACCGAGCTTTAGGTAGGCTTTTAAGGCTCTTTGGTTGCCGTCCCAGGTATCGATGGATAAACGCCGAAAATTCCATTGCTTAAACAGGAATTGAATGAAGGTTCTCAGGGCGTCAGAGCCATAGCCCAAGCCCCAAAAAGCCTGATTGCCGATGCTGATGTGAATCGTGGCCGAGCGGGCCGGAACATTCATTTCCCGAAAACCCAGGGTACCGATCAGCTCAAAATCCTCGTTGAGAATGCCATAGCGCTTGCCGCTGTCCGGATCGTCAAGAAATTTTTCCAGCAGCTCGTTTTTGGCTAACAGGGTGTTTAAGGGCCAGGCGCCCGACGACCACAGGTTGACTTCCTGATCGTTATACCAGGCGAATAACAGATCAATATCCTCTTCCAATAAAGGGCGAATCCAAATTTTTTGACCGTTTAACACTGGAATCCCTCCTTGGGTTAAATTATTTTTTGTCGGGAATGGCATCTTTGACGTGCAAAAACCAAGATTTAGTTTGTAAAAGGACTAAAGACCCAGACGATAAATGACGAAAACAGAAGTAGAAAGAAAAAAAAGACTCCCCAACGGGAATCCCTTATGTCAGTGGTCGGGGCGACAGGATTTGAACCTGCGACCTCTTAGTCCCGAACCAAGCGCGCTACCAAACTGCGCTACGCCCCGTTATCCAGAATGGTTATTATGTTATCAGAATGACACTCCGGTGTCAAGTGGCCCGTATCGCGCTATCGCGCGACAGCGTCGCCGCATTTACTTTTCAAACGGCACAAAGGACGCGTTCCGGAAAAGATGAATCCCAACCAGCGAGCTTGCGACGGCTTTTAATGCTGGTGTTGCCACAATGAGCCTGCGTTCGCCCGTGGATTTGCATTCATATGCTTGACCTTCAAAGCATAACTATCCAAGGAAATGATAGTTTGGAGGTGCGGTTTATGGATTCACTGTTTATACAAAACAGCCAGCTTCTACGGTGGGTGGATCAAATCATCGAAAAATTGATTATCGTGTGTTTGCTGGAGGGCCGGGAAACGGAGCAAGAATTCAACCAGGGACGCGCGCTGGTTGGCAAGGTCCTGGAAGAATTGCAACGGTGGCCGGTCGATACCGACGAGAAACGGCGGCAAGTGATGAACCAGCTACTGGAGCAACGATTGCCTGACCAGCGCATCGTTCATAATTTTTCCGGATGGAAAGAGATCATGGATCGTATGGTTCAGGAGGGAATAGAACGGTTCAAAGACGAAAAGAATCCTGCGCCCTTGATGGCGGCGGAACCTGTCTTGTCGGCGTCCTCTCGCGTGGTTTTATCCGCGGGAAGAATCGTCCGCCCTGATCAGAAACAACAGAGCATAACGATACGCCCCTATTCGCTGACCGTTCAAGAAGAGGAAGAAAATCCCGAGGACTTCCTGATCCCGGTGATGGCGAAGGCGGAACTCGGAGGGGAGGAAATGCAGCCGGGGGAGATCGTTGAAAATAAACGTAAGGAGCATGATTCGCCGGTCATAGAGGAGGCGCGCCTTCCCGCGCCAAGTGACGACAGGGAACATTTGCAGCCGCCGGTGAATGAAATCAGTCGGCCCCTAAAAAAAGAGCCGGAAATTTTCCGGAGAGAAGGTCACAGGCGGGGAACGCCGTATATAAAAAGCAAAAAACAGCCGGATAACCTGCTGGAACCGGCGGCCAGGGAACCGATAAAAGAGCTTCAATTCAAGGAAAAACTGCGCTCTTTGCTCGCTCAGATCTTTCCGGGCGCAATCATTCACTGGGATCTGACCCTGGCGGGCCGTACCTTTACCGCGCAAGTGGGCCGATGCTTATTCTATATCACTGAAAAGGATAACGACGTCAAAGGCCGACAAAAAACTCTGCTGGAGCAAGGGTGGAAAATCATAGGCTTGACGAAAGAAGACTTATCCTTCCCCCGCAGGGTTCGGAGGGTCATCCGGCAAGCGGATTATGATGATCGGCAAAACGCTTAAAGCGGATAAAAATTATAATATTAGGTGTTTTGGTAGGAGAAAAGACCTAGGCGTCGAATAAAATTTAGAGAGGTACATGTGACAAATCAGTTAAACGAAATTTTAAAAGAAGCTTTAACGGCTATGGAGTCAGGGAAAGAGCAACTCGTTTATATTGATGAATTAACGGGGGATAGTATTCAAAGACTCGTTAAGGATTTGGAACAATTACAGATAGATATTGCTGTTCTGACGAATGAAGCAGAGGATCAGCAAGACCACGAACAGCGTGTCAGCCAAAGGCTTGCGACCATCAAGCGTCAGCAGAAACAGCCTGCGGAACGGGAGCGCGTAAAGGCTCAGGCGGACGCCGCGGCAGCGCAGGCAAAATTGCAAGTATTGCAAGCGCAAAAGATACATCTGTGTAGCCAACGCGACTTCCTGGAAAGATCATTGCTGCAAGTGAAAAGAATCACGACGCGCACGGCCAGGGTACACCTTCAGGTCAATACCGCCGCTGATCTATTGCAAAGTAAGATCAACGAAATCGTTCAGGCCAGCGTCTTGGATCAGCATCAGGATATGGCCGTTCGTATCATCAAAGCGCAAGAGGAAGAACGTTTGCGGGTTGCCCGCGAGATCCATGACGGACCGGCGCAAATGATCGCCAATATTATTTTACGCCTGGAAATTTTAAATAAACTATTTGACGTGGATATCAAGCAGGTGAAATTTGAGCTCCGCGATTTGCAAAATTTGGTACGTCTCAGTTTTCAGGACATTCGCCGCAGTATCTTCAATCTCAGGCCGGCTGCCTTGGAGGGCCTTGGCCTTGTGCCGGCAGTTAAAAAATACGTGGAAAACTTTCAAAAAACGCATGGAATTGTATGTGAATGTCAGCTGGAGGGAGAAGAGAAACGTCTGAATTCTCTTTTGGAGATTGCCGTATTCCGCTTGATTCAGGAAAGCATGAACAATATTGCAAAGCACGCAAATTCAAAAAAGGCCTGTGTGATGATGCGTTTTGCGGAAGATTGCCTGACGACGCAGGTGCAAGATTTCGGTAAAGGGTTCAATGCGAAAAATGCCTTAAAAAGCCCGGGGGAGCATTATGGTTTAGTGGGAATGAGAGAACGCGTGGAATTATTACGCGGACAGTTTTCTGTTCAGTCTTCATTGAGTAGAGGAACGTGCATAGAGTTCACTCTTCCTATTTTTTAAAAGGAGCTAGAGTCATAATGAGTATAAGAGTTGTTATAGCAGATGATCATACATTGCTTCGCGAAGGGTTACGGAGAATCTTAGACTTTGAAGATGGAATCGACGTTGTGGCGGAAGTCGGCGATGGTCAGGGCGCGATTAATCTGTCAAGACGGTTGGATTTTGATATTTTGCTGATTGACCTGAATATGCCGATTGTCAGCGGTTTAGACGCTTGCCGTGTGATTCGCCGGGAGAGACCCAATGTTGGCATTATTATTTTGACGGTAGATGATTCTGAGGATAATCTCTTTCGCGTATTACAGATGGGGGTCGCCAGCTATCTGGTGAAAGATGTGGATTCTAAAATGCTCGTTGAATCTATCCGCAAGGTATACGCGGGACATGCCGTCGATTTCCCGACGGCCGCGGGCAAACTGCAACAGAGTCCATATTATAAGCAGCCTAAAAAGCAGACCTATGGTTTAAGTGATCGCGAATTGGAAATCCTGAATTGTGTCGTGCAAGGTTTAGCGAATAAAGAAATCGGACATTCGTTATTTATCAGCGAGAAGACGGTAAAAAACCATCTTTCCAGCATTTTTAAAAAATTATTGGTAGACGACCGTACCCAAGCGGCGTTAAAAGCGGTAAAATTAGAATTGGTTCATTTTGAATAACTTCTTGAATAACTTCGCAGGGAATAGGGAGGACGGCAATGCAAATTACCTTTTATGGCGCGGCGCGGGTTGTTACCGGTTCTTGTTATTTGATTGAAACCGGTGGCTATAGATTGTTGATTGATTGCGGAATGTTTCAGGGATCTAAGGCATTGAAAGAGTTGAATTACGGCAAATTTCCTTTTCAGCCGGCTTCCATAGACGCCGTCATTCTGACCCACGCCCATATTGATCATTCCGGCCTGTTGCCGAAATTAATCAAGCGTGGTTTTCGCGGGAAGATATGGGCTACGATCGAAACGGCAAGGCTATGTGAAATCATGCTGCCGGACAGCGGGCATATTCAGGAAATGGAAATAGAGCGCAAGAACCGGAAGAGTTCCAGATCCAGGGGATTGCCGTTGCTTGAAGCCATATATACGGTGCAAGACGCGCTGGAATCTTTGGCCTATTTTCAACCGGTAAATTACCGGAAACCGGTGCAATTGACGGAGACCGTAGCGTTTGAGTTTTTTGACGCCGGTCATATTTTGGGTTCAGCCCATATTTGCCTGACCGTTAAAGAAGAGAATACCGTCAGGAAATATATTTTTTCCGGCGATATCGGCTCGGCGGATCAGCCGTTCCTGGACAATCCCAGCCTGTTGACCGACGGCGACGTCGTGCTGATGGAAACGACCTACGGGGACAGTTTTCATAAAGATAAAACCGACCGCCTCGAAAGATTGGCGGAAACCATCAATCAGGCCAATCGGGCGGGAGGGAATCTGATCATTCCGGCTTTTGCCGTGGAACGTACCCAAGATCTGCTGTTTTATATCCAAATGCTGCAACGCCAGAAAAAAATTCCGGTGCTGCCGATCTATATTGATAGCCCGCTAGCCATTGCCGCCACGAAAATATTCGCTGAAAATACCGCGCATTTTGATGAAGAAACCCGCGCTTTGATTCAGCAAGGAGACAATCCCTTAGACATGGAAAATCTTCATTTCAGTCAAAGCACGGAAGAGTCAAAGGCCTTGAATCTGCGGACGGAAAAGACCATTATTATTGCGGCGAGCGGGATGGCGGACGCCGGCAGGATCAAACATCATTTAAAGCACAATCTGTGGCGCAAGGACGCTACGGTGCTGTTTGTCGGCTACCAGGCGGAAGGAACGCTGGGGCGGCTGTTATTGGACGGAGCGGCAGAAGTGACGATTCATGGCGAGGATATTGCGGTGCGGGCGCAATTAGTTCAAATCGACGGCTTATCGGCTCACGCCGATCAAACAGAACTTTTACGCTGGTTGAAGCCCTTGGTTGCTTCGGCCAAACAGATCATCTTAACTCACGGCGAAAAGGCCAAACAGGATGTCTTTGCCGAAAAAATAACGGAGACGTATGGAAAAACAGCCTTGATTCCGGAGTTGGGCGAAACCTTTGTATTCTCAGGGGAGAAGGTTCTCCGAACGCCGGCGGCTCATCCGTGGCTGTCGCCGCCGGAAAGTGAGCAAGGGCAGGGAATCGCTTCTCCGGCAATCCGCTTACCGGTAAAAAAAAGCCAGACGACGCCCAAAATAGGCAAAAAAGCAAAGAAAGCGCAAGTTCGCCGGGCGTATGACAAACTCGCCCGCCAGTTGGAACGGCTGATCGATCAGGGAAAGGATGAACAAGACTTGGGCAAGACGCTGGCTGTGATCGAAGGCATGTTAAAATGGCTGGAGGGGCAAAAGTAAATCCTGCGCTCTCTGAGATTGAGATCCGTGATTCTTTTATAGATAAGCAAATTCAGCCGTTTGTTTTTTCAAACCGGACAAAAAGCGGAATACTTCTTCCCGGCGTTTAATGGCAAGACGCTGCCCGGTCTTGGTGACGGTTTTATTCGGTAAGGCTTCGGCCAAGGTGCGCGCCCTTTCTACGGCGTCCTCCGGGGTTTGAATGAGTTCATCCTGTCCAATCATGCTGAATAAACGGGCCAGACCGATGTTGCCGATATTATCAAGGATATCCGCATCGCGTAAATATATGGCCTCGTCGCTCTTTCCCGGATCGGAGTAATACATGTGGGTTTCGATCGCGTCCAGGATGACGGGGATCTTACCGGGAGAGAATTTGATCTTTTGGAGAAATGAAGAAGCTAATCCTTTGGAGCGCAAGGCGTGATCGACGTTGGGCAGGGCATAGACCGGATATTTGCCGATATCGTGCAAAGCGGCGGCCGCAAATAAAATTTCGTCGTCGAGGGTTAAATGCGGTGACAGCTCCTTGGCCATCAGATAAACACGCTGACTGTGACGCAACCCTAAAGCGGTATGAGCGCCGGCATTCCCGACATATTTGATGATTTCTTCTTGTTGGGTCATTTTTATCCTCCTCTATTCAATTGACCGTTGAACCAAATCGTATTAGAATTTAAAGGGTGGAAGCGTATGCGGAAGCCTATATGGAAAAAAAAACCATCCTCTCGCATCTATTCGTTATGGAGGAGAGGAAATCCTTTATCATCCAGGCCGTTTTTCATCGCCTTTTTAAAACCAAACCTGCCAAACTTTGCGGGATAACGCGCGTATCGCCGCTAATATGGATAAACTTTTGATTATTGGAGTGGAATTTGATGAACAAAGTGAATGTATATGGGAGCTTTACGCAGGCTCTTTTGTTTTCTGGCGCGTTGCCTGTTCCCAAATACTTGTTGGAAAACTATATTGAACTGGGGATTAGTTCGCAGGAATTTATTCTGATCCTGCATATCCTGAGTGACGCCGACAAGAATGTGTATCCAACGGTGAAAGAACTGGCCAAGCGGATGGGAATCCCTGAAAAAGAAATAGAAAATTCTCTGGCGCGTCTTTTGGAATGTGAATTTCTAGCCATTGAGAAACATTGGGACAGCCTGAACAATCGTTGGTTCAGCGCCTATAACCTGATCGGCCTGATCAATGAGTTAGCTGAACACTGGGCGATAGAAAGCTTTAAACGCTTTGAAATCGAGCTTGTCCAGAAGAAGAATGGCGATAAAGAGGCGGAAAAGGACGCGCTTTCCCCATCCCACCCCCAACTCTCTTCTTTGATTAAAACTTACGAAAAAGAACTGGGAAGACCGTTAACCGGAATGGAATGTGAATTTATTGGCCGTTGGTTAACCGCTGATTTTTCTCAGGAACTCATTGTCGAAGCTTTGCGGCGCGGCGTTGGCGCGGGTATTAGAAATTTCAGATATTTGGATTCTATTTTGCGCGAATGGGAAAAGAAAAATTTGCGCACATTGACGGAAATTGAAGCCGAAGACGCCTTTTTTCAGGAACGCCATGAGAAAAAAACCCGTTCCGCCAGCAAAAAGAAAACGGTTTCATCCAAATATGATAATTTTGATCTATAATATAAAGGGGAACTTGGGCTGATGGAGGGGAGCAAGCGCCAATGAAGAGTTTAAAACAAATCATCCATGCGGATATGGAAAATCTCCTGTCAAAGCGAGAAACAGAACCGTCGGACGGACGGCATCTTCCGGAAAACGCCTTTGGGGCGGTCAAGCCAAGTTGTCCGTTATGCGCGGATCATGGGATTATCTTTGAAGAGGATAAGAATAGCGCGCGGCCATGCGCCTGTATGCGCCAAAAAAACCTGCGCCGCCGCTTGAGAGACGCCCGTATTTCGGGACAATTGCTGGAATGCGCTTTTGATCAATTTAATTTGGAATATTATAGGCAGGATGAAAAAAATGAGCGGTCACATCTGGAAAACGCGAAGAAAGCCTTGCAAGCGGCAATGGATTTTACGGATCGCTGTACTCAGAATCGGTCTGGCTTGGGTCTGCTCTTTACCGGCCCGGTCGGCTCCGGAAAAACGTTTTTAGCGGCCGCCATCGCCAACGCGCTCACGCAACAGGGCTTGGACGTGCTGTTTTTGGTCGTTCCGGAACTGCTGGATGAAATAAAATCCACCTATGACAAGCGTTCGGAAACATCGGAATTTGACGTCATCGAAGCGGCCCGCACGGTTCAAATACTGATTTTGGATGATTTAGGCGCTCATAATTATACGGAATGGACGATTAATAAGCTTTACTCGATTATCAATTATCGCCTGAACGCCCAGCTCCAGACGGTGATTACCACCAATCTGTCGGTAAAACAAATGGATGAATGTCTGGGAGACCGGACGACGTCCAGAATCTTTGAAATGACGCAAGGCTACAGGCTTTCCTGCGCTCAGGATATCCGCCTGCTGAAATATCAGCAACGCCCCAAGCTGTAACCCACCGCCTGAAAATCTCATAAAAATTTGTACAGCCTATGCATGTCCGGACAAATGGCGCATAGGATTTTTTTAAGAGAATAATTTTCAGGAGGAGGAGTCATGCTATGGCGCGATTTATCATGGTGGAACGCAAGTATGTGAAGGTGGTCCTGGGCGTCATGTTGGCGGTGATGGTCATGTACACGGCGGCGGGCGCGCGGCAGAAAACGACGAGCGCCAGCCAGAACGGAGCGGTTCCGGAAGTGCAAATGGTGAATGTGGTCCTGGATCCCGCCAGTATTACGCGCGATATGACCTACGGCGATGTAACGCTGAAAGGAATGAAGGTCATTCCGGCAAAAACCTTTGATGTAACGGTCACTTTAGAAAACACGACGTCACAAAAAATTACGGACGTTCCGCTTGAATTAGCGATTTCTTTAGTGGGCGACGAGACGCAGAAAGTCATCAAGTCAGGAAGCCTGCAAGCGATTGAGCCGGGAGCGGTCGCCAGGGTGACGTTTCATGGGGTCAAAGCCTTTGGCGACGCGCTGGGAAAGGACGCGATTGCCGGACAGCATCACCTTGTCCTGCGCGTGAACGCCAATCCGCAGGGAGGGGTAAAGCAGGCAACGGCAGCAAATTATCGCTTTTTGGTCGATTCAAGCGTCAAAAAAACGTAAAAAGTTCCGCCGGTATATCAACGTGGGGTATCCAATGAGCATTCATTTGTGGTAAGATAAAATAAGATGAATGCTCTTTTTTATGTCCTGTAAAATAGCTGTTTCAGCGCTCTGTATTTTACGATGCAGGTGAGGGAAGGGTTCTTTTTTGGAAATAAAGGGATTTCGGCGCTGTTTTTTACGGTTTTTAGCGAAAATCAAGAAAATTAGTCTTTCCCAAACCGGTATTTTTTATTATAATTGATAATGTTTTTAACGATTTTTATTCATCAAATTAAGGAGATGTTACTATGTTGAGCAAAGTCAAATGGGGCGTCCATCCGGATACGCGCAAAACAGCGACGGAAGGAAAGCCCATAGAAAGCAACGCCTTGCCGGAAAGGGTGGTGATCCCCGTCCGGCAGCATTTGGGCGCTCCCTGCGAGCCGGTCGTGAAAAAAGGGGATGTGGTGAAGAAAGGGCAAAGGATCGCGGCGGCCAACGCCCCTTTAGCCAGCCATATTCACGCTTCCTTATCGGGCACGGTCATTGAAGTCGCCGACAAACCTCATCCCGGCCTGGGGCAATGTCCGGCGATCGTCATCGAAAATGACGGACAGGATGCCTGGGAAGAAGGGCTTCTCAGCGAGCGTTCCTGGGAAAAGCTCAGCAAGGAAGAATTACTGGAGCTGATTAAAAACGCCGGCATTGTCGGACTGGGAGGCGCCACTTTTCCCGTGCATATTAAATTGCTGCCGCCCAAGGACAGTCCGATTGACACGCTGATCATCAACGCCGCGGAATGCGAGCCCTTTTTAACCGCGGATCACCGGACGATGCTGGAGCACTCGGAGCTCGTCGTCACCGGTGTTTTGATCATTCAAAAGGTCTTGTCGGTGAAAAACGTCTATATCGGGATCGAGGATAATAAACCGGACGCGGTGAAGGTGATGCAAGAGGCTTGTCAGGGAACCGGCGTTCAGGTGAGGCCGATCCCGACCCGTTATCCGCACGGCGCGGAAAAGATGATCATCAAAACCCTAGCCCAACGCGAGGTTCCTTCGGGGAAACTGCCGATGAGCGTGGGGGTCGTGGTGCAAAACGTGGGCACGGCGATGGCGATCGGCAACGCCGTAAAATACGGAATCCCGCTGATCGAGAGAATCGTTACTGTCAGCGGCGGCGCGGTGAAGGAACCCAAAAATCTGAGATTACGGATTGGCACGAGCTTTCAGGACGCCATTGCTCAATGCGGCGGCTTCAGTTTTCAGCCGGATAAGATCCTGATGGGCGGCCCCTTCATGGGGGTAGCGCAATATACCCTGGAGGTTCCGGTGATTAAAGGAACGAACGGGATCCTCTTGCTGGGGAAGAAGGAGCTGAACAGCGATCTGGAATCGGCCTGTATTCGTTGCGGCCGCTGTATCGAGGCCTGTCCGATGGGATTGAATCCCAGTATGTTAAGTATTCTGGGAGAAAGAGGCATGATCGACGAAGCGAAAAATGACTACCAGCTGCTGGACTGTATGGAATGCGGCTGCTGTAGTTTTGTCTGTCCGGCCAAGAGGAAGATTGTACAATATGTCCGGTATTCTAAAAAACTGGCAGCGGAAAAAGGAGGGAAATAGATGAGCGTGGAAAATAGCCATCAGGAAGATAGCGCTAATCAACTCATTGTATCGTCTTCGCCTCATATTTTGTCAAACGACTCCACCCAGAAGATCATGTGGACCGTGGTCGCGGCCTTAATGCCGGCGGTCATCTTCGCCGTATATTATTTCGGCGTTCCCGCTTTCCGGACCTTGCTGGCCGGTAGCTTATCCGCGCTGATCTTTGAAGCGCTGGTGCAAAAGATCCGCAAGAAAAGAGTGACGGTCAGCGACGGCAGCGCCCTCCTGTGCGGCTTGCTGCTGGCGATGTGTCTGCCGCCGGCCGTTCCCCTGTTCGTACCGATCATCGGCTCGTTTATTGCGATTGTCATCGCTAAACACTCTATGGGCGGTCTGGGACAGAACATTTTCAATCCGGCGCATATCGGCAGGGCCGCCCTGATGGTTTCCTGGCCGGTCGCCATGACGACCTGGACTAAAATGCCGTCGGTGATTGACACAGTTACCAGCGCCACCCCTTTAAATATTTTAAAACAGCAGGGCTATGAAGCCCTGATCCAAACCTTTGGCAGTCAGTCGGATATGTATACGGCCTTATTTTTGGGTTTTAGAAATGGGAGCATTGGCGAAACCTCCGTCTTATTGTTGGTTATCGGCGGGATCATATTAATTTACAAGCGCTACATTGACTGGGTGGCGCCGGTGTTCATGATTGGCACCGTAGGCATACTTACGTGGGCGTTCGGCGGTTCTAACGGCTTATTCAGCGGTGACCCGTTGTTCCATATGATGGCCGGCGGACTGGTGATCGGCGCGTTTTTTATGATAACGGATTATGTGACGACCCCGATCACGCGCAAAGGAAAAATCATCTTTGCCGTGGGCGCCGGAGCGATCACCGTGCTGATCAGGCTTTTAGGTGGCTATCCGGAAGGCGTCTGTTATTCTATCCTGTTGATGAACTGCGTTACGCCTTTAATTGACCGCTTTATTCAACCGGCCCAATATGGAAGGAAGTGAGGAAAAAATGGAACATACGAGCAATCAAGACAGTATCTTTAAAATAGCCGCTAATTTGATCGGCGCTTGTCTGATTTCCGGGTTGATTATTGCGATCACCTACTCGTTGACGCACGGTATCGCTGAAGAAAAACAAATCGAACTGAAACAGCTTTCCCTCCAAAGCCTGGTAGTGGAAGCGGACGACTACCAGGAAATCGAAGGCAAAGAGGAATGGTATACCGCCCAAAAGGACGGCCAGGTGATCGCCTATATCGTACCGGCGGCCAGTAAGGGGTATGGTGGCACGATTGAGCTTTTGGTGGCGATTGACCTTGATCTGAAGGTGATAAAATATAGCATTACCGAGAGCAATGAAACGCCGGGGTTGGGGGATAAGGCGTCGGCTCCGCTTTTTGCCGACCAATTTATCGGTAAAGGGGCAGAAGCGCTGGAAGTAACGAAGGATCCCACGCAAAAGGAACTCATTCAATCGATCAGCGGCTCGACCATCACCTCCAGAGCCGTTACCAAGGCGGTACGGGAAGCGGTGGAGGAAGTGGCCGCCTTTACGCAAGGAGGGAAATCGTAATGGAATTTTGGAAAATATTTTCAAAAGGACTGATCCTGGAAAATCCTATATTGGTGCTGGCCTTGAGCCTCTGTCCGGCTCTGGCGGTGACGTCTTCCATATCCACCGCCTTAACGATGGGGCTGACCGTGACCTTTGTTATTACGACCAATAACGTGGTGGTGTCCCTGATTAGAAAACTGGTGAATCCCAAGGTGCGGGTACCCATTTATATCATCTCCATTGCCACGATCGTGACCGTGGCCGGATTATTGCTGCAAGCCTATTTCCCGCTGTTATATAAGGATTTAGGGATCTATCTGGAGCTGGTCGTCGTCTTTGCCATTATCTTGGCCAGGGCGGAAGTATTCGCCTCCAAAAATAATGTCGTCCGTTCCTTCATGGATGGCTTTGGCATGGGCTGCGGCTTTATCATCGCTATGCTGATCATTGGCGTTATCAGGGAACTCATCGGCACCGGCAGTCTGTTAGGGGTGAATCTTTTGGGAGCCTCCTATCCGCCGGCGCTCATTATGATTCTGCCTCCCGGCGCTTTCATTCTCATCGGCTACCTGGTGGCGCTGTTTAAGCTCATCGTTAAATACTGGGAAAAACGCCAGAAGGTTAGAGAGGAGGCCGTATCATGACGCAATACCTGCTGCTGTTTGTCAGCGCCGTATTAATCAACAACTTTGTGTTAACCAGATTTTTAGGCTTGTGCATTTTCTTCGGCGTGTCCAAGAGCCTCAACGCTTCCATCGGCATGGGGATGGCCGTGACCTCGGTGATGACGCTGAGTTCCATTTGCTCCTGGGCGGTCTATAACCTGATCCTGGTTCCCTTAAACCTGACCTTCTTATCCTTGGTGGTGCTCGTGCTCCTGATCGCCAGCTTTGTGCAATTGCTGGAAATGATCATCAGAAAATTTGCCCCCGCGCTCTATGATATGTGGGGCATTTACCTCTTATTGATCGCCACCAACTGTATCATTCTCAGCGTGCCGCTGATCAATATCCGCTCCCAGTATTCCTTTGCCTTGAGTACGGTGAACGCCGTGGGCGCCGGGATAGGATTTGGTTTAGCGCTTGTTTTGATGGCCAGTCTGAGAGAAAAACTGGTGCTGGCCGACGTTCCCAAACCGCTTGAAGGATTAGGAATCGCTTTTATCGTCGCCGGCTGTCTGTCTTTGGCCTTCCTTGGTTTTTCCGGGATGATCACGATTTAGAAAGGTAGCGAAAAAGAATGAATAATATCATATTAATTCTTCTCCTGATGGGCATTATAGGAGTATTCTTCGGCTTGATTCTGGCTTTTGCCAACAAAAAGCTGGCGGTGGAGTTAAACCCGCTCATCCATTTGGTGGAGGACGTATTGCCTAAGGGACAATGCGGCGCTTGCGGCTTTGCGGGCTGTCAGGCGTATGCGGAGGCGGTCGTCTTAAACGAAGAGATTCCTCCCAATCTGTGCGTTCCGGGGAAAAAACCGGTGGCCCTGAAGGTGGCGGAATTGACCGGAAAGGTATCGGAGGACGTGGAAGCCAGAATAGCCTATGTGAAGTGCGCCAGTCCCATCGGACCCGCTTCTCAGAAATACGAATACTCAGGCATCGTGGATTGTGTGGCGGCGAGTATGTTGCATTCCGGACCGAAAAATTGTCAGTACGGCTGTATGGGCATGGGCACCTGTGTAAGACAATGCGTTTTTGACGCTATTCGTCTCAACGCGCAGGGTCTGCCGGAAATTGACAAGAAGGCCTGTACGGGTTGCGGTAAATGCGCGGCGGCCTGTCCCAAGAAGATTATCGAAATCATACCGGCCAAGGCCTCGGTGTTTGTTGCTTGTAAATCACAGGACAAAGGAGCCGTGGCGCGGAAAATCTGTGCCACCGCTTGTATCGGCTGCGGTCTCTGTAAAAAGCAATGCCCGCATGAGGCGATCACGGTGGAAAATAATCTGGCCTGGGTCAATCCCGCGATCTGCATAGAAAAATGCGAGCGGCAGGTCTGCCTGGAAAAATGCCCGACCAAGGCGATTACAGCTTGTGACGCTTCTTCGCCGGAACAGGTCTATACGACTCAGGCGGGGTA
>JAITOS010000062.1 GCA_031289815.1 Peptococcaceae bacterium | reverse complement strand
TGGGAGCGGACGATGGACCGGGTTTTGGTGGACGCGCCCTGTTCGGGGTTGGGCGTTCTCCGGCGCAAAGCGGATCTGCGCTGGCAAAGAGACGAACGGGAAATCGAGCGTTTGCCGGTGTTGCAAAGGGAAATTTTGGAGAGCGCGGCCCGCTGCGTCGCGGCGGACGGAGAATTGGTGTATAGCACCTGCACGACGGAGCCGGAAGAAAATTTTGAACTGGTGAAAGCCTTTCGGCTGGATCATCCGGAATTTGAGGCGGTGGATTTAAGCCCGCTCCTCCCGTTTCCCCTGACCGATTCCCATGATATCAGGCAGGCGGCCAAAGGAATGCTGCAATTATTACCGCAAAGACATGGCATGGATGGTTTTTTTCTGGCGAAATTCCGCCGGATCGAAGTTTAGGAAGTTTAGTTGGAATGAATTGGGTGAATAATAGTGGAAAGATCGGATATCCGCGGTCTGACGGAAACAGAACTAGAAGAGCTATGCCGGAGTTTGGGAAAACCGGCGTTTCGGGGACGGCAAATTTTTGATTGGGTACAGAACAAAGCGGTTGGCGGTTGGCGGGAAATGCGGAATATCAGCGCCGAAGATCAGAAAACTTTTCAGGAACGCCTGTTTTTTCAGCCGCTGGCCTTGAAGAAGGAGCAGCGCTCTCAAGACGGGACGCGCAAATATCTTTTTCAGTTGCCGGATGGTGAAGCCGTCGAATGCGTGCTGATGAACTATGACCGCCGGAAGCATCGGGACCGGAGGACGGTATGCCTGTCAACGCAGGTGGGTTGTCCGGTCGGCTGTGTATTCTGCGCCACCGGACAAGAGGGCTTCACGCGCAATCTGACGGTCGGAGAGATTCTGGGGCAGGCGCTGGATATCTGCCGTCTACTGCGGGCTGAAGATCCGGAATTCAGCCTTACCAACGTGGTTTTTATGGGAATGGGGGAGCCTTTTCTGAATTATGACCAGGTGATAAAAGCGATTCGTATTCTCAATCATGAACGCGGTCAGAAGATCGGTATGCGGCGGATCACGGTTTCGACCAGCGGCATAGCGCCGCGGATTCTGGATTTGGCGCGTGATAATGATCAAGTGGGGCTGGCGGTTTCTCTGCACGCCGCCAGCGATGAGGAGAGAGACGCTTTAATGCCGGTCAACCGCCGTTATCCGCTGGAGGAATTGATGAGGGCGTGCCAGGAATATACGGCATTGACGCGGCGGAGGATTACCTTTGAAGTCGCTTTGACCGCAGGACAAGGCTCGAAGGAAACAGCGCGGCGGCTGGCGCTCCTGTTGCGAGAGCAGCTGGGCCACGTCAATTTGATTCCCATCAATCCGGTGGCGGGCAGCGGGCTCAAACGCCCGTTGACCGAGGAGGTTGCCGAGTTTGCCAGCCTGCTGACTCAGGCCGGAATCCCGGTTTCTATTCGTGAGGAAAAGGGAACGGATATCGACGCGGCCTGCGGACAATTGCGCCAGAGGCGGGAGGAGTCTTGACGTATGAGTATCGTCAATCGTTTTGAGGAAATTGCCGAGGCGCTGTTTACCGGCGTATTTAAGAAAGATCAGACGAAGATGCAACCGGTGGTGATCGCCAGGGAATTAGTCAAGGTCATGCACCAGCATAAACAGATCAGCGTCTCTCAGGTGTATGTTCCCAATGTTTACCGGATTTTTCTCAATCCCGGTGATTGGAGCCCGTTAACGAGCTTCGGTAATTCCTTTTTATTGGAGTTGTCTAAGTATGTGTATGCGGAGGGGCGGCGCTTCGGTTACACCTTTCTCACCAAACCGGCTATCGAATTGCACGCGGACGAGCAGATAGAACCGCGTCAAATGTCCATCGAAGTGGACGTTGACGACGCCATTGTCGTAGAATGGGAAGATGTGTCGGAAGAAGCGCTTTTGGAAGAGGATCAGAGAGAACAAACCAATATTTACAGGGAAGAGGTCAGGACAAACTTCGCGCCGCCGCCCGCGAATAGCAGGAATCAGGAATACTTTCTCGAAGTAATGGAGGGAGAGGATACCGGTCGGAGATATCCTTTGAAGGGGGATATCGTCTATCTTGGCCGTCATTCCCAGTGTGAAATTACTTTATCTGACCCGGAAGCGTCGCGGCGGCATATAAAGCTGACCAGAGAGGCGGCGGGCTGGTTGCTGGACGACTTGGGCAGCACCAATGGCGCCTGGGTAAACGGGCGGAGAACCGCGCGTCAGGCTATCGTGCCGGGAGATAAGATCCAGATCGGCCAGACCGCGCTGACGCTGCGTTTGTCGGGGAACGGCGTGGAGCGGGAACCAGGCGGGGATTCATGAGGACGAGGGGATTCTATGCAAATCATTTTGGTGTTGGGTAGACTGATTTTTATTGTTTTAATCTATCTATTCCTCTTCCGCATGACGATGATCCTCTATGCCGAGCTTCAGGCGCAGGGTGTCATTGAGCGGAAAGAAGCGGAATACGGCTGCCTTGAAGTCTTAGCCGGAACGGATACCTTTCCGCAAGGAAGAATATACAAGGTAGGGCGTAGAGGGTTACGGGTAGGGCGAAGCAAGCGTAACGACGTGATTTTACCGGATCATTACGCCTCGCTGGAACACGCGGTATTCAGAGAAGCTAAAGGCTCAATGATGATTGAGGATTGCGGAAGCACCAACGGCACCTGGGTTAACGGAGAAAAAATTTCTTCTCCTATTCAATTGGCGGCTGGTGATTATGTGAAAATTGGCAGTATAACTTTCCAGTATTCGAGGTGGAAGAATGAGAGTTCTAAGTTTTAGTGAGACGGGCGCTATTCGTAAAAAGAATGAAGACAGACTGCTGGCTTTGCCGGAATACGGCTTGTTCGCCGTGGCCGATGGCATGGGAGGCGAACGCGCGGGGGAAGTGGCGGCGCAGATGGCTTTGGATTACTTGAACGACCGCGCCGGTCAGTTGGCGGCAATCAGCGAGGAAAAGATAGAAGCATGGTTCGTAGAGACGTTTAACGCCGCCAATCAGGAGATCTTGGCGCTGGCGCGCCAAGACGCGAATAAAGAAGGCATGGGGACGACTTTAACGGCCCTCCTGATTCGGGAAAAGATGGCGGTCGTCGCGCATGTGGGAGACAGTCGGGCGTACATATGGCGGAAGAAACAATTACTTCTCCTGACAGAAGATCATTCTCTGGTGGGAGAACTGCTTCGTCTGGGGGAAATTACAGAAGAAGAAGCGGACGTACACCCGCGTAAGCACATCTTAGTCCGGGCGATTGGCGTGGAGCAAGGGGTAAAAGTGGATACCCGCCGCTTTGATGTGCAGGAAAAGGACGCTTTTTTATTATGTACGGACGGGGTTTCCAATTCCTTGAGCCATGCGGAATTGGCTGAAAAACTGGATTCGTTTGAACCAAAAGAGGAGTTTATGGAAAGATTGAAAGACGTGATCTGGGAACGTGGAGCGAAGGACAATTTTACCGCTCTTTTTTGTAAGATGGAGTAGCGCTCATGAATACACTTTGGCGTGATCTGAGTTTGCGGTTGATGAGTATCGCCGTGCTCTTTATCGGGTTATTCGTTCTCTGCCTGCAAGGAAAAGCGGACTGGACGTTTTTTGTCATGGCGGGGATCTATACCGGCTTGGTGTTGAGCGGCTGCTTGCTGGAACATCTGTTCCATTATCAGGGAGACCGCCTGTTGCTGCCGGCGATTCAGCTGATAACCGTCATCGGCTTGGTCTTTTTAACTCGGATCAATGCGGCGTTGGCCTGGAAACAATTTATTTGGGTCAGCGTCGGCCTGGGTCTTTTTTACGTGATCTTGTGGGGACTCAAGGATTACCGGCGGTTGGGAGAGATCCAATATCTTTGGGGGCTGATCGCCGTTGTATTGCTGTTTATCACTCTGATCTTTGGCGTGACCTCCGGAGGCGCCCGCAGTTGGCTCAGAATCGGCGGCTTAGGTTTTGAACCGGAAGAATTGGTGAAAATCGCCTTGCTGATCTTTCTGGCGGTGTATTTGGAGAACCATGAAAAAATCCTCAGAATAGGCACGGTACAATGGGGACGGATCTCGGTGCCTGATTGGCGGACGTTCGGCCCGTTTTTGCTGATGGCGGCTTTTTCTCTGGGAATTCTGGCGGCCCAGAAGAGCTTGGGAACCGCTCTGGTCTTTTACCTGTTGTTCGTCATGATGCTCTATATCGTGACGGAGCGGGGTTTTTATTTGGCGATGGCTTTGCCGACTTTTTTAGGGACGGGTATCTTGGGCTATGTTCTTTTCGGCCACGTGCGGGTGCGGGTGAGCGCTTGGCTGAATCCCTGGCAGGACGTTACCGGCGGGGGCTATCAGATCGCCCAGTCTCTTTTTGCGATCAGCGGCGGCGGCGTTCTGGGCAGCGGTTTGGGCAACGGCATAGGCGCGGTTCAAGTGCCGGCGGCGGCTACGGATTTCATTTTTGCGGTGATCGCCGAGGAGCTTGGTTTTGCCGGAGCGGTGGCGCTTGTCGGCGTCTTTTTATTGGTGATCTTTCGCGCCTTCATCATCAGCGCCGGGGCCGGAGAACGGCTTGGACAGATTTTAGCGGCGGGGATCGGCGTCTTATTAGCGACGGAGACGCTGATGATTTTGGCGGGCGTGACCAAGCTGCTGCCTTTGACGGGGATTCCTTTGCCTTGGGTCAGCTATGGCGGCAGTTCCATGCTCATCCATTTCCTGCTACTCGGCTTGCTGGTCAACATATCGGCCGGAGCGGCGGAACAAAAAGCGCTGCTGGGAGCGAAAGGGAAGGAGTTGGGAGCCGGATGAAAGTCTTGCGTCGGTTGGCGGTCATGTTAGCGCTCAGCTTTTTTGCTTTAAGTTTGGGACTCGTGTATTGGCAGGTGGCCAGAGCGGAGGAATTATTGGCGCATCCGGCAAACCGCCGTTTGACCCTGATGGAGTCCAAAGTGATCAGGGGAGGAATTTTTGACCGGGACGGCGAAATATTAGCGCAGACGGTAGTGAGCGACGGAATTGCTCAGCGCGTGTATCCCAAGGGCGAAATGCTGGAACCGTTGCTGGGGTATGCGACCCTGCAACATGGTTCCGCGGGGCTGGAAGGCGGTTTGGCCGATCTGCTGCTCGGTTTGCAACACGCGACTCCGGGCCAGCGGCTACAGCGATTCCTTGAGCTTCCGCGCCAGGGAAACGACGTCGTGCTGAGTTTGGATGCCGGACTGCAAAAAATTGCTTACGATGGGTTAAAAGGAAAAATAGGTTCGGCGGTGGCGCTAGACCCCCGTACCGGCCAAGTGCTGGCCCTTGTCAGCCAGCCCAGCTATGATCCCGTAGATCTCGACCAACACTGGGAAGAGATCATACAACGCGCGGGCAGTCCTTTGCAAAATCACGCTTTTTCGCTGTTCCCACCGGGTTCGGCGATGAAGGTGGTGACGTCGGTGGCTTTGTTCAACGCCGGGATCGATACGACGGATCTCTATCATTGCGAAGGCTCAGCCGTCATCAACGGCCAGAGGATCAGCGAGCAAAACAGCAAAGCGCACGGCTGGGTAAATTATCATATGGCTTTAGCCGCTTCGTGCAATACGTATTTTGCTACGAAAGCGGTTCAAGGCGGGGCGGCAAGATTTTTGGCGGCTGCCGGGGCTTTCGGCTTCGGACAGGAGATACCTTTTGAACTGCCGGTCGCCCGCAGTTCCATCATGAACGCCAGTCACGGCGGGCCTCTGCCCAGTGAGATGGACGATAATATTTTGGCGGCCAGCGCCTTTGGGCAGGGGGAAGTTTTGGTCAGCCCTTTCCATATGGCCTTGATCACCGCCGGTATCGCCAATCACGGCGTGATCATGACCCCGTATATTGTCGAGAAGGTTTTGGCGGATCAGCAAACGGTTGTTTACCAAGCTAGACCGAAACCTTGGCTGACGGCGCTTACGGAAGAACAAGCGCAAAAGGTAAGCGGCGCGATGATCAGCGCGGTCAATGAAGGAACCGCCGCGCCAGGCGCTTTGCCGGAGGTGCAGGTCGCGGCCAAGACGGGTTCAGCCGAGCCGGGCGGTGAGGTTTTAACCCATGCCTGGTATATCGCTTTCGCGCCGGCCGCCGCGCCGGAAATCGCGGTGGCCGTGATGATTGAAAACGGGGGAACCGGCGGCGGTGCGGCGGCTCCGATCGCCAGGGAAATGATGAGATACGCACTGGAAAGAAAGTAGGTGAGACTTTCGTGACTAAAGTCTTTGGCAGACGATATGAAGTGATAGAACAAATCGGTTCCGGCGGAATGGCGATCGTTTATAAAGCGAAAGATATTCTGTTGAATCGCATAGTCACGATTAAAGTGCTTCGGGAACAGTTCCTTTCGGATGAGGATTTTATCCGCCGCTTTCGCCGGGAAGCGCAATCAGCCGCCAGTTTATCGCATACGAATATCGTATCCATCTATGACGTAGGCAAAGATGGAGAGATTGAATATATTGTCATGGAATATGTGGAAGGGCGCAATCTGAAAGAGATCATTCGCAATTACGCGCCCTTGCTGCCGGATCAGGCGATCTATATCACCAAACAAATTGCGGAGGCGATTAAACACGCCCATGCGCATAAGATCATTCATCGGGATATTAAACCGCATAATATTCTGATCACGGAGGACGGCGGCGCCAAGGTGACGGATTTTGGCATTGCCCGCGCGGTTAGCGCGGCTACGGTGACGCATACGGGAGATATCGTAGGCTCGGTGCATTACCTGTCGCCGGAACAGGCCCGCGGGGTTCAGAGCAACGAACAGTCCGATCTCTATTCGCTGGGCATCATCCTGTACGAATTGCTGACGGGAAAAATTCCTTACGATGGGGAAACGCCGATCGCCATCGCCCTCAAGCATCTGCAAGAACAGCCCGTTCCGCCCAGTAAACTGAATCCCAAAATCCGTCCCGAGCTGGAAGCGGTGATCATGAAGGCCATTGCCAAAGACGCGGAGGAACGGTATGCTTCCGCCGACGCTTTATTGCGGGATTTAGAGCGGATACAAGACGGGCGTCCTATTGCGGAGCGGAAGGAAGAGCAGCGGACGAACGATCTGGAAAGAACGCAAGTCCACAAATCGTTGCGTCCCTTGGGCTACAGTGAGGTTAAGCCGGGAAAAAATACCGGCGCGGCCCAATGGCTGAACGGGATAAAGCGAAAAAACCTGGGGCTGGGTTTAGGCTTGATCGCGGCCTTTCTCCTGATCTTTGGAGGACTTTCCCTGTATCGCTATTTTAATGTGGCGGAAACAAGCGTTCCGAATCTCGTCGGAAAATCGCTGGAGGAAGCGGAGACCTTATTAACGAGCCGCAACTTAATACTTGGCAAGCTGGCGGATGAATACAGCGACACGGTCAAAGAAGGTTTGATCATCAGGCAAAGCAAGCCGCAGGATACCAAAATAAAAATAGGGAATGAAATTCAGGTCACGGTCAGTTCCGGGCCGGAACTCATTCCGATGCCGGATCTGAAAAACCTGAATAGAGAAGAAGCGCTGAATAAGCTTCTCAGCACCGGCTTCGCTGAAGAGAAGATTACCTTTAAACTCCTTCCGAGCGAGACCGTTCCGGAGGGTTATGTCGCCGATCAGACCCCGCCGGCCAGATCTCCCTGGACCAAAAACAGCAATATAGACGTGTGGCTGAGCAACGGTCCGCAGGTTGAGATGGTGACGGTACCGCCGTTAATGGGATACTCATGGGAAATGGCGGAGGAAATTCTCCTCGGCTTGAATTTATATCCGGTGCGTGGTACGCAAAATTCGGGGATCTATGGCGCCAATACCGTGATCGAAACCAGCCCCAAAGCGGGGGATTCGATAGAGCAGGGAGGCCAGGTGATTGTCACCGTCTCTATCGGGCCGGGGCCGGTGGGCAAGGCGGACGCGGACGGACGGCTGTTGTTAAATTTGCGGTTGGCTGGCGGCGCGGCATTTATCCGGGGCTGGTAGCCGACGTCACGTGTAATTGTCCTTTAAAGAAGAGTAAAAAGAGCTTGGAATACAGGCAAAAGTGAGGAGAATTATGCGAGGAATTTTATTGAAAGGGTACGGCGGTTTTTATTATGTTCACACGGAAGATCAGCTATGGGAATGCTCTCTGCGCGGCCGCTTCCGTTTGAAGAGTCAGGAGTTTCTGGCGGGAGACAGAGTCTGGATCAGCCCCGGTCTGGGAAAAACAGCGACGATCGAAAAAGTTGAACCCAGGAAAAACAGCCTGACGCGTCCTCCCATCGCCAATGTCGATCAAGCGCTCATCGTCTTTGCCCTTGTCTCGCCGGAACCGGATTATAACCTGTTGGACAGGCTTTTGCTGCAAATCGAGCTGGAAAATATCCAACCGGTTCTGGTGTTGACGAAAACAGACAGCTGGCAGGCCACGGAGGCGGAGGAGAAGCATTGGCAAGCCTATCGGGAGATGGGATATTCCTTGATCAAAGTCTCCAATAAGACCGGGGAAGGGATCGCGGAGGTAGGAAAATGTCTGGAGGGGAAAACGAGCGTGATGGCGGGACCTTCCGGCGTAGGCAAGTCCAGCCTGTTAAACTCGCTTTCTCCGGGGCTGGAGCGTAAAACCAGCGAAGTCGGCAAGAAGCTGAAGCGAGGACGGCATACGACCCGGCACGTCGAGCTGATGCCCTGCGCCGGTGGTTTTGTGGCGGATACTCCCGGTTTTTCCAATCTGAATATTCCGCCGCTACGCCGGGAAGAGCTGGCCGGATATTTTCAAGACTTCCAACGGTTTCTGGGAAAATGCCGCTTTAACAGTTGTTTGCATGATCGTGAACCGGATTGTATGATTAAAGAGGCGGTGACGGACGGGAAGATCATCGGAAGCCGCTACCGGCACTATCTCTCTTTTTTACAGGAAATCATGGAGAATGAGAGGAAATATTGATATGATAGAAATTGCGCCGTCGATACTCTCCGCGGATTTCGCCAAGCTGGCTGATCAGATCGAGAAGGTGGAACGGGCGGGGGCGCGCATCTTGCACATAGACGTCATGGACGGGCATTTTGTCCCCAATATTACGCTGGGGCCCCTGATCGTCCAATCTTTGCGTCCGCATAGCGGGCTGCGCTTTGACGCGCACTTGATGATCGAAAACCCGGAACGCTATATTGAGGACTTCGCCAGGGCGGGAGCGGATCATATCACCGTGCATTGGGAAGCGACGAAGCATATACACCGGCTCGCGCAACAGATTAAAGCGGCTGGCTGCACGGCGGGGGTCGCCTTTAATCCGACGACGCCGCTGGACGGGCTGGAGTTCGTCGTTCAGGAGCTGGATTTCGTGCTGCTGATGTCGGTAAATCCCGGCTTTGGCGGACAGAAATTGATCGAGGCGGTTCTGCCGAAGATTGGCGATCTGCGTCGGCGTTTAGATGCCTGGGGCAGGCGGGATTGTCTGATTGAAGTGGACGGCGGCATTCAAGCGGGCAATATTGCGAAGGTCGTCGAAGTCGGCGCTGAAATTCTGGTCGCCGGGGCTTCGGTCTTTGGCCGGGAGGATCCGGTTCAAGCCTACCGGGAACTGTGTGAAGCCGCCTGTGGGAGGTCAGCCTGAGTGGAGGAAGCGTCGTGAAAATAGCGGTTTTGGCGAATGGCGGCTGGAATCCGTGCTGGGGAAAAAAGGAATTGGCGGCGGTGGATTATCTGATCTGCGCGGACGGCGGCGCGAATGCGGCTTTAGCTGTGCAACGGCTTCCGGACGTCCTCATCGGCGATCTGGATTCCGTCAGCAGGGAGACGCTGTCGCTTTGTCGGCAAAATCAGGTGGAAATCATCCAATATCCGAGCGAGAAAGATGAGACTGATCTGGAGCTGGCCTTGCAATGGGCGGAACAAAAAATCCGGAAAGCTGCTTTGCCGGATCAGCGTTGGGAAATCCTGCTCTATGGAGCATTGGGCGGCAGAACGGATCATTTGCTGGGGAATCTGTCTTTGGTATTGGCCTCGGCGCGGCGCGGCGTCTATGTGCGGTTAAAGGATCCTGGTCAGGAGCTTTGGGTAGTGCAGGGCGGGGATCGGCTGGAGATCGAGGGGAAGCCGGGGCAATTGATTTCCCTGCTGCCCTGCGGCGAGCCTGCCTGCGTCAGCACCGAAGGCTTGGTCTACGCGCTGCATCATGAAGAATTGTTGCCGGAGCGTGTTCGCGGGATCAGTAATATCATGGCGGCGGAAAAATGCGTGATAGAAGTCCATCGGGGCAGAGTATGGGCGATACAGAATATTTTAGAGTAACCATCGGCAACCGAAGACGTGAAAAAGTTTGTCAAATATGAAAAAGCCCGATCAATATTGAGCGGGCTCTTGCATATGAAAGGTAACGTCTATATAATGGAGATCAATTATACAGCGCGTTGAACTTTGCCGGAACGCAGACAACGGGTGCAAACTTTAATCCGGGCGGGAGTACCGTTAACAAGGGCGCGTACTCTTTGAAGATTTGGCTTCCAGGTTCTTTTTGTTCGGATATGTGAGTGGCTGACTTGCATTCCCGTAGAAACGCTTTTGCCACAGACAGCGCAAACATTGGCCATGCTGATTACCTCCTTTGTACCCCAATTACACTTTTATATTTTAACAAAACCTTAGACGCTTAGCAAGGTTTTCCTTCGGGGATTTTAAAGGGAGAGTGCCAATGGGTTTTCCAAGGGTGAAGATGGCCGGTCGTTGAAGAGCGATTTTCTTTGAATACTCAGCAATATATTGATAAAATAGTAGTAATGTGGACAATGCCGAAAAGGAGGTTCTGAAATGGGTAAAGAAATCAGCAATGAATATGGCTCCGTCGATATCTCTGAAGGGGTGATTGCGACCATTGCCGGAGCCGCCGCCATTGAATGCTACGGCTTAGTAGGGATGTCGTCGCGGAAGAGCACGGATAAGGTGGTGGAGCTTCTGGGGCGGGAAAACTTGTCCCGGGGCGTGGTGGTCGCGATTCAGGAAAATGAGGTGACGATTGATCTCTATATCATCGTGGGCTATGGGATGAAAATCTCTGAAGTAGCGATGAATGTGATGGAAAGAGTGCGTTATACGGTGGAAAACCTGACGGGGTTTTCGGTGAATAAGGTCAATATTAACGTAGAAAGCGTCCGTGTTTTGGAATAGACGCCGTATAAACGATGATTGAGTAGGAGGCAATGGTTTTGGAGCCAGAGGCTGTTTTTTCAGACGAGATCGTGAATGGAGAACAATGGAAGCAAATGATTCGCGCCGGAGTTCAGGCGCTTGAAGATAGGAAACGGGAAGTGGACGCCTTAAATGTTTTTCCTGTACCGGATGGCGATACGGGAACCAACATGTTTTTGACCATCCAATCGGCGGCTAAAAAAGCGGAGGAGATCAAAGGAACGATGGTTTCGGAGATTGCCGCAGCGGTTTCCGCCGGTTCTCTGATGGGCGCCAGAGGCAATTCCGGCGTCATATTATCTCAATTATTGCGCGGCATGGCTAAAAGCGTGGAAGGGTTATACGAGGTGAACGCCAGACAGCTGGCGCAGGCGTTGCAATCCGGCGTGGACACGGCCTATAAGGCGGTCATGAAACCGGTGGAAGGTACGATTCTGACGGTTTCCCGCGAAGCGGCCAAAGGCGCGCTGCTGAAAGCCAATCAGGGCGGCAATCCGGTGGAGACGCTCTGTGAAGCGGTTCGCCGGGGACAGGAAGCGTTACAAAAAACACCGGATGTTTTGCCGGTTTTAAAACAAGCGGGAGTCGTTGACGCCGGCGGCCAGGGCTTCCTCATCATTCTGAGCGGCTGGATCGCCGCGCTGGAAGGGGATATTGCCTTCAACATCGAGGAGATACCGCCTAAGCCGCCGGAAGCGGAAGGATCAGCCGCCGGCAATATGGCGCTTGATTCCCTGGAATACCCCTACTGCACGGAGTTTTTGCTGAAAGGCCGCGACCTCATCATTGAACAGATTCGCAAAGATCTGGCTCGCCGCGGGGACTGTCTGCTGGTCGTCGGGGAGCCGGAATTGGTGAAAGTCCATATCCACACCAAAAATCCCGGCAAGATATTGGATTATGCCATGCAATGGGGGACGTTGCATGAAATTCAGATTCATAACATGCTGGCTCAGAATGAAGCGATGGCCCATGACCGTAAAGAAACGAAAGAAGCGGCGGTTGCCGTCCCTAAAGAACATGGCGTGGTAGCGGTAACGATGGGGCAGGGGATTGTGGAGATTTTTACGAAATTAGGGGTTGATGAAGTCCTGACCGGCGGGCAGACGATGAATCCCAGTACGGAAGATATCGCCGAGGCGGTCAGACGGGTAGCGGCGGATAACATTTACATTTTGCCAAATAACAGCAACATTATCCTGGCAGCCTTGCAGGTGCAGGAATTGATTGAGGATAAAAAAATCCATGTGATTCCGAGCAAATCCATCTCGCAAGGGATAGCGGCGTTATTGAATTTTATTCCCGAGGGGACCGTCGAAGAAAATATCGAAGGCATGGAAAGCGCTCTGAGCCGGGTCCAGTCAGGGGAAGTGACCTATGCCGTGCGCGATTCGCAATTCGATTCGTTGAATATCGCCGCCGGAGACGTCCTGGGCTTGGTAGAAGGGATCATTGTAGTCAATGGCCGGGATTTGCTCAGTGTCGCCCAAAACACCTTAGAAAAAATGAATTGGCGTCAGGGCGATCTGGTGACGATCTTTTATGGTCAGGACGTCGAACGCGCGGAGGCGGATCAGCTGGAAAAATGGCTGAAGGAGAGCCAGCCGCAAGTGGATATTGAAATCCACGCCGGCGGGCAGCCGATCTATTTTTATATCTTCAGTGTAGAATAAGCGTACACTGGGCCGATAGGGTGGCGGAGGGCTTGGGCGTGACGGCACAGGACGACAGGAAAAAAGCTGATCAAGCACGCATTGTGTTGCATCACCTGCAAAAAGCGATGCTGGCTGAGAAAAAGCTCGAATTTACTAATACCGGTGTTTTTGGCGGTTTTAGTAATTTTTTATTGGGAATTATTCCCCGCTTGCGGCAGCTGGGGATGATAAAAAATGAGGAGGCGCGCCTGAGCGAGGCGGCTGCGCGTTACGCGCAAATGAGTAAGGGACAGCGGCAGACGGCTTGGCATTCTCTGAGGCAGATCGTAGCGGCGCTCGCCGCCGAAGCGGAAGGAGAGCGGCGGGAGCAGGTTTCCGCCGTTCTTCCGGAGTTGCCGGAGTCATCGGAATCACCGGAACCGCTGGCGCCTGACCCGGAGGCGCAAAGAGCAAAGAGCCAGGGACAGAGCCAGAGTCAGAATCCGAGCCAAACTCAACCCCGCAAGACCTCTCCGACCCAGGCGGGGGATCCAAGCCGCTCCTTACAGTATGTGAAGGGGGTAGGCCCTGAGCGGCTCAAAATCCTCAAACAGTTGGGGATCAACAGCATTGAAGACCTGTTGCTGTATTTCCCCCGGCGCTATGAAAACCGGCAGCTTCGCGCGATTGAGCAGCTCCGGGAAGGGGAGTTGGCTTCCGTCGCCGGGAAGGTTGTCGCCGCGCAGAGCTCGCAAGGGAAGATCAAGACCGTAAAACTGAGCATAGAAAGCGGCGGCCGCCTTTTATGGGCGCTATGGTTCAATCAGAGCTATATTCTCAAACAATATCCGGTAGGCAGTCAGGTGGTAGTGACCGGAAAAGTACGCTGGCAAAATCCTATTCCCGAAATGCTGGCCGTCGATATTGAAAAGCAGGGAAAAGCGCTTTCCGACCATAAAATCATGCCGGTCTATCCGGAAACAGCCAAATTATCCAGTAAAGTCATCCGGGCTCTGGTTCAGGAAGTGATTCAGGAGACCGGCGATTATTTCCCGGAAATCCTGCCGCCGGAGGCTGCCGGAGAATGGATGGAGCGAAGTCTGGCTTATCAGCGGATTCATTTTCCCCAGGGGATGGAGGAACTGGCTTTAGCCCGGGAGAGAATTGTCTGGGAGGAAATATTATTTCTGCAATTGGCCTTCGCCAGACTGCGCGGGCAGACGAAACAGGCTGACAGCCCGGTTTTGGCCGGAGGGAAGGGGCGGCTCCAACCCTTCATCGCCGCTCTGCCGTTTGCCCTGACGGCGGCCCAGCGGCGGGTGATGAAAGAGATATTGGAGGATATGGCGAGTCCCAAGGGGATGACGCGTCTGGTTCAGGGCGACGTCGGCTCCGGAAAAACCGTGATTGCCATGATCGCTCTCCTACAGGCCGCGGATTCAGGCTATCAGGGGGCGATGATGGCCCCGACGGAGATCTTGGCGGCGCAGCATTTTCACAGTTTAACGAAAGCCTTTACCCCCTTGGGGGTGACGGTGGTTCAACTCTCAGGCAGTCAGGGCAAAGGAGAACGGGAAGCGGTTCTGGCTCAGATTGAAGACGGCGGAGCGGACGTCGTGGTGGGAACCCATGCCGTGATCCAGGAACAGGTGAAATTTTGCCGCTTAGGGCTGGCGATTACGGATGAACAGCATCGCTTTGGCGTCCGCCAGCGCACGGAATTGCAGAATAAAGGGAAAAACCCGCACGTGCTGGTGATGACCGCGACGCCCATCCCCCGAACCTTGGCGCTGACGCTGTACGGTGATTTGCAGCTGTCCGTGATCGATGAATTACCGGCGGGGCGCAAGCCGGTGCTGACCCGAAAACTGTCGGAAAAAGGGCGGCCCCAGCTGGAGACCTTCTTGGAACAGCAAATCGGACAGGGACGGCAAGTCTATGTAGTGTGTCCGCTGGTAGAGGAGTCGGAAAAGCTCGACCTCGCTTCGGCGACGGAGCGGGCGGAAGCACTCCGGCGGCGTTATCCGGAACGGCAGATCGCTTTATTGCACGGACGCTTGAAAAGGAATGAAAAGGATCAGATCATGCTGGATTTCGTTCAGGGCGGCATTGATATTCTGGTGGCGACCACCGTGATTGAAGTGGGCATCAATGTGCCGAACGCCGCCGTCATGGTGATCGAAGGCGCGGAACGTTTCGGACTGGCGCAGCTGCACCAGCTGCGGGGACGGGTAGGGCGCGGCGCTGACCAGTCTTTTTGTATCCTGATGGCGGGAAGCCGGGAGAGCCGACGCTTGGATATCCTCTGCCAAACGAGAGACGGCTTTAAGATCGCGGAGGAGGATTTGCGTCTGCGCGGGCCGGGAGAATTGCTGGGAGTCCGTCAGCACGGGCTGCCGGAGCTTCGCTTGGCGGATCTGTCCCGTGACGGGCAGCTGGTGGAAAAAGCGTATCAAACGTTGCAGGCGGTCGGGCGGAATCCGGAGCGCTACGCGGAGCTGCTGCGTGAAGCCGATCGCAAATACGCCGCCAGTCAGATCGGCGTGCATTAAACAGGCGGTGGTTTCTGAAGCGGGCAGCTGGATGTCACCGTGTATGGCGGAGAGGCCGTTCCAGGGGTAGCGCAAAAGAAAAAGAGGCGGTCTCTTCATGATCTTGCAATCATTTTGAGACAACCCCTATGTTCTTGATGGAGCCGATGGTCGGAATCGAACCGACGACCTGCTCATTACGAGTGAGCTGCTCTACCTCTGAGCCACATCGGCATGTTGCGGACG
>JAITOS010000012.1 GCA_031289815.1 Peptococcaceae bacterium | reverse complement strand
TTCACTTCCCAAACCGGTTCACTCTCAGCCGCGAAACCATCAGGAAGGACAGGATCAGCATACACACGGGAATCACATACCAGGGAATCATTTTATAAAACAACATCAAAAGCGCGATGAAGCCGCCCGCGAAGGTGATCGGCACGCCCACAAAATAGGATGATACGTTCATCGTGTTATAGCGCGCCAGACGAATAGCGCCGCACAAGACAAACAGCGCCGCGATCACGACTCCCCCGTAGCCTATTTTCAAATACATCCCGCTGGCGTAAGCCAAAACCGCGGGCGCCACCCCGAAGGACACCAAATCGCTCAGCGAATCCAGCTCTTTGCCGAAATCCGACGAAGCCGATAATTTTCTGGCCATCTTGCCGTCCAGGGTATCCATCACCACCGACAAAAGAATAAAGCCCGCCGCCTCATCCATATATCCTTCCATAGCCCACAGGATCGATAAAAATCCAAACAACAGGTTCGCCGACGTAATCACACTCGGTATGATCCGGGATTTCGGCAGTTTATCGCTACCGCTCACTAGCTTTCACTCTCCCCACGACGCTCTCTCCCCCGCGAACTTTTTGCCCTTTGCTGACCAACACCTGCGCATCCAGGGGCAGAAAAAGTTCCGTACAAGAGCCGAACTTTATTAAACCGAATCTCTCTCCCCGTTCCAGCGCGTCTCCCTCATGCACCCAGCAAACAATTCTCCGGGCGATAAAGCCCGTCACCTGCGTCACCAGTATTTTTACCCCGCCCTGCTCCAAGCCGATATAATTCTTTTCATTCAGCTCGGAGGCGTGATCCTTAAAGGCCGGCAGCATTTGCCCGCTCCGGTATTTGCGGAACACCACTTTTCCCGCCATCGGCGCCCGATTCACGTGCACATTAAACACGCTCAAAAAGATCCGAATCCGAATGCTTTCCCCCTGCAAAAAATGCTCTTCAAACACCGTGCCGACGTCCATCACCACCCCGTCCGCCGGGGACAGGAAAAGAGCCTCATCGCTCTGCGGGCCGGTTCGCTCCGGATTACGAAAGAAATATAAGACAAAACAAAACAACAAGGCCGGCAGCAACGCCGCCCAGGGATGAATAAAGAAAAAAGCCGCGCCGCCTATGACGAATAATACGCCGAGATAGAGCCAGCCATCCCGCGAAATAGGGTACTGTTTCACCCGACATCCTCCCCTGATATTTTTCTCTAGTGTATCATCTTTAGCGCAATATTTAAAGGCTTTCTCTATTTTCAGCCTTCTCCAGCCGCGTAATTTGGGCCAATATATCCTCTGTCGCCGCCGCTTGCAGCTCCCTGACCGGCAACGAACGCAAAAATATTTTTCCATAGGATTTTTGCACAATCCGATCGTCCAGCACAATGATACACCCCTGATCGGTCTTGGTACGAATCAGGCGGCCAAACCCCTGTTTAAACCGCAACACCGCCTGCGGCAGCAGATATTCATTAAACGGATCCTGATTTTGCCGCGCCAGCCATTCAGAGCGCGCCTCAATCAAAGGGATACCGGGCGCCCAAAACGGCAGCTTCACCAAAATCACGCATTTCAGGATATCGCCGGGAAGATCAATGCCCTCCCAAAAACTATTGGTCCCCAGAATCAGGGTATTGCTGTTTTGCCTGAACTCGTCCAGAATCGCGCTGCGGCCGCCGTTGATCCCCTGTCCCAGCAGGGCGGTATCCTCCAGCTTGCTTTCCAGCGCCTGGTAAACCTCCTGTAATAAGCGGTGGGAGGTAAACAGCGCCAGCGTCCGTCCCTGCCAGATCCGGACAACACGCGCCAAAAAATCAGCTAAAACCGCTCCCTGGCCGCTCATACTCTGACCCGCGTCCAGCAGACTGCGGACGACGAATAATTTCAGCTGTTCCTCATAACAAAAAGGAGACTCCACCTGGACACAGCGAATGTCCGGCGGCAGTCCGATCTCCTGACAAAAATGGTTGAAAGAATCGGCTACGGTCAAGGTCGCCGAGGTCAGAATCACCGAGTGCAAGCGGTTAAACAAACACTCTCTGAGGGTTTCGCTCACTTCAATCGGGCAGCTGCGCCAGACGACGCGCCGCCCCTGTTTTTCCAGCCAGCTGACCCGCTGGGGATGATCCACCGCCAGAAAATAGGGAAACCCCTCGCTGATCATCGCCAGTTGGGCGCGCAATCCCGACATCTCATAAAGCAAATCCTGAATTTCTTCATCATGTTCTTCGGCGATGAATTCTATCAGCTTTTCCAAAGCCCGGTCAATCTCGGCAATCCGCCCGCTCAGGTTATCCAATTGGACGTTCAGCCCTTCCCACCAGGAAGCGTTTTGATCGCTCTCCCTGATTCTGCGGGACCCCTGTTTTCCCACAATACTTTCTAACAGCAGGAATAATTCCGTCGCCTGATTTTTAGCCAGATCCACCGCTTCCGGCAAGGCAGCCAGACAATCTCTGAAGCGCGCCCAGGAGCACTGGGGAGCGATCGCCGCCAGACGGCCCAGCTTCTGACTGACCTGCGTATAAAAAGCCCCCCCTTTGGCGCGTACAAGCCGCTCCAGAACCCGGATCACCCTGTCCTGACTGAGATAACAGCCGAGCTGCGCCACCGCCGTATCAAACAGATGATGGGCTTCGTCAATCACCAGATAGTCATACTCCGGCAGAATCATCCCGCCGGTTTTGATATCCGCGAACAGTAACGAATGATTCACGATCAAAAGATCCGCCTGGTTGGCCTGCCGCCGCGCGCGCCACAAAAAACACAGCTCCGCCTGGGCGCACTTCGCGGCGTTACAGGCTTCTACATCCGCGTGAATTTTGGCCTGAAGCTCTTTATAGCCTAACCCATACGGCAGCTCCTGAAAATCTCCGGCCAACGTTTCCCGCAGCCAGACCAGGACGCTCAGCACCGCAATCCGCTCGCCCACGGACTCTTCCCGCGCCTGTCGAAGATAGGACAGCCATTCTTTCAGGCACAGGTAGTTGCTCTTCCCCTTGACCAGCGCCGTCTTAAAGCTGAACGGCAGCGCCGCTTCAATCACCCGCAGATCCTTCGCCACAATCTGTTCCTGCAAGGGAATGGTATGGGTCGCTACGACGACCTTGCCGCCGGTTTTTTGCGCCCACCAGACGCTGGGGAGGAGATACGCCAGCGATTTCCCTACGCCCGTCCCCGCTTCCAACACGCAATGTCTGGCCTGGGTCAGCCCGTCGAGAACCTCTTTGGCCATGCTCCTCTGTCCGGGACGATTTTCAAAGCCGTCGATACACTGTTCCAGCAGCCCCCGCGGCGCAAAACAGTCTTCCACCCATTGGCGCTCGGGCGGTACGGCTTTTTTTCCTTCTTTCTTCTGAAACAAGCCCTCTTCCGGCCAGGCCAGCCCCAAATCCACCCGTATGGGCCGGTCGGGAAATTTTCTGCTGATTTCCCGGCGCAAAGCGTCGAAAAAGCCTTTGCCCTGCCAGCCCACCGTCAGCGGTTCCGCCTCCTGATAAAAGCTCAAGTCAAAGCGCAGCCCTTTATGCCAACAGGCGCGGAGCAACCGCCAGCTCAAGCCGGCATTGTTTTCCGGCGGCTCAAGCTCAGGCCGCTCCTCCTTCTCCTCCGCACCGGGCGCAGCCGCCAGCCTTGCAGCCAGTGATTTCAGCTTCGTCTCCTGAATCCGGGGGAAAAAAATCCGCGCCAGCTCCAGAACGTCCCAGCATTCATTGTGAATTTCCACGCCCAGCCGCCGTCCCAAAAACGCTGCTTTAGCGGCGATCTCCGGGCCCACCAGCACCGCTCCCTCAAAAAAGCGCAGGATATCCTGATAGCATTCTTCCAGGGAAACCGCCTTTTGCCTTGCTTCCTGGGAAATACCCAGTCCCTGCCATACCTGGTCGGAAACAAATTGAAGCGGGCGTATCACCCAGGTACACGCCAACGCTTCTTTTCCCTCTTCTATACGCCAAGCCTCAACGGCGGCCACTTCCGCCCGCCGCTCATCCTGTCCGCTGATTTTAACCTCGACGGCCACCATCGTCTTTTGTGAGCTTCCCTCTCTCATGCTTGCTCTTTTCCCCGCGTTCTTGTCTTTCGCTCAGCGAGCGTCCGCTCCCGGATCACGGTCAGCGCCGCCGGAATCGCCGCCGCCGCTTTTATTTTTCTCTTTTTCCCGCCGTTTCAGCGCGTCCAAGCGGTAGATAAAAGCCAGGATTTCCGCTACGGTCTGATATAATTCCGCCGGAATTTCCCGGTAGATTTCTACCCTGGACAGCGCCTCCACCAGTATTTCATTTTTCTGGATGGGAATATCCTGTTTTTCCGCTTCTTGAATAATCTTCATCGCCACTTCGTCCGACCCCTTGGCGATCACGACCGGCGCTCTCCCTACCTCGTAAGAAAGCGCCACTGCTTTCTTATTCATCCCTGCAAGTCCACCCCACTACGCTTATTCCCTTGAATAAACCGCATAAATTCAGAGTCGGATTCCAGGCGGCTCACTGCCATCGACTTGACCGGCCAGCCCTGGTTGGTGATTCTGTGTCGGGCGTCCGGCCAGGCTTCATCCAACAGCCCCGTGAGTTCCTCCGGATCAGCCGACAGGATTTTGACATCTATCCCTTCGCTCCCCAACCAGGCGTCGATGCCGATCTCCCCCAAATATTCCGTGCTGGTCAGAAAGGCTAAGCGGCAATGCTGAACATCCAGCTTCGTTCCTTTTCGCTTCGCTTCCGCCGCAATGCGAACCTCGTTCATCTCTCCCTGATTGCGGAGCGGCAAACACAGCAGGAAAAAGGCGTTTTCAGCGGCGCCGCTTTGCAGCCACAGCTGTTGGCTGGTAATATGATCCAGCATCTGCGTCAGCACCCGGTGGTGCGGCGGCTCGCTGTTTCTGGCGGCGAGCGCCGCCAATTCTTTCAGGACAGCGCCTTTCAGGGTCTCTTTCACCGCTTCCGGCTCCTCCGGCCCGTCAGCCGCCGCCGCGCCCATGACCTCAGCCGCGTGCCGGGGAATTTTCAGCTCTTGCCCCTCTTTGGGCTTTGGCGCGACGGCGGGATTCAAGGTCTCCGCCGCGGCCCGCGCCAACTCCCCTGGCTCCCGCAACGGCTGTTGCCCCGGCTGTTGCCCCAGCTCTGCTTCCTGCCGCTGAACGGGCGCCTGGTATAATAATTTCGCTTCGTATTCGATCCCCATTTTTTGCAGGAATTTTACGATTTTTTCCATGCCCTCGGTTTCCATCTCCGGCCACTCCGGAATCTCCAGATAAGCCAGCAGCTGCTTGAGCGGCTCGGCGGTTCTGATCGTCTCCCGCCAGACTTGCCAATCGCCCCCGCGCTCCGGCAGCTGCTGCACCAGGCGGAGGATCTCGCGGTCATTGGTCAGGATTCCCCGCTGCAACACCTGAGCGTTCAGGCGGTCAGCCGGTCGTTCCGCCCCTTCCGGCGCTTCCGGCAGCGGCGCGGCGGCAATATCCGCTTTTTTGAGAAACATGATCCCTTCCGCGTTCTGTTCCGTTAAAACAGCGAAAAAGCGTTCGCCGGCCTGCACCGGAACGTCAATTTTCGCTTGCACGTACTGCCCCTTGGCCAGCACCAGCGCCAAGCCTGATTGATTGCCCTTGATCACCTCAACCAAGGTCCGTTCGCCCTCCAGGCGCGTCGGCACAGCGGCGGGCTTGAGGATTTCGCTGCGGTTCGGCGGCGTCTCCCTGGGCAGCACCTTAATCAAGGTTCCCTCGGCGCTCTGCTTTGCCGCCTGTTCGGGATTCCCCGGCAAGGCTGACGCCGCTTGCTCCGGCGGTCGATCCGCCCGCACCAGGAGGATGCCCTCCGCTTGCTTTTCGCCGACAATGGCGAAAAAACGCTCTCCCGCCTGTACAAAGGCTTCAATCTCCGCCTGTACATAGCGATCCTTCAGCAGAATCGTCGCCAGTCCCGATTGATTGCCTTTGATCACCTCGACCAGCAGCCGCTCGCCCGGACGCATCTGGCCTAACCAGAGGACATTACTTTTTATATCGGTTAATTGGATATTATTCACAGCGATCCAACTCCATCAATCCCTATTGCGTAAGGTTTTCCCTAGGCTTTGATCGTATCATAACCGCGGCGAACGCGCAACGTTAAATCTCCGCAATTACATCTCCGCCACCACCCGGCAGGGAAGACCCGTGACCCCGGAAAGCCGCAGCGGATAGAGCTGCACGGTAAACGGCTTGCCGCCCGCCGCTTCCCAGACGGCAGGGAGCTGATCCAGGTTTTCCACGACAAAGATGCCGCGCTCCGCGCACAGGGTGTCGGCCTTGACGTGTTCGGCGGCCTTCCGCACCCCCGCCATGTCCACCCCGATCAGCGCCACCTGCCGCGCGATCAGAAATTCAATGACCTCCCAGGCCAGCTCCTTGGAGGGCAGAAAATATTCCTTTGCGCCGTAGGCAAATTCCTGCATCCGGCCGGTCAAAAACAAGGGGAATTCCCCTGCGCCCACCTGCTCGCAGGCAAAATCTTTCAAGGTAATTTCGTCCGCCCTAACCTGACGGACGTCAAAAATCCTGCCGGTGGTTTGCGTTCGCTTCAGATCGAATTCCTTGCCCATCAAGTCGATATGGGTGCCGACGTGGCCGATGAGGTCGAGCTTGGCGCTTTTTTCCGTGTGGGCCCGCGTTGCGGCCAGCGCCGCGGCTTGTTCCAGCATCTCGTTGGTCAGGGTGACTGATAGATCAATTTTCTGCATCGCTTTTTATTCCTCCTACTGTTTACTTTTCTGCTGTCCACTCTTCTGTTTTTCTGCGCTCTTGTTCTTTTGCGCTCTTGGTTTTCTAACACTTGGGGTTCTGCTCTGCGTTCTTTTTTTGCTCGCTGTTTCCGCTCGCTTAGCTTTCTACGCTTGCTTTGCCGCGCCGCAATATTATTTCCTCGTCAATCATATTATCCCACATATTATTTCCTTGTCAATAAAAAATATTGCTTTTTTTCGTGATTTCGGTATGATTAAAGAAGCTGAAAGGATCAGCGCCGAATCCGTTTTAGGGGGAGAACAGCATGGATCACCAGGCCAGCCGGGAAGCGAAACGGCAACAGATTAACGCCATTTTAGAGCAAATGGAGCTTTTCAACCGCTATTTCGACCACACGGAAGCCCTCGTGCAAAGCGTATTTGACCGTATGCTGAAGGAACGCCTGCCCGCGCCTTTGCACAGCGCCTGTCCGACGATGACGGAATGCCATATCCTGCAAAGCCTCAGCGCCGCCGGGCCCAGCAACGGCTCGCAGCTGGCTAAAAAACTGTCTATGACCGGCGGCGGCGTCTCCAAAGCGATGACCAAGCTCATAAAAAAGAAGCTGGTCTCCAGAGAGACCCGCCCCGATAACCGCAAGGAGGTTTACTATACCCTGACCACTACCGGCCAAGCCATCGCGGAGGCTCATGCCATCCTGCACGAAAAAATACGTCAGCAGACCGCGGCGGCCTTCGCGGCGTACAAAACCACCGATCTGGCGCTGGTGGCGGACGTTCTGGCAAAGATGGTGAACCGGCTGAATGATTTCTCTATTTTTCCGGAGGAGTGAGGAGGAGTAACGCCGCTGGGGGAATGCGGCTCTATGCAAGCGAATTGTCAAGGCTGTCCGCGCCGCATTCCATTTCTAATCAAATACCGTCGGTCGTAATTCTTTGAGCAACTGCGGCACCACATCGTCTTTGTTGTCCGCATACCTTTTTTCCAGCCACGCCCCAGCGCTATGGACTATGACGACTGTCCCGGTATCACTATTATAGGCCCACAAGGTGTCCGTTCCATCATCAGCCCATAGAATCAGGTTTGTATCTCTATCCCGAAAAGTAGTCGTTGACGAGAATATGATTTCATCCATCTGTTTTATCACCACCATAAAACGATGGGTTTGCTCACTGAAAAAAGGAACTTTTTCAGCCCTATATAACCCTGACGGCGATTCAATAACATTACTGTCGCTTAATAATTCTTTACGATATGCTGGTTTTGGATCAACCGTTTTGTTTTTACTGGCATGATCGAAAATATAGATAAC
>JAITOS010000120.1 GCA_031289815.1 Peptococcaceae bacterium | reverse complement strand
CCGCCCGTTCAAGAGGCGCAGCCGGTTTCCCGTGGAAACCGGAGCCACGCGGAAATTGCGGAATTGGCGCTTACTTTGGTGGGTATTCCTTATGTAGCCGGCGGGAGCTCCAGAAACGGGTTCGACTGTTCAGGATTTACGAAGTATGTCTACGCGGGTTCAGGGATCGCCATCCCCCGGACTTCCTACGATCAGTTTGCCGGAGGAACGGCTGTCAGCCGGGATGATCTGGAGCTTGGCGATCTGCTGTTCTTTAAGACCTACGACAGCGGGGCTTCCCATGTGGGCGTCTACATAGGCGGCGGGAGCTTTGTACACGCCAGCAATCCGAGGGATCTGGTTAAAGTTACGAGTTTAAGCGACAGCTATTATGCCTCCCGTTACCTTGGCGCCCGGAGATATGAATAACGAAATAACGAATAACAAATAGCAAGAAGCCGCCGACTGAAACCCGGCGGCTTCTTAACCGGCGCGTCCGGCAGGGGCGGCGGTTGGGTGTTGAAAGTCCGCCGCTCAGCCGGAAAATCTCACGGATAGAGAAGGCCGACCCGGATAGGGGGGAAGGAGTTCGCCGATGAACCCATATATGGAGATGGCGTTAAAAGAGGCGCGGAAAGGCGTGGCCGAAGGGAAAGGCGGCCCTTTTGGCGCGGTGATCGTCAAAGCGGGAAAAGTGCTGAGCGCGGCCAGCAATGAAGTGCTCTGTTCCCACGATCCGACGGCTCACGCGGAAATAGTGGCTATCCGTCAGGCCTGCCGGAAGCTGCAAACCTACGATTTAACGGGAAGCGTGCTCTACGCCACCGGTGAGCCCTGTCCGATGTGTTTGTCGGCCATTATTTGGGCCAACATCCAGCGGGTTTATTTCGCTTCGGCGGCGGCGGAAGCGGAGAAAATCGGTTTCCGGGACAGCGGCATCTACCGCCACCTCCGCGGGGAAGACAAGCTCCTGGAAGTGGAACAGATCGATCGGGAAGAGGGGATCGCCCTGTATGACGAGTATCGCCGGACGGGCAAGACCATCTACTAGAAGGGATCGTCCTCTGCTCTTTGGAAAATGGCAAACGCCCAGAATGAAGGAATTTACGAAAGTCTGTGGAATACAATACATTACGACTCTTTTTCACAGGAGCGGTAATTTTAACAGGAGTGGTCATGTGTGGATAAACAGAGAAGAAAGTATGTCTTGTTGCTTTTTCTCAGTATTTTGCTGACGTGCGTCAGCAGTAAGGCCGTATTGGCTGCCGGTCAGATAGAACGGATTTATGGAATGAATCGGTTCCAGACGTCCGTGCAGATTGCTTATAAAATGAACCCAAGTAAAGTATATAACGTCGTATTGGCGAATGGCAACGGCTTTGCCGACGCTCTGGCCGGAGTTCCTCTGGCGCGCCAAAAGAACGCCCCGCTGTTGTTGGTCAACGATCTGCCGGAAAACAGCTATGACGCTCTGTTGTATGTGCAGAAGCATCTCGATCCTGAAGGACAGATCTATCTTCTGGGCGGGACGTCGGTGATCTCGGAATCCTTTATCGACGCCTTGGGACGTCTGGGCTTCGATTCAGCGCATATTCACCGGCTGGCCGGCGTAGATCGCTATGCGACGGCGGTAGAAATCGCCAAGGAAATGCAGCATGACGGCACGGAGTTTTTTTTGGTCTCGGGAGAGGATTATCCGGATGCTCTAAGCGCTTCGGTGGCGGCGTCCTTATTAGGAAATGTGACCGCGGAAGAAGCGCAATATCTGAATAACCAGGGGGAAGTGACCTCCGCCCGGCTGGGCGGCGTGCCGATTCTTTTACTGCCCTCGCGGGGAGAGGTGCCGGACAGCGTTCTTCACTACTTAAACCGCCTCAATCCCTGGTTAGGAAGACAGGCGTTTCATATGGTGGGCGGGACGGCGGTTGTGCCCGATCAGATCGTGCAGAACCTGTTCAGCCGGATGAAATACGCGGGAATGCTCAGGACGCGATATCAGGGCAATAATCGTTATGAGACTTCGGCGGCGGTGAACCGGATCGGCTTTGAGATCTTTTATGCCCGTCAAGGGAAAGGAAATATTATTCCCCGGATTTATGTCGCTTCCGGTACGAACTATTCGGACGCTCTGAACGGGGCGGTATTGGCGGCGGTCAACCACGCGCCCTTGGTATTGGTTTCAGAAGTGGTTGACGCCAGTACCTTAGCGTTATTGCGTGAGTATGCGGAAAAAAACAGAGCGAATGGCTATACGCAGACGGTCATTACGGTGATCGGAACAGTGAAGGAAGTTTCGGACGAGGCCGTAAGGGCGCTCAGCGAGGTGTATTGAAAAGTTGCCGCCTTGGCAAAACTGAGATATAATAGGGGTGGAGACGGATAGATCCGCGATCGTGTAGGGCGGATCGCTTATCGGCGAGAGTGGCGGAACTGGCAGACGCACTGGATTTAGGTTCCAGCGGGAAACCGTGGGGGTTCGAGTCCCTTCTCTCGCACCATGAGAAACGAATCGAACCCCCGCTGCTACTTCCTTAGCGGGCGTGTTCGGCTTGTCTGCCGTTGCCAGCGGCAACGAATCAGTAGCGTCTTGCCGGAACACTGTCTTGACCGTGAAAATTGTCGAATTAAGGGAGATTATGGGGAAATATTGTATTGGTTTGCTGAATCTGATATAGTGATAGTTGATAGTTGGAAGTTTGCTTGAAAGCAGGTACTATCCGTCGTAAAAGAGCTTGCCGCTTTACGGCAAATGCTCAATGTTACTTCGGTTATTGCCGATACTAACATTAGAAAAACATAAAATTCAGGATAGATATGGATATATAAGGAGGGAGATCGATATGCAGTATCAAAACAAGCCGTCTCGATTTAGCTGGGATAATCTGGGGGACATAGGAGAAGGAAGAAAGAATCTGGGGGTGGACATGCCGGTCGTGGTGTATCGCCTGTTTCAGTATACCCTGAGGGATATTTTAGCCAGGGAGTATGGGTCGGAGACTGCGGCTGAGCTGTATCGCGCCGCCGGACATCTGGCCGGTACGGAAATGGCAAAGAATTTACTGGATCTTTCCGGAGATTTCGATTATTTTATCGCTAACTTACAGAGTCAGTTGCACAAATTAAAGATCGGGATCTTGCAAATAGAAAAAGCGGATATGGACACCCTGTCGTTCACCTTGACAGTCGGAGAGGATTTAGATTGCTCCGGCCTGCCGGTGACGGATGAAACGATTTGCGATTATGATGAAGGATTTATCGCCGGTATTTTGGAAACGTATACCGGCAAGCCTTTCATAGTAAAGGAGATTGACTGCTGGGCGTCGGGAGACAGAACTTGCCGCTTTACGGCAAATGTTCAATGAGATTTCGGTTCTTGCCGATAATATCATTGAGGTAAATGAAGATGAAGGTTGATAGCCAAATGATAGAGGCCCTGCGGGCCGTTACGAAAAAGCTCTTAGAGGGAAAAATCGGGGATACGCTGACGGTTGAAGAGGCGGGTGAGAACGATGCGGCACTTCGGGAGTTTTTGCTGGACTTCAATCAGCTGATCAATCATATCAACGAGATCAATCGTTTTTCCAAAGAATTGAGCCAGGGCAATCTCGACGCGGAACTGCCGGGAAGAAGAAACTATCTGGCAGGCTCGTTGAAGGCTTTGTATGGGCAATTTTCGACCATAAGCTGGAATATGGAACAGCTGGCGCGCGGTTATGTGGTGGGGAAGATCTACCATGAGGGAAGGCTGTTTACGGCGTACAACAATTTGCTGGGCAAAATAGCGATGTATGCCGACCAATCGCAAGCGGAAAATGAAGATGTGAAAAGTGGCGGTCAGGAAAAAACAGAATGGAATTGGTCGGTCAATAGCTGGCGTTATCATCAGATATTAGCCGCGCTGAATAATCTGCATATCATGGTGCTGGAAGTGGATATGGAGGGGAAGCTCGTTTATCTCAATCGTCCGGCGCGGGACTATATCGGGAATGTGGACAATCTGTATGACAGCGAACACGTAGCGGGTGTGCTGGTCGGCAACCTGCTTCGCGTCAGTACGGAATCAGAAGATCATAAATTTCCGATTTTTCAGGAAGTGTTTGACGAGCAAACGGGTTCCTGGTACAAGATTACTTCGGATAAGCTGGAGCTTACGGACGGACGCTTGGGTTATCTGCACATGATCGACGATATCAGTGAGTGGAAACGTCACGAAACCTCTCTGCGCAAGACCGCTTCCACGGATGCGCTGACGGAGGTCAATAACCGCTGGGTGGGGGTGCAGTCCTTGAAGGAGGCGCTGACCGCCGCGCCGGAGGTTCCCTATTGCGCCGCTTTTATCGATATCGACAATCTGAAGACGATCAACGACGTTCACGGTCATAATGAAGGGGACTTTGCGATCAAAGGGATCGCCAATGTCTTGCGGGACTCAGTACGCAGTCAGGATATGGTTTGCCGTTATGGCGGCGATGAATTTTTGATCGTGTTCCGTTGTAAGATGTGCGAAGCGGAAAAAATCATCTTGCGGATGAAGGAGCGAATCGAGGAATATAGCGTACAGTCGCAGAAACCCTATAGAATGGATTTCAGTTATGGCCTGGTCAGTATTATTCCTGACAAAGGACAGAGCGTCGCCGAGCTCCTGGCCGAAATGGATCATATTATGTATGAGCAAAAACGCCTGAAAAAGGGCCGCTAGAGGGTTTGCTCTTTTTGGCGGATCAATTCTGGAGGCAGCCACTTGCGCAGACAGCGGTTCAGGACGGAAAATTCCAGGGGTTTAGATAAAAAGTCGTCGAATTGATTGTCTAACAGCATGGCTTTCGCGTCATTGGTCGTGTTGGCTGTCAAAGCGATAATGGGAATGTGTTCAAGATAGCCGCCGCGCAGCCGGATCAAGCGCGTAGTTTCGACGCCGTCCATTTCCGGCATCATATGATCCATAAATATGAGATGATACGCGTCCTTCTCCCGGTTGATGCATTCAAGAGCTTCAGCGCCGCTGGCGGCAAGGGCAGGGGTGATGCCGAACGTGCTGAGGAGAGCTTCGATGACCACCAGATTGATATCGATGTCGTCAACGACCAGGATCCTGGCGGTCGGCGCGCTGAATTCCGCCGGTTCAAGTTCATCGGTTGAAGCTTCGGCGCAATGTTTATCCCCTAAGACACAGGGAATGGACAGAGAAAAGGTGGATCCCTGGTTGTATTCGCTTTCAAACCATAAACGACCGCCCATCAACTGACAAAGGTGGTAGCTGATGGCCAAACCAAGGCCCGTGCCGATCACGTTTTTGTTCTTGCGGAGATCCAATTGTTCAAAGGGGTGGAATAGCTTGGCGGCGTCTTCCCGGCGAATGCCGATCCCTGTATCCTTTACATCAAAACGCAGCGTCTGATCCGCGGTCAGCCACACGGAGAAATTTACGCCGCCGTGGTTGGTGTATTTTAAGGCGTTGGAAAATAGATTGATGAGTATTTGCCGGAGCCGGTTATCGTCGCCATAAAGCATTTCGGGAACATTGGCGTGTACATAAAAATACAAAGAGAGTTTTTTGTTTTCAAATAATAATTCAAACATGGAGCGTAGGTCTTCCAACAGGCTGTGTAAATTATAATTGGAGTTGACGACGTCGAGCTTACCGGCTTCAATCTTGGAAAAGTCCAGAATGTCGTTAATGATCGAGAGCAATGATTGCGACGATTTTTTGATGTCCGACAGATATTTGAGCTGCTGAGGATCCAGAGCGCTGCGGGAGAGCATTTCCGTCATGCCGACAATCGCGTTCATCGGAGTTCTGATTTCGTGGGACATGGTGGCGAGAAAATCTGATTTAGCGTTATTCGCGGCTTCCGCGCGCTGTTTTTCCCGCATAAAATCCGTCAAGTCCACAAAGACGGCGAGTACGCCGGAGGTCAGGCCGTCGCCGGTACTTTTGGCGTCGTTGATGGGGATGAGCTCGATCGAATAATAGCGGCAGGTATTCTTTTGGCTGAAATCAATCCACTCATTCAGGAGGACGGTTTCCCTGGTGTGAATGACGGCGTCCACCGCCTTCTTCAGTCTTTCTGATAAATCAGGCGTTACATAGGGCGCAAAGACTTCTTCATAGGGGCGGTTTTGAATAAAATCAAAATTATGAATAGCGGTCGCGCTTAAAAAAACCTCCGTACTGAGTACAAACCGCCCGCTGACGTCCAAAAGAAAGATGATGTTGGGGCAGTTTTTAAGAAGGATATCCGTATAGGCTTTTTGCTGGGCGTTAATGGTGGAGAGCATCTGTCCCAGGGTGTCTTTGGCTTCCACGGTTTTGGTAACTTTGTCGAGAAAATTGTTCGTTGTTTTAAGCTCGCGGGTGAGCTTTTTGTTTTGAAGCTGTAACTGAGAGATTTTTTCCAGCAGCAAGGCCTTTTCATCGTTTTCATCAATAAGCGGCACGGGATGATCCCCTTTCGGCAAAAGGATGGGGCGACGGGTGTGCTAGAAAAGGCACAAAATGAAGGCGTTGTTATGGAAGCGGTTGATGGCGGAATCTTTAGTGATTTGCGTGGGGCAAATTTCACCGCCGGAATAGGCCATCATAAAAGGCAGGGTAGCGCCGATTTCCCGGCGGACTAAATCCGCTTCGGCCAGCACGCTGCCGCTCAGGGACATGTTACGCGCGATACACGAGTAGATGAGGACGCCGGACGCGCCCTCTGCCGCTTGCAGCGCTTCTTTTACCGCTTCGCGGGTCGTCAGGAGGACGTCCTCTTTATCGAATATGCCCAGGTACAGGGTGGCGCCTTCCGGCATGATGCCCGCGCATATCGCGTGTTTGTCTTCGTTCAGCCCGATGAAGACTCTGGAGATCGGCGGCGTACCGTCGCCGTAGTCCAGCATAAAGGGCAGGGAAGTCATGGCATAGCCCGTTTCACTGGCCTTGGCGAGTCCTAAACTTTCAAAGTATTCCATAAGCGGGCGGCCATTGACCCCTTTGAGGATGTGATTTTCGGCGGCGGTAATGAGAGCCGCTTTATCAATGAGCTTGTCCTCAGAGAAGGTGGCGATATAAAATTTCGGCGCTAACGGGCCGTAGACCAGGATCAGGGCCAGACAATCCCGGTACGCTTCGCCGTCATAGATCATGTAAGAATCGTGAAAATCCGCGGAATCATCGATGGCCAGAGTCCCAAAACAAGGAGCGCCGCCGGAAATTTTCGTAACGGCGTCCACATAGCTGTCGCCGAAGTTTTCGATCATAAAGGCGGCGAACATGAAGACGAGCGCAGGATTTTCAGGAATGGAAGCGGCCGCTTCCCGATAGGCGCGTTCGATGGCCTTGGCAGGTTCGCTGAGGAGGGAGGAAGTGCGCGCCGTCTTAAAGGAGACGTCGTCGCTGGTGAGTACCATCAGGGTAAGCAACAGCGTACCGGAAGTATCGTTGACAGCCTGGGTCGTGGTAATGGTACCGGCTACGTCAAAGGGCAGGGCTTCGCAAATTGCCTTTAACGCGCCGGATGAGACGAATTCATAGTGACAGGAAATAATTCCTACCGAGTTTTTACGCAAATGCTCTTGCGGCTGAAGCTGGTCGCGAATTTCCTGGGCGGCGAGTTCAATATCGTCGATTTCGCTGGTATGAGCGATCAAGGTACGGATCATCACACTTCCTCCTCACTGTACGGTCAAGAAGATTCTTTCTGGAAATAATTATATAGCAGGAGGGTCGAAAAGTATAGTATTATGCGGATTTGCGCTTAGTTTATCGGCGGCAAACTCCCGCCATCGGGGGCGTCCTCCGCGGCGTCGCTGACGGCCCGCTCCAAATGTCGCAGCTGCTCGATGAACCGAAGCGCGTCGGCTTCCGCCAGGGAAGCGAAAAGATGACGCAGAAAGGCCTCGTACTCCGGAAAGATTTTCTGCAAAAGCGTCTCTCCGGCCTCCGTGAGTTCTACATAAATAATGCGCTTATCCTGTTCGCTGAGGCTGCGGCGGGCCAGTTCTTTAGACTCCAATTGCGTGATGGCATAGGTCATACTGCCGCTGGTCAGCAGAATTTTGGCGCCGATCTGCTGAATGGGCTGGGGGCCGTGGAGATATAAGAATTCCAGGATGCCAAACTCCGTGGGGTTTAATCCGTACTGGCGGACATTTTTTTTGACCGCGCCGTCCAGGGAACGAAAGGTGGTTGAAAACGCGAGGAAGAGATTGAACGCCGTTTGCTTATCCAGATCAAACCCTGCCTTTCAGAGCCATAGGGGATGTGTTCATAGGGGCTGCGTTAGATGTGGGTCGTCCAGCCAAAGGGATCCGGGAGCTTTCCCCACTGTATTCCCGTCAGGGTGTCATAGAGCTTTTGCGACAGCGCGCCGATCTTGCCTTCGTTGATTTCGACGCTTTTCCCCTTGTAGGTTAAGCTGCCGATGGGAGAGATCACGGCGGCGGTGCCGGAGGCGAAGGATTCTTCCAAAAGGCCGCGGTTGGCGGCGTCGATGACCTCATCAATGGAAATCGGGCGTTCCTCCAGCCGGTTTTGCCAATGCCGCAGCAGATCCAGCACCGACATACGGGTAATTCCGGGCAAGATCGAGCCGTTGAGGGGCGGGGTGATGACCGTGCCGGCAATCTTGAAGAAAGCGTTCGAGGTGCCGATCTCTTCTACATATTTTTGTTCGAGGGCGTCCAGCCAAAGGACTTGCGTAAAGCCCTTGTGTTTGGCTTTGTCCTGGGCGCGGATGGTGGCGGCGTAATTCGCTCCCGTTTTAGCGCAGCCAAGGCCGCCGCGGACGGCGCGGACGTCCTCGTCTTCTACGAGAATGCTGGTGGGGCTGATCCCGTTGGCGTAATAAGAGCCGACCGGGGAGAGGATGATGATAAACAGGTGGGTGTCCGACGGCCTGACGCCTAAAAAGGGATCGGTAGCGATCAGAAAGGGGCGGATATACAGCGAGGTATCCGGGCTGCTGGGAATCCAGCTTTCTTCTATATGAAGGAGCTCCGTCAGCGCCTGCATGAAATCGCTTTCCGCGATGAGCGGTACGCAGAGGCGCTCGTTGCTGCGGTTGAGGCGGCGTATATTTTCAATGGCCCGGAAGAGCCGGATTTTGCCGTCGATGCCGCGATAGGCTTTGAGTCCTTCAAAGATCTCCTGGGCGTAATGCAGGGTCATGGTGGCCGGGTCCAGTTCGAGGGGGCCGTAAGGGACGATGCGCGCATTATGCCAGCCCTTGCCGGGACTGAAATTCAGCAAAAACATATGATCGGTAAAGTATTGGCCGAAGCCCAGGTTGGATTCCTCCGGATGGGGTTTGGGGTTCGTGGTGCGAGTGATGGCGATATTCATGGTGAAGCTCCTCTCTGCGGTTGTTTAAGGGGTATATTATCTTGATTTCAAGATAATTATATCATGGATTTGCTAAATAGCAACGGGGTCATTAAAATGATCGTTAAGCTGGGATGTTGGGCTGTGGCCCGTCGAGAGGCGGGGCGCTGTCGCTTCACGGCGGCCCGGGCCTGCGAGCGGCTCCCCGCCGCTGGCGTTCCAAAACCTCTGGGCTTTTCTGCAAGTGAACCGGTTGGAACGCCGGACGCGGCGGGAAGCCGCTCGCTGACGGCCCTCTGGCCGAACGTGAAACGGCAGCGCCCCGCCTCGCGACT
>JAITOS010000095.1 GCA_031289815.1 Peptococcaceae bacterium | reverse complement strand
AGTCTGTTCCTTTCGCGCCGCTTAAATTCGCCGGACTTCTTCTGCGGAGTAGCCAGTAATTTCCGCGATCGTCGCGTCGTCCAAGCCCTTTGACCGCATATTCAGGACGACGTTTCGTTGATTTTCAGCACGCCCCTCAATACGCCCGCGCTCCAGCGCCGTATTCATATTAGACTCCAAATCCGTTTGATACATGCGGCGGCTGCGGTTAATAGCGCGTTCGCGCTCGTCCTGGCTGACGTTAATCAAAACTTCCAAAGCCATTTTAATCTCTCCTTTCGCCTCGGCGACCTGCTGAACGATCTTCTCCTGCTCCGGTTTATCGGCATATTGCAGGAAGATTGACCACATTTCCAGAGAGGTCATCTGTTCCACGGGCTTGCTTAATATTCTATCCAACTTCGACAATTCCACAAAAACAACCGTCACCGCGTCGCTGAGCGCCTCGCCCTCTTCATTACGCAAGCTAAACTCGTTAACAAAGCTCTCGCGTTCCGGAAACACCGTATAAGTGCAGAATGTGACTTGATACGTCTTGGCCAGATTATGATAATCCTTACCCTTAACGCTTTGCGTCGCATACAGATCGCAAAGATAATAGACAGCCTTGTTCTTCAGGTTTTCATGCTGCCCACCCGCAAGCTCCTGCATCCGGGACGCCTGCATCTCCAAATTGACCTGCCGCCCATCGCCGGTAACGCAATTCACATCCAGCCGTTCCTGCTTGTCGTTTACATCGTCCGTCGGCAACTCATTGTTGCGGACTTCCACCGCGGCCACAGGCTGCCGGATAATACCGGATATAATGTCCATAAGCCCCGGCTGCAAATCCGGACTGGTCATCAGCAACTTAAACAAGCGGTCGTCCGTAGGAGGCAGAATGCTTTTGCGGTTTTCCATCATTAAGTCTGTTCCTTTCGCGCCAACGCTGCACATCCTCAGTATAGTACCACTCTCAGTATAGCATATAAATGACAGGATTTCAGGGATTTTAAGAGCGTTCCAGGTAAACAAACTAAAGAAAATTAACGCTGAAAAGAATGGGAGCAGATAAGCAAGAACCGCAACGAGAAAGCGCTGTTGGCTTGCGACGAAATCTATCTGCCAGATTGACAAGCAAACTAAAGAAAAGAAAGTGAAGAACACGAAGAAAGGCCCCGAAAACAGGCATACAAACGCCCAGACCCCAAATCCAAGCGAAGGGCGGACGGTTCCGCGCCAAGCGAGGCATGGACGCCGAGCGCGTCCCTTTGCGCCAGGAGGGCGCAGCGGGACGAAAAGCGGAACCGTCCGCCCTTCGCGGCTCCTCAGCAAAAGCAAGTCTTCATCGCTTAAATTCGCCGGACTTCTTCTGCGGAGTAGCCAGTAATTTCCGCGATCGTCGCGTCGTCCAAGCCCTTTGACCGCATATTCAGGACGACGTTTCGTTGATTTTCAGCACGCCTCTCAATACGCCCGCACTTTCCGTTCAGCGCGGGCCGCCTTAATTTCCGCGTCAATTTCATCCGGGGTCATCCCCGCCGTACCGTTCTGCGCCGAGTTTTGCCATATTCGCTCGGAAGCCGCCAGCGCGTCCCGCATGGCGACGGCCCTGCTCTCGCTATCCGAGAGAGAGATTTCAAACGGGATTTTTTTCTGCCTCACCGCTTGGCGCACAAATACGGTAATCGCAGTGGTAAGGCTCATACCCATGGCGCTAAAAATTTGATCCGCCTGGTCTTTCAGTTCCCGGTCAAGTCTTATGCTTAAATTCGTTGTTTCAGCCATGATAACCGCTCCTTTCAGGTCATTGCAAGTGTATGATAAAATTCGTGATAAGTCAAGCATATGCACAAATATTATTGTGCATATGCTTCAGTTTATTCATCTTATTCATCGCATTTGGAAAATTCCCTATGACTTCGGAACCGCCTGATACCAGACGGCGTACATCGCCGGAAGCACCAGCAAGGTAAGCATTGTCGCAACGAAAAGCCCAGCGGCTATGGCTACCGCCATTGGCCCCCAAAATATACTGGTCATTAACGGCACCATTCCCAGTATTGCTGCCAAGGCGGTCAGCATAATAGGCCGAAATCTCAGCACCGCCGCGTTTATGATGGCATTCCAGGTAGCTTCACCTTGCGCCAGCTGTTTATCAATTTGATCGATGAGAATCACTGAATTGCGGATAATGATGCCCGCCAGGGCTAAGATCCCACAATACGTTACGAAAGCCAGCGGTTGATGGGTCAGTAACAGCGCGGGGATAACCCCGATCATGCCTAATGGCGCAGTGAATAAGGTCAGCAGCATTTTAGGAATACTCTCCAGTTGCAGCATCAGCAATATCATCATCACGATAGCCATGAACGGAACGACTTTGAGCAAATTGGCTAAAGCAATGTCCGCTGTTTCGGCTGACCCGGCCATTTCAACGCTATAGCCCAAGGGCAGCTCCTGGCGCAGTGAGGCAAGCTCTTGATAAATTTTTTTGGTCGCATCCGTGCCGGTAACGCCTCCGGTTACATCAGCTTGCAGGGTGATGGTCGGCTTGAGATCATAGCGCCAGATCACTCCATCTTCGGCGTCATAGGAAATCTTCGCGATCTGGTCCAGCGGTACGTATTGACCACTGCTGAGAGGGATATTGAGATCTTTCATATTGGCCGCGTCGTTGCGGCTGCTGGAATCCAGACGGAAGCTTAAACCGACCGTTTTATCCTTTTCCCTGAATTCATCGATTGGCACTCCCGATAGTTGCGCTTGGAGCGTTGACGCCAGGGTCTCGCTGTTGACGCCCAACAGGCGCGCCTTATTCTGATCGATAGTCAAACGCACGACTTTGCTTTTTTGGTTCCAATCCAGATTGACGTCACGCAGATATGCCTCAGAGGCCATCAGGGTTCGGATCTGTTCCGCAATATTGCGGACTGTATCACGTTCGTATCCGCTCACCCGCAGCATTACCGGGTATTTAGCCGGGGGACCTATCTGGATGGATCGATAGTGTCCTTCCACCGAGGGAAACCTCGTCAGAATGCCGTCGAGCTTTTTAGCCACCCTTTCCCTGGCCTCAAGGTCTTTAGCCACGATGACAAATTGAGCGAAATCACTGCTGGCAAGAACGGGCTCGTGGGACAAAATGAAGCGCGGCGCTCCCTGACCCACGTAGTAGGAATAATCCACGATATCAGGATCATCCTTTAACTGTCCGGCAAATTGTTTGCCGGTCTCGTCGGTAGCCTGGATCGACGAACCCGGCGGCAGACGGAGGTCAAGAATCAGTTCCGGACGAACGGATTCCGGGAAAAAATCTTGTTTTATATACCGGACCATAAACATTGACGCCAGAAACGCTGCTAAAGTAACAATGAGAACAGCTTGGCGATTTTCCAGACACCCGTTCAATAGCTTCCTAAACCAACGATAGAATTTGCTATCATATACATCGCGCCCGGAAGCTTTATGCGCCGGTTTTAGCCGAATCAGCTGATAACCCAGGACCGGAGTTACGGTCACCGCCACGATCCAGGAAATCAACAGGGCTATCGTCGTTACCCAGAAAAGGCTGCCTAAAAATTCAGCTGCGCTTCCCTGGGAAAAACCCACCGGAATAAAACCGGCGCAGGTGATCAGCGTACCGGTCAGCATGGGTCTGGCTGTATTTACATAGGCAAAACCGGCGGCCTCGGTTCGTTCCCAGCCCTCTTCGAGCTTGACCGTCATACTCTCTAAAATGATAATAGCGTCATCGACCAGCAGGCCAATGGCCACAATCAGCGCTCCGAGCGAGACCCTGTGCAACGCGATGCCGCTGCCTTGCATTACGGCAAAAACTCCGGCGATAACAAGCGGAATCACGATGGCGACCACTGCCCCGGTTCGTATTCCCAGGGTAAAAAGACAAACGAGCAGAATGATGACCACCGCGATCAACAGGGTAATAACAAATTCATTAATGGACTCCTTCACCACTTCCGGCTGGTCGGCGACCTGGTGAAGCTCCAGACCCACGGGCAGGTCTTTTTGAATCTTGCTGACCATTCGGCTCAGGGCCTCACCCAAAGTCAGGACATTTCCCCCTTCTTCCATGGACAGCATTAGTCCGACTGCCGGCTGACCGTTATAATACATTTTAGGTTCGGCGGGATCGGCATAGCTTCTCTGTATGGAGGCAATATCTCCCAGCCGAATTGTACCGCTGCCGGTATGTACAGGCATATCGCCGATGTCTTCAACCTCGTCAAACATACCGGAAACCCGCACATAAACATCATCAGAGGAAGTCTCAATCATCCCGGCCGGAGTCATGGCGTTTTGGCCCTTCAAGGTAGCGAGAATCGCGTTGGGGCTTATGCCCAGCTTGGCCAGCTTGCTGCTTTCCATTTCGATGTAGATCTTTTCCGGTTGAACCCCCATGAGCTGGACCTTTTTGACCTGATCGACCTCCAGTAAAAGACGCCGGATTTTCTCAGCTTCAGCCCTCATCGCCTCATAAGAATAGCCGTCCCCGGTAACGGCATAAACGGAACAAAATACATCGCTGAACTTGTCATTGAAGTAGGGCCCCAGAACCCCTTCCGGCAGGGTGTCCCTGATATCGTTCACCATATTGCGCACGTCAAGCCAGGTGGGTTGGATTTTATCATGTTCCACGGAAAAGTCCAGGTTGACGAATATGTATGATTTTCCAGGCGCGGAGTAGCTGTTTAAATAATCCAGTCCGGGAGTATCCAGGAGCTTCTTTTCGATTTTATCCGTGACCTGTTCTTCCATCTGCTGCGCGTTAGCGCCCGGCCAGACGACGCTGATGACCATTTTCCGGACGACAAACTCCGGATCCTCCGTCCTGCCGAGATTTTGATAGGAGTAAGCGCCCATAACGAATGTTAAGATGATAAAAAAGTATATCAATGCTTTGTGTCGGAGCGCCCATTCCGTAAGGTTGATCGTTTTCACGGCTTTCGTCCTCGCAATCAGTTTTCAGTATTTTGTGGCAACGTCTCCATGAGCCTCACTTTTTGCCCTTCCAGTAATTTGTTTACCCCGGCAGTCACTATGACTTCTCCGTCATTCAGACCCGAACTTACGTTTACCTGGTCACGGTCAAAACCAGCCACCTGAATTTTGCGCAAACTTGCTATTCCGTCACTGATGATCCATACGGCAGGACCGTCACCGGTTTGATAAACAGCCGCTAAAGGAATTGCCGCCAGAGACGCCTGCTCGCCAGCGGATGTGTTTAATTCAACGGAAGAAGTCATCCCTGCTTTTAGATTGGTCGGCGGGTCAACCAGACTGACGCGCGCCTTGAACGTCCGGGCTACGGAATCGGCTACCGGCGACACCTCACGCACCCATCCGTCCAGGATGACATTGGGAAGAGCCCAAAAACTTACCTTGATGCTCGTTGCTTTGCTCAACCCATCCACCCTGTTTTCCGGAACGCTGATCTCCACTTCGCGGTCTCCCTCCTGAACCAGCGTTATTACCGGTGTACCCGCCGCCACAAGCTGTCCTGCTTCCACGCTGATAGCGGAAACAACACCGGCATAATCCGCTGTTAAATCACAATACTGGAGTTGATTGGCTAGCTGATTCAATTGTGCCGCGGCTTGCTGATAAGCGGCTTCCGCAGCGTTATCGGCGTCCATTGCCGCCTCATATTCCGCCTTGCTTAATCCGCCGGTTTCATAAAGCGCTTGGGCGCGAACCAAATTGTCTTTTGCCAGTTTCATTTTGGATTCCACGGAACGAAGCGCCGCCTCACCCACCCGGACACTTAATTGACTGTCCGCAGGATCCAGCTGCATGAGAATCTCTCCGGGTTGCACCAAGCTTCCCACATCCACATTGCGCACCAATATTTTACCATTCACGCGAAATGCCAACTGGCTTTCATAGCGTCCGTGAACCTCGCCTGAATAGGTAAATCTTTGCCCGTTGGCGTCAACCCTGACAACCATAGAGCGCACCAGCAAAGGCTCTTCGACAAGCGGTTCCGGAGGATGAAAACAGCTCGGCAGACAGATTAGAACAGCGATAGACAAAACAACGGCACGAGCAACATACAGTTTTTTGTTTTTATACCCTGGTGGCAATTTCATCCCTCCTTACAGCGTTAAACTATGATCATGCACATATTATACATTATTGTGCATTTTGTGTAAATAGCTCGCGCATGATATGATTGAAATAAGACAAAAGGAATGAGGGAGACAAAAATGAACACAGAACAACGAATTATCAATGCATTCAAAGATCTGTGCTTAAATCAAGGATTTTATGCTGTGAGAATGGAAGATTTGGCCGATTGGGCCGGTGTGGGCAGACGAACCATCTATCTTTATTTTAAGAATAAAGAAGCCCTGGTGGATAAACTGGTTGATACCTTCCTGCTGGAATTTCCCAACAGGCTCAACCTGATTATTAACGAATCCGATCCGGTAACCGCTCTGGCGAAAGGTACGGAAGTTTTTGTGAAAGAGGGAGCTTTTTTACTGACCAATCAGTGTATGAAGGATCTGCAGACCCATTACCCCGTGTCATGGCAAAAGCTTGAGACTTACCGTCAGAATCAGGTTTCAGCCATTGTAAATATCCTGCTGGAGCGAACCGAGAAACCGTGGGTGAAGGAGCTGGACCCCCAATTTATAAGAGAAGTTATCATGGCTATTGAACGACGCTGTGCCAATGTTGAATTTGCCAACGAAATGGGTATGTCGATCAAGGACTTGACCTTGCAATTTGCCAAGTTTATTGTTTATCCTTTTATTTGAGCAGAGCCAGGTAGTCACCGGGGTAAATGGATGTCCGGTTCAACATTTGGCATTTCTGGGCAAAGAAATTTCTGCTATCGCGACAACGTGGCTATACGCCGGAGAATTTCTACGCTTCTTTCTTGTTATTCGATTCGGTTAAACATATAGTCAAGGCGTCAAAACCATCATCTATTTCGCGTCATGGAAGCTCGGTGAGGTTGCGGAGTATGCGCAGCTTGGCGGTGACGAAACCGACAGCGAAGCCCTTAGTAGTGACCTCGCTTCTATCGTTGAACAACTTATTCAGAACGGCGCGCCTAACCTAAGCCGGATTACAGAATAGCAAACTCAACCTTAACTCGGCGTTTTTCATTTCCGCTACCGTTTTCAATGAATTACGCCGATATCCTTACCGTTCCTGCCGCGCTCATGATCCGCGTCAGACCTCTCCGCGCCGCTCCTCCGCTACCACACTAATCGCTCTTACCCCGCTCTTCATCACCCATTTGCGCAAAAACGGCTGATACATAAACGGCGATTTTAAGCGCTTGGAGCATAATTTGACGCGCATGGGAAAGGTCTTGCGCCGGTACGCCCGCTGGGGATTTTTACAGCGTGAATTGATGATGGCCGCCAGCTGATAGGCGCTGTTCAGGGCATAACTGATTCCTTC